>JAPLNJ010001082.1 GCA_026692885.1 Planctomycetota bacterium | reverse complement strand
CCAGATGCGGCAGCGCCGAACTCATCACTGCCGCCATAAAGTACGGATCTTCGGCGTGCCGTACGGCCAACTTTCCGAGTGCGCGGCCCGCGGGCACGATCTTCCATTCGCCCAAGGTGTAGGCCAGTTGTTGCTGCACCGGGAGATCCGGGTCGTCGACGAGTTTCAACAGGGCTTCGCCCAAGTCAACGTGGGCCCCAGAGTCGCTCGCCAGAAACGGCTCGCTCAACCGCACGGCCTGACGGCGGACGCCGGGATGCGTGTCGGACAGGGCCTGCCCGACCAGCTCGGGACGCAAGGCTCCGAGCCCGTCCAACGTGCACATCGCATGCAAGCGGGCCAAAGCTCGCGGATGCTCTCGGACCATCTTCTCCAGCGGCTCGACCACCGCGAGGCCTGGTTTTCCAACTCCCGTGGGATGTCTCCACAAGAGCATCTGCTGCGCCAAATCGCGTTGCCAGCCGCTGGGGCTATCCAGTGCCGCGATCAAGCCGGCTGTGTCAAGTTTGTCCAGACGCGGAATCGCCCGCGGCTGCTTGTCAGGCGGGTAGACCCGCCAAATCCGGCCCTTGTCGTGTCCTAAGCGAAGTTCCAGCGTCCGTTCCAGATCGTCATTGATCCACTGCGGATGCTCGATGACCAGACGATACATATCGACCACCCACAGCGCTCCGTCAGGCCCCGTTCGGATGGTCGTCGGCCGGAACCACGGGTCGTACGAAGCCAGGAACTCGGACTGCTGCTCGTCGGGTGCACGCTCGCCGCGGAAGAGGACCCCGGCGGCCTTGACGAGCTTACGGCTGACGCAGTTGTAGACCGCGTCGGCAAAGAATGCGTTGCCGTAGAATTCCGGCCCCAGCAATTCATCGCGGTAGATCATCCCTCCGCACAAACACGTCCAGATGCCGGGCTGAGCGAGCGGCGGGCACGGCTCGCCGAGGGCGTGATGCGTCACGACCCAGCCGCAGGGGTACGAAGTGCGTTCGGGGGTGAGATCGACGCGCCCGGGCGGCGCTGCCACATGCGGGTTGCGGCGGACGTAACGGTCCTCGACCGCGTAGTACCACATCGGCCGATTGTTATCACAGCCGAACCAATTGCCCCAGTCGTCGCGATTGCGGCCGTATTGGGCTTGGCCGGTCACCACGTCGAGCGCGCCGTCGTCCGGGCGGATCCGGATATCGCGGCCGCGAATATCCAGCTGGGTGCCGGGCTGCAACTCGCTCCGCACGATCCCGTTGGTCCCTGCGCCGCCATCTCCGTTCGCCAGGTAGACCCAATTGTCCAGCCCCCAACGAGGGTGGTTCACGCGGTGCTGCTGATTACCTTCGCCAAAACCGGTGAACAGCGTTTTGCGCACGTCCGCCTTGCCATCTCCATCCGTATCCTCCGCATAGAAGATTTCCGGCGCACAAGTCACCAAGACGCCGTTTCGCCAAGGCAGGCAGCCGTTGGGGAAGGGCAGCCCGTCCAGGAACAGCGTTGATTTATCGTACACGCCGTCGCCGTCGGTGTCTTCGAGATAGCGGACGCGGCCGCCTGGCCGACCCTTCCCGTCCAAACCCAACGGGTAGTCGGCCATCTCCACGACCCACAGCTTGCCGTCCGGTCCCCACGCGATGTCCACCGGATCCATCACCAAGGGTTCGGCGGCCATCAATTCCACCCGGAGTCCCGGCCGCGGCTTGAACGCCTGGAGGGACTCCTGCGGCGTGCGTGGCGGGAAGTTCTCGGCCGTCGGCAGGGGCCGCCCGTTGACCAACTCCTTGAACGTTCGCGGCACGGGCGAACCGGGGATGTCAGCCCCCGGTTTCCCCGGCATTCCCGCCAACCGCTCCAGGATATTCCGCGTGATGCGTTCGACGATTGGATCGCTGATCGCCAGCCCATGCGCCCAGTCCGTGCTGCCCACGGTGACCACCGTGCCGCCGCGTTCGTACACGCCCAACACCCCCACGCCTTCACGCTTCACGAAATCATCGGGAACCTCCTGTTTCGGTTCACGCGGCAGGGCTTGGCGAAGTTCCTGGGCCCACGTCAGCGAGCTGTCAAACAGGCCCCAGCGGCCGGGAGCGGTGGCGAGGATCTCGAAATTCTTCGGCGTGCCGTCCCGCCCGGTCGGGTAGGGCAAGCCGTCCCTGAAGACCATCTCGCAGCCGTCCATCTCGTACCCCGCGATGCTCGCCTCCTGGCCGAATGTCTGCCCGCGTTGCAGGCCCGTGCCCGCCAACAGCCAGTGCTCGGGTCGGTAGACGGTGTATTCACCTGCCCCAGGTCCCGATTCATACGACCCGAACACGCCGTTGTAGCCGCCATACGTGAAACCCACACCGGTCAACAGATTCTCCGGCCGTTGGAGCAGCGGATCGCTCCACAGCGTGGTCAACCGCCGACGATCGGAATTCTTGAACACGGGATCTTGCTCGTGGACGCGTTTGTAGCAAACCAGTGCTCGACCGGCGTCTTCCACGCGGACTTGCCAGCAACAGGTATTGCCACTGAAGAACGCGCAGTTCCCGCCATTGGCGATGAAGGTCTCCAGGCTGTCTCGCATGCCGGTGGACCAGTACTCGTCGTGGCCGACGCTCAAGACCAGCCGGTAGTGCGGCAGCAGCTCGGGGTGGAACTCCAGATCCAGATTCGTGCAGACCTCGATCGGATGCCCGTGGCCTTCGGCCCAGCGCAGAAACGGCAGTTCCCACGTGATCGGGCTGCCCCAGGGATACAACTGCATCGGTCGCCGAAACGAAACCCGCGGGGTCTGCGGCCCGGAGTATAGGCTCGATCCGCCCCAACTGTTGTAAGCTTGGTACGTATTGCTGGCCAGTTGCAGCAGGATCTTGCTCCGTTGGCCAGGCTGGGCCGCACGGACGACGAAGCACATGACGAATCGCGCCGGTTGGCTGGTCAGCTTGACGCGATGGACCGGGCCCGGTGGAATCTCCCCGCGTCGTTCCGTCCCGGCCTGCAACACGACGCGGTAGAATCCCGACTTCCACGCCGGTGACACCGTCAGCTTGACGGCCGCGGGCCAGCGGCAGCCGTACATGGCCGAGCGAACTGTCAAGCCCGTACCATCGTCCGGCGGGTATTCCTGTCCGGCCAAGCCGGCCTTCGTCCAGACCACTTCCTCCTCGGCCCCCACGCGAGCCACCTCGATCGAAAATCGCTCGGCATTGGTCGAGACGCAGAATCCGACATCTTCTCCCGCTTGGACACTCAGCGGGTCGCAATAGCCTTCCAGGTACAACGCTTGGGCCGCGGCGGCAGGTGTCGGCAACGCACCGCGTAAGAACAAGGCCGACCAGCAGACAACGCGGACGACGGTCAAATGGCGTTTGTTCACTTTGCCGCTCCTATTTCCCAGCAGTGGGATCTACCTCCCCATCTTTTCCATCAGCATAGACAATTTCATGATGTAGTACAGGTCCGCTCGGCAGAAAGGCAGGTCCGTGCACCGCGACAGTTCGTCCGCGGAGGCGTCGCCCAGCCAGATCAAGGATCGATAGCCGCTCAGCGCCAGGTCGGGCGGATCGACGAAGTTCTCGCCGAAATGCACTTGCCGTTCTTCGCCCATCAGCCACCAAGTACGGTACAGCGTTTGGAAGATCTGTCGGACTCCGGCAACGGCCTCGGGGGCCTGGGCCTTCAGCAGTTCGGCGATTTCGGGCGTCAGGTCCTGGAACAACGCGAGCTTGTGCCGATGCGGCGCGACGGCGAGTGAAATGCCGTCGCCCTTGTGGATGAACGGGTCCAACTCTGCGGAGCCTTGGAAGTTCCGCAGCGTGCCGATCTCGGCGGCTCGCTGCCACCAGGCCGCGAGCGCCACGGTGGTTTCGCCGGCTTTGGCGCTGGCCTGCTGAGCGGTAACTTGGTCGCCCACCTTTTCGGCCAGACGGCGGATGGCCAGCAAGCCGGCCAGATACCGATTAGCGAAGGCGTCGCCTTGGGTCGGGTCAAGCCGCCAGCCCGATTGCAGGAACTGTTCGAACGCGGCCTTCAGTTTGGGCCAACTCGCGAGAATCAACTTGTCCTCGCCGCACCGCTCACCAAACAGCCAGGCAGCATAGACTCCCCCGAACGGGCGCGGTTGCCGATCCGAGCCAAGTCGCGAGCGGAAATCGTCCGGCACCCAAAACCACTCCCGCGGCGTCCCTTCCTGCAGCGAATACCACGCCTCTTTCGCAAATGGCGGATGACTCACCCATTGGTCTTTCAACAGTCTCTTGGCCTGCTGCTGTGCCTCGGTCGGCAGATGCGGGTAGGCCCACGCTAAAGCCTCGAACAACTCGTCGCTACGGTCAAACGAAATGACTCGCCCGGCCAGACCGGGATCGGTCCATAGCGGCGCCCACGTGCGGGATAACAACTCCTGGACGGCTGCGCGCAGACGCTGCCGGATACGCGACGCGTCCGGACGGTCCTGCGCAGTCAACAAGACAGGGGGAGACCGGGTGAGCGAGTCACTTGCTGAGCCGCGCGCCGCCAACGGCTCGGCAGGAGCCTCGCCCTCCCGATTCGTCGGACCCGCCAGAACGCTTTGACCGGGAACCGGCGACGCAACCTGTCCGGTTACGTCCTGCGCACGGATTATTCGCGGCCGGACAGCTTCCCCGCCGGGTGCTCGTTCGCCGGACACCAGACACAGCACGCGACTGCCGGTCTGCCAATACAGACGCCGCCCGACCACCGCCACGCCGCTGCGAGCGGGTCCGTGCCACTCGTTGCGCGCCCAGGGCGGACTGCGGAATCCGCCGTACGTATCGCGCTCGCCCCAGATCGGAAACAGTTCGCTCTTCCGGAGATCAAAGCCGCTGAGCGTCGCTTGATGGACCAGCAGGGCGGTGTCCCCCGCCACGACGAAGTTCTGGCTCTCGTCCGCGGTGCCCCAGAAGCAGTTCCACAGCGGCTGCCGTCCCTGCTGGTGGAACAACGGCGAGATCTGGTTCTGCCCGAGATCGAGCAAGCCGAGCGAGACCAGCGGCGCGACGCCGTGGTTCCAGTTGCCGTAGGCACTGCGGTAGAACACCAGCAGTCGCCCGTCTGCAGTCAGTGCTGGCTGCGCACCGACACCTTGGCAGCCGGCCACCCACAGCACCGGAGCGGTGAAGGCTTCCTTTCCTGTCTTGCCGTCCAATACGAAAAAAGTGCAGGCGTCGCGATTCGTCTCCAGGTAGCGCGCGATCGCGTTTTGTTCCCGCGTCCACAATTCGGCGTTGCCGCGTGCCTGCTCGCTCTTGGTCCAGGCCTCGACCTGCTGCCAGCCGCTGTTGTCCACGCCCGCGTTTCGGCACAGCAGCGAGCGGTCGCGCCCGATGCGCTGCCCCATGTTCAGGACAGGGTTGGTGCGGACGATGACTAGCGTGCGGCCCGGCTGTTGGATGACGATGGGATAATAGTCGCGGGCCGTCTGTCCGGCCAAGGGAGCGGATGTCCACAGCAGCTGACCATCCTTTGCGTTCAGGCAGCGCACGCCCAAGTCCTCGCCTGTGACGAACACGTGCCCGTCGGCGACGGCGGCCGTCTGCCGCAGCGGGACGTTCAGCATTTGACGCCAGGCGAGCTGTCCCGTCGCCAATTGGATCGCGGCGAAGTCCCCGGCACGCGTGCCGAGGTACACGGTCTGATCGGCCACCGTGGGTGAGGCAGAGAATCCGCCGTCCCCGCCGAACCATTGCCACACCAGCTTTCCGGTGCCGGCTTCCACAGCGTACAGGTTTCCGTCGGTGCTCGCCGCCAACAGCAGTCCGCCCGCCACTGCTGGTGAGTGGAGGAACGGCCCGTGAGACGTAAACCGCCATAACGGCTTGCCGGACTCCGCATCGAGCGCGTACACGTTTCCGCTGTGCGTGGCCAAGAACAGTCTGCCATCTGCCACGATGGGTTCCATGACGGTGCCGAGACGTTCTCGTTCGATTTCGCGGACCCACGCCAGACGGAACGGCCGCTGCAAATCCGCCCGTACGAAACCTGTGTGCTGGGCATTGCCGCGAAGCATGGGCCAGTCACCACGGGCCGCCAGTGCCGGGCCCAGTGCGACGCAAACAACCAAGGCCACACGAGGGGAGAACACGGTCATCCTGAGTGCCTTCCAGAGAGAGGATTGGGGGTGCGTCGTCAGGTGCTCGCGCCCGGCCAGGAGTCGGCGGCGCTTTCGGCGCGGCCCTCCCCGCCTGTCCTAGCACCAAACGGTTTTCGGGGTTG
>JAPLNJ010001081.1 GCA_026692885.1 Planctomycetota bacterium | reverse complement strand
CACTCGTTTCGCGTTCATTTTTCGCTCCCCTCAGTCAGTTCGCAGTCACCAAAAGCTCCTGCAGGGCCTTCTCGATCATGTTGCGGCGGATCAATCCGTCCCACCGCTCCGCCGGTGTCCCGGACTCGCCCCAAGCCGCCCCAGCAAGTCAGCCGCGACAGCCCCGGTCCTGTCGGCGACGTCGCCCGGCTTCACGGACCGCTGTTCACTCCCTTGGCGTCGTGTGCCTGTAGTCCCAATACCAGTAGCTTCTCGGCCAGTCGCAGGGCATCCACCGGCCAGAACTCGATGGGGCGGGGATGCGATGTGCCGGACTTGGGCAGCGGGCGGCAGGATAGAATGCTGCGGACCCACTGCGGCGGGATGGCGTCACGCCCGTGGACTGCGCCCAGGAGGGCACCGGCGATGGCGGCGTTGGTGTCGGTGTCGCCGCCGGCCATCACGGTCTGCACGACGCCGTCTTCCAGGCTCGGTGCGTGCAAGAGCTGGTAGAAGGCATTTTGCAAGGCGATGAGCACCCAGCCTTGGTGCGTCTGATAGTCTTGGGGTGGTCGCTCGGCCGCCTCGTGAAGTGCCTCAACCACTGGCGCGGCCGCTGAGGACCGCCTCGCTTCGTCCAGGGCGGCTTGGTAACAGTCCTGCGACGAGGTCCCATTGGCGATCGCCGTGGCAATCGCGGTCACGAAGACGGCACAAGCATCCTGGCACACCTGATGCGGGTGCGTCAGACCGCTGTCGGCCCGCGCCCACTCTGCTGCTGCGGCAGGATTCCCCGCGCCAAAGATGGCCAAGGGGCTGATTCGCATCAGCGAACCATTCGCCTGGCTGGTCGTGTTGGCGTGCTGCTTGGCCCCCGCGAGGCGATCCTGCGGTGTCTGGCCGTGTTTGGCACCACGCAGCGCCGAGGAAGTCGTGCCGCCAATGTCAAACGGCGGGGAGTTGTACCAGTGAACGTAGGCATCGAGAGCTGTGGTCGGCTGGTGGCCTTTCGCTTGGACGATGGAGCGGGCCAACATCAGCGCCATTTCCGAATCGTCGGTTGGCTGGCCGGCCAGGATTCCCCAGTGCCCGCCGTCCATCAGTTCCCGCAGGCCGGCGGGATATTTTGACTTGATGCTGGCCGCCGAGCGGAACTCCACCAGCCCGCCCAGCGAATCGCCGGCCAACTGGCCGAGTAGGCAGCCTTGAGCACGGGAAAGTGGCCGGGGATCAGGCACGGCGGCGCCACGTTCGGGCCGAACCAGGGCAAATGCCCCGGCGGACTTCGCGCCTGAGCTGAAGACACTGTGCCAGTCCCGCTGATACAGGGCATCGGCCGCTGCGGGTGCGCCGCCGAAACACCATCGACAGTGACTTTCGCCGTGAGCACCGTAGGTGATGGGTTTTCCGGCCTGGTCAATCAGCGTCCCGCCGACGCCGATGAGCAGAGCATGGCCACCGGCATAATCCCAATCTTTCGGGCCATGCAGGGAGATGGCCGCCACGCCTTCGCCCGCTGCGACTAGCGCCAAGCGGTAAGCGATGCTGGGCATGGCGATGAAACGTGCCGGTGTTACGCAGGCCGCGTTGCCCGCGGGGTTCTTATCCGCATCCTGGGAAATGTAGATGATCGCCGGCACGTCATCGCTGCCGTTCAGATCCTTGTCGGCCAAGTTCGTCGTCAGCGGCTTCCCGTTGCGGGTGACGGGACCGCAGCCTTCGGCCCAGGCGAACAGGTCGCCATTGTCGTCGGGGTAGGTGGGGGCGTAGACGACGCCCAGCACCAGGACGCCCTGCCGAACCAGCGCGATGCTGACTGCGCTGCCCCTCCAACCCTTCAGATAGGCGGACGTGCCGTCGTTGGGATCGACCAGCCACGTGTGCTCGCCGTCGCCACCGCTGGCCGTGCCGGTTTCCTCCCCGCGATAGGCGGCAGGGAAGGCGGCCAGGATTTTCTCGCGGATGACCTGCTCTGCCTCTTTGTCCACCTCCGCGTGGCTGCCGCTGCCGCGAGGCCCGCCAGGGCGGTGAAAATCGTCACGGATCAGCTTTCCCGCCTCCTGTGCGGCGTCCACGGCAGCATCCAACGCGGATTGGTAGCGACGGGCTTCTGGCTCGGGCCTGGTTGTGCGTCTGGGGCACCATTTCCGTCGTCCCGACGCCAGCAGCTCAAAGATGCGGCCATCATCGGAATCCGTCGTCCGACCCGAGAGCTTGTCGATCCAACGCTTGGGAAGTTTCTTCTTTCCGTGCAGCGCGCCCACGGCGGCCCCGACAATGGCAGCGATGGTATCGTTGTCCTTCGTGTCGTTGACCGCGCGGATGATCGCTTCTTCAGGATCATGGGCATGCCGCATCAAGATGTACAACGCGCTGGGCACCGTTTCCAGCAGGTACGCTCCGGAGTACCAACTGTTGCACAGGTCGAGCACGGAAGGCCATTCTCGCCAGTGGGTGTTCAGCAGCTTTTCTGAGACAAATCGCCAGATCGGGCCTTCATAGTCCATGTACTCACCGCCCCGTGGGCTGTACTTGGTGTCGCCCTCCAAGTCGTTGGCGATGGAGACAAATGTCCTTGGCCACCAGTACGGGTCGGCGGGGGCCTCGTCCATGGCGAGAAGTTGCCAGAGCATGGCCACGAAGGCCACGCAGGCGGCCGTCGAGCCGGCGTCGTTGTGCGTGATCATCGCTGCCAAGGCGGCGTCGGCCCACAGTGCCGACGTTGGGGCCTTCAGGTGCGGGATGAGGATCGGGGCAATCCTCATCAACGCGCCGTTCCCCGCCGACTTGGCACCGCACTGCTGCCACGGCCTGCCTGCCTTCCGGTTCCGAAGAAACTCGCGAACAGCCGATCCCACGCCAAAGATATGTCGCGTGCAGAAGCAATCCGCCACGTTATCGGGTCGGAAGCCGCCGTCCGCAAGCATTTGCTCCAGGGTCCAGAAGGCCAACTGGCTGTCGTCGGAAGGAAAGCCAATAGGCTCGTCGATGTACTTGTTGGGGATGTAGTCGCGGATCTCACCGTAGGTAGCCTGCCGCCTGGACGGCAGCCAGGACTCCGTGGTGACGCCCAACGCATCCCCAATCGCCAACCCCAGCATCATGCCGTCGATCTTGTCGAAGCTGAACGTGGCCGGTAGCGGATCGGGGGCCTGGTCGAGGAACGGCGAACACTCTAGTGCGATTTCGCCAAATCGAAGAATCCGGCCCAATGTGTCTCGATTCGTGCTCATGGTGCATGCTCCAAAATCATCTATCGGGCTTCGCCCCGCTGGGCATCGTTCAGTTTGGATTAGCCCCTTGGACCGATACGAACCGGATTGTCATTTCCAAGAGCTGCGCCACACCAGCTTGGTCACGCCGGCGCGTCGCCAGCGAGTGTAGGGCGATGGCTGGCGGCAGGCACTCGGAGAACTTCAGGCCCTCCAGGGCGTCCGGCGTCACATCGGGTAGCATGGAGCTTGGCTCACGGGACCGCAGGTCCTCGATCGCTCGCTGGACGGCTTCAGGTGGTAGCGGGCGGTCAAAGTCGATGGACAAGCTGTCGCTTGTCGTCGGAATCTGGGTCATGTTGGCCAACGCTGGGGCCAACGCCGCGTTTGCCTTCTGGCCGGCGAAGGTCCACCACTTTGTGTCGCCGTCCGGCCCGGTGACGACCGCCGAGGCATCGACGGTCAACCACGGGAACTCCCCACGGATCGTGTCAATCTGAGTGCGGGCTCGCTGGGACCAGCAGGGCCGCGAATCATCGGTCGCAAGGACCCGCTTGATCGCCTGGCAGAGCCTGTAGGACAGGCCCTGGCCGGCGCCCTTCCAGCGGCTCCGGCCGGGAGCTTCGGACATCTCCACGTGGGCGACCTTGCGTTGCCAGTCGATGTGCGTCACCCGCCATGCCCGGCCGCCGAGCAACAGCACGCGGCTGCCCTCCTGCTTGCCGACGAAAGTCAGCTCATCGACGAAGCCGACTTCCTGGCGACCGTGCAAGACGGCGAAGAGCGGCGGGGAGAGGAATACCGACAACAGCTCACAGAAATGCCGGCGTCCGTATTCCTCTTCGCCTTTGCGTCCGATCCCCAGGATGCCCTCTTCCTCCCAGAGGATGCCCTGCTGGAGCATCCAGGCGACGATTTCCTGGATGCGTTCCGCAGGTATCTGACTGAACGCCGGCACCCGGCGGACCCATTCCCGCCAGGTGTGCCGGCCGATCCCTCGCTCCTGGAGCACAAGAGCCATCAACTGCTGCGCCAAGACGTGATACGGCTCTGGCGGCGGTATGATCGGCTCGACATAGCCTTCGGCCCACAGGTCGATCAGGCCGGCGGCTTGCACGAGCGACTCGTCCCGCGTGGCCAGGAACAGGCAGTTGCGGAGCACGCCGGCCCGCCGGCCAGTGCGGCCCATCCGCTGAAGGAAGCTGGACACCGTGGTGGGGCTGTCGATTTGAATGACGCGGTCCAGGTTGCCCACGTCGATGCCCAGCTCCAGGACGCTGGTGGCCACGATCACGCAGTCGTCTCGGTTGGCAAAGGCATCTTCGGCCTGCCGCCGCTGTTCCTGACTCAGGGAGCTGTGCGTGACAAACGCCGTGACATTCAGTTGCCGAAGCTCGGCACCCAGTTCCTCCGCCCGAGCGCGGCTATCAACGAATACCAGCCGCTTCTCGCCGCGGTGCAGGCGAGAGATCACGATCGCCGCGTTGTTCAGCGAACCGACGTAGTCCAGCTTGACCTCGGCCTCGCCTCCGTAGGATGGACCTCCAGGTCCGTCCACATTCTTTGATTCGCGATCCAGGACGGACTTGGAAGTCCATCCTACTTGGGAGTCGTCCGGCCGGTACACAACTCGCTCGCCGGCGCACGGACCCGCCAGCCAGTCGATGAGCAGCTCCGGGTTACCGACCGTGGCCGACAGCCCGACACGCTGCAACTCCCGGCCCGCCAGCCGCGTGATGCGTTCCAGCACAGACAAGAGATGCCAGCCCCGATCGTCGCCGGCAAAGGCGTGGATTTCATCGACGGCGACGGCCCGGAGATCGGCGAACAGACTGCGGGCATCGACGTTCGGTGAAACCAGCATCAACTCCAGCGACTCGGGCGTCGTCAATAGGAGATCCGGAGGATCGCGGAGGACATGACGCCGAGCGGTCGTGGTCACGTCTCCGTGCCAGAGCGCCGATTGCCTGCCGAGCAGCGTGATGTACCGCTGAAGCCGCACGTCGAGATTGTTGAGCAAGGCTTTGATCGGGCAGATGTACAGGACGCTGAGCCCCGTCCAGCCCTCGGAAAGCATGCGGGAGGCCAGCGGCAGAAAAGCCGCCTCGGTCTTCCCGCCAGCCGTGGGCGCCAACACGATCATGTGCTTGCCGGCCAGGATTGGAGGGATCACTGCGTCCTGGAACGGCCGCAGTTCGCGCCAGCCCAAGCTGTTGACGACATGGTGCTGCACTGCGGGATGAAGCTGATCGAAGGCGGTCACGTGATTGTTCGTTATCCGTTATCCGTTATCCGTGGTCCGTGGTCCGTGGTCTTCTGCAACTGACAACTGACAACTGACCAAGAACTAGAGATCCAGTTCAATTTCATCGACGTCGTTGGTGCCCATCGCCTGCCGCTCCACGGGCGTCAGCTCGTTTTCGGCAATGGTCAAGGCGTAGTGCTGACGTGGATTGAAGTCAGGGAACTGGTCCACGCGGTCCAGAATGTCGGCGACCAGCTTCTTCAGGAAGATCCGCGGGGCCACGCCGACCTTCCCGCCGAGCTTGCCGGTGACGGCTTCGGCAAGTTCCCGGACGTAGCCACTATCGCAGGCCGCAGCGATCCGCTCCGGAGCCTTGGCGTGCTGCTGGAAAATGTCCCGGACCTTGCAGCCGACTTGGCAAAGCCGGTCCAGGCTGAAGCCCGACAGCCGCATCTG
>JAPLNJ010001080.1 GCA_026692885.1 Planctomycetota bacterium | reverse complement strand
CCCTGCGATACCGTCCGAGCGAGCGACGAATCGGACTTCCGACCCTTTCGTGACGTGCCCGAACTGGCCCTGCGACGCGGCCGAGGCCCAGCGCCGTCAGTCGCGGGCCGGTCCGTCGACCCAACGCACGCTGGCCTTGGGGCAGGGAGTGACGCTGGAGGTGGTGCTGATTCCCGCCGGCGAAGTCGTCATGGGCAGCGCGCGCGGCGAGGACCGCGAGCGGCCGCAGCATGCGGTTCGCATCGAGCGACCGTTCTGGATCGCCCGTTGCGAGGTCACCAATCGCGTGTACGCCCGCTTCGAGCCGGGTCACGACAGCCGCGTGGAGGACAAGAACACCTATCAATTCGGCGTTCACGGTTACCCGGCCAATCGACCGGAGCAACCGGTGGTGCGTGTGTCCTGGAACGAGGCGATGGCCTTCTGCCGCTGGCTGTCGCAGGAGACTGGCGAGCGGTTCTCATTGCCGACGGAGGCCCAGTGGGAATATGCCTGCCGGGCCGGCACCGAGACCCCGTTCTGCTTCGGTGACCTGAACACCGACTTCTCCAAATTCGCCAACTTGGCGGACGCCAAGCTGAGCGAATTCGCCAGTAATCCCTACACGGTCGATCAGCCGCTCAAATCGCCGACCAAGTACGACGACTGGATTCCCAAGGATAGCCGGTTCAACGATGGGGCCTTGATCACCGTCGAGCCAGGCCGTTATCAGCCCAATCCCTGGGGACTGTGCGACATGCACGGCAATGCGACGGAGTGGACGCGTTCGACGTTCCTGCCGTATCCGTACCGCATCGAGGACGGACGGGACAACGGATTGCCGGAGGGCCGCAAGGTGGTGCGCGGCGGATCGTGGCGCGACGAGCCCAAGCGGGCGACTTCCAGCTATCGGCTGAGCTACCTGCCGTTCCAGCGGGTCTTCAACGTCAGCTTCCGCGTGGTGAGCGAGACGCCTCCTGCGGCCGTCGCGATGAAGCCGTGAACCGGCTCAAGCCAATGATGCTACCGCCGACCAGGAGACGATCATGCAACGACGTGGATTCATTGTCCGTTCGGCCGCGGCAGCGATGGGTCTGGGAACCCTCGCCCCCCGCGGCGCTGAGGCCGCTCAACCGCCGGCTCAGCAGACCACCCCACGACCGACGAACCGCATCGCGGTCTCGACGTATTCCTACTGGCGGTACCGAGCCGATTCGAAGTTGCAGATCGAGGATTGCCTGGCGCTGGCGGCGGACATGGGCTTCGACGCGGTCGAGATTCTCGAAAAGCAGATGCACCGCAAGGACCACGCTTACCTTCAGTCGCTCAAGCGGCTGGCCCTGCTGGCCGGACTGGACCTCTGCGGCCTGTCGACCCACCAGACGTTTGTCTCGCCCAAAGTCGAGGAGCGGCAGGCCAACATTGAGATCACCATCGCCAGCCTCGAACTGGCCTACGCGTTAGGGATTCCCACGGTTCGTATCAATACCGGCCGCTGGGGCACGATCAAGGACTTCGACGAACTGATGAAGAACCGCGGTATCGAGCCGCCCTTGCCTGGCTACACCGACGAGGATGCCTTTCCGTGGGTTGTGGAAGCGATCGAGAAGTGCCTGCCCACGGCCGAGAAGTGCGGCGTGGTGCTGGGGTTGGAGAATCACTGGGGTTTGGCCCGCACGCCGGAAGGACTGCTGCGGATCGTCGACGCGGTCCATTCACCC
>JAPLNJ010001079.1 GCA_026692885.1 Planctomycetota bacterium | reverse complement strand
ACGGATTTCCAGAAACTCTTTGCGCCACTCTACTCTTGCGCCAACGAAACACCGTCCCGTGTGCCACTCTCCGACTGGTTCACCACCACCGACGCAAACGGCCGGGCTATCGGCTTTGGCGACTACATACAAACTGCAACGGGAGCGGACGAAGCCGGCGCTTGGGATTTGCGCAGCGGCGCATTCATTCAAGGCTTCGGCGCGGGAACAACTATCGCCGACGCCAAGCTTTTTGGCGACACTGTTGTTGTCGGCTTAAACGGCCCAAACGGCGGACTGCTCGCCGCGCTGTACGATCCAGAAACCCTGCTCCTAAACCAACTCCCCGGCCTGACAGGACTGACTAATCCCGAGCTGCTTCACGGCGGACTGTCCCAGGACGCCAGTAGGAACCTCATGGTGGCTGCTCAGACCGCGGGCGGCTCGCTTGTGGTTGGCGGCTGGGTGACGACGGCAAACCCCATTACTCAGCTCGTCGGCGCGGTTGCCGACACGCCGACACTGTGGACCGGACGTGTGATCGACAACCTCATCGAGGTGCAGGCGGTCAACAACCAACTGATGCTCCTCGGCCAGGTCAATGATGAAGCGGCCTATCAGGCGGTGACACTTGGCGCAACACCCGTTGTCAACGCGCCTGTCGTCTTATCGAGCCTCGTGTCGTACATGAACCCCGCGACCGTAATTAGCGCGGGACTGTTGAGCGGGGTTGCAGCAAGGGCCGACGGACAAATCGACAGATATGGCTGGAGCTATAGCCCAAACGCTAAAGCGGGTTTAGGACACGCGCAGCCTCAAGGCACCAAGTGGTCCCTGGACGGGGTTCCTACTGCCTTGGATTTCGTCGATACGCAGAACTGCCAAAGCTTCGTCTACGCAGTATCCGCGAACGGCCTCTTCGCTGGTTCGGACGGCATGACCGCCCTAGTCGGCAAAACCGGCACGACTTCGGTCGCTCTGCCGGATAGCACGCCGGGGTGGATTGATGCGGTGCTGGCGACAACGCTGGACGGCCGGTATCTTGTCGGCTCCAACGGGCCGAATGCCGGGGCGTGGACGGGAGACCCTGCCGACCTGACGTCTTACCGGTTGATGACCACTGCGTATACCGCCATTCCCAATGGCGGCACAGCGGACATGTTCTGGTTCGTCATCAACGTCCAGGACGCTTTCGGCAACGACCAGCCCCTCGCCTTCGGCAACACGACCGACATCGCCACCGGCAAAGACGTCGCCGCGGCATGGAACGTCGAGACCGGGCGGTACTACGCCAGCTACGGCGTCGGCACGACCATCGCTGACGCGGTGGTAGCTGGGGCTGGGCAGACCCCGTTTGTGGCCGTAAACGATCCCCTTTTCGGGGGGATGCTGATGTCGCTTGACGGCACCAACTCTGTGCTTCTGAAGGACATGCCCGGCATGGCCGCTCTCGGGCTGACTGCGAACCCGTTCTTCGTCCCCGGCGGCTTGGCCGTGGACTCCGCCGGCAACCTCCTCATTGCCGCGACAACGGAAGACGGCTGGGGATCGCTAATCGTCGGCGGCTGGAAGGTGAATCCGGTCGTGGTCAACCCCCACCCGTGGCAGAACGCCGCTCTGCCGTCCGATGTCGACGGGCAGAGCGGCGTGACGCCGTTAGACGTGCTCACCGTCATCAATTACTTGAACACGGTGGGCAGCGGACCAGTTCCGGCCGCCGCTTCCGGGCCTCCGTACTTCGACGTGAACGGAGATGGCACCGTATCGCCCATCGATGTGTTGACGGTGATCAACTACATCAACAACCACGGCGGCACCAGCTCGTCCGCCGAGGGCGAAGTCGGGCCGGCATTCGCGGTGGGCACCAACAACCAACCATTCGTCGGCAATTCGTTTGCCGCAGCGAACATGGCCGGCATGTCGTGGCCCTCCCCGGTCGTTCTCGACGTGAGCGAAGGAACGCCTGCCGGACTATCGTCGTTTGCTTCTCCGGGGTTTTCTTTGGGCGATTTGTCGGAGTCGGCCTCGGTAATTAGCGGCAAATCAGGCTCGGCAGTCGTCTGTCCGAGAGCCGTTGATTCTCTGTGTCGAGTAGGCATAATATGGTCTCCTTCGGTAGGTCTGGATTGTATTCCCTGTTGCTCGTCTCTTTCGATCTGAAGAGTGTCACAATATTCAACCGTTGAAGGCGACTTCAACGCCCCTCACAGAACCGGACTTGTGAATTTCCCACATCCGGCTCTTCAGGTAAGCTCACCGCACGGGCGACAGCGTGTACAGGTTAT
>JAPLNJ010001078.1 GCA_026692885.1 Planctomycetota bacterium | reverse complement strand
CACTTCGGGGCCGGTCGTCAAGGGCGTGCCAGCGGGGCAGTGTGATCACTTCAGACCGCCAGCACGTTCACTTGGACAATCGATTCCCGAAGGGCGAACTGGGCTCCCGAGGGGGTGCGTTCGACTACCGACACGTCCCTGTGCAGGCTGCCATTGGCTCGGCAGCCGTCACAGGCCGGAGGCTTCCTGCGCAGGAGGACATCGTCGTCGCCGTGAGGAAGAGCGACGCTGCGAAGCGGGAAGGCTTCGCAGCGTCAGTGGCCGCTGGAGACGTTGGCGCTGTTCAAGAGTTGGTTTGTGGACTTTGATCCGGTGGTCGCCAAGGCCGCCCGCAAGCAACCCGTCGGCATGTCCTCCGCCACCGCCGCCATCTTCCCCGGCCGCTTCCACGAATCTGACTTGGGACCCATCCCAGAGGGATGGAGCGTGGTCCCCTTGACCGACGCGATCGAGGTGAATCCACCGCGCTGTCTTAGGCAGGGCGAGATCGCACCATACCTCGACATGCAGAATATGCCGACAGCAGGCCATCGCCCCTTAGATTGGTGCGATCGTGCAGTCGGGTCGGGGATGCGATTCCAGAACGGCGACGTGCTCATGGCTCGCATTACACCCTGCTTGGAGAATGGTAAGACGGTACTTGTCGACTTCCTGAGGGAGGACCAAATCGGTTGGGGGTCGACAGAGTACATTGTCCTTCGCTCCAAGCCACCACTACCTCGGGCACACGCTTACTTTCTCGCTCGGTCCGACGATTTTAGAGGCCATGCCATCGCGAACATGACCGGATCGTCAGGACGGCAACGTGTCCCAGCAAACTGCCTTCATGGATACCAGATCGTGGTTCCAAAGCCAGAGGTTGCGGTGGCTTTTGGCAAACTGGTCGTACCGATACTACACCGCGTCAGACGAAACGACGAAGAGAATAGGACTCTCGCGGATCTTCGCGATGTCATCCTTCCGCGCCTGATGTCCGGCGAATTGCGGGTGCGTCAGGCGGAGCAGGGCGATGGCCCCGGAGCCTAGCAGCGTGTCGTTAGACGCTCGAACTCCCCAATGCACGGGCGGTTCACGGCCGCTCGATGACCGGGGCCGTCTTGACTTGTGGTCGGATAGGCAACTGGTCGATGCCGGCGAATTCCGGATCGGCCATCGTGCGCAACTCCTCCTCGCCGATGTAGGGGCAATTGGCGTCGACCCAGGCGATTAGCCGGCACAGGCTCAGGGGGTCGGCCTTTACGTCATAGTGTTTGCCGCTGCCTGCCATCTCGATCAGCCGACTTCGCAAGGAGAGGTACTGCATCGGACGCATGGTTCTCCAAATCGCCGTCTTGGCGTCGGTGGCCGGGTCGTTCGCATAGGTCTCGCCCGATGTCAGCCCGTATACCGGAAACGCTCCCGCCAGACCGTATCCCGGTTGGCCCGTGTTCGGTATCGACACGGGCCAGGCCGCCGGCCCGATGAGCGTCAGGTAGGGTTCGGTGAAATGACCTTGGAAGCTACCGGTAGCGGGACGGACCGTCAGATCAAAGTCCTTACGAGCCTGCCCATTGCCCAGATGGCATTCGCCGCAGTATTGCTCCAACACGGGCTGAACGAATCGCTCATAACCGATGCTTTCGGTGCCCCAAGGCGGCGGGTTCAACCTGGTCGGCGGACGTTGTTGGGCCAATGCGAGCCTGCCCGGCGGCGCGGTGCTGTGCATCTCGTGGCAGCCGACGCACGCGCGGCGTTCGCCCGGCATCACGCCGCTGAACGACCGCATCGTGTGCAGCGCTCGAGATTGCCCGTCGAGCAACTGAAAGAACAGCGACTCGCCGGCGGGGACCTCGAAATAGGCCGAGCCGTCCGACTCGACCGGCACGACGGAGACGATCCGTTTGACCGCCTCGGTCTGGACGGCCGAGATGACCGGGCCCGAATACCCAAAAATCTTGTGCCAGGTGGAATAGGTCTTTGCGTCTTGCTGAAACACCCGTAAGTACTTGACACTACCCGGCGGCAACTCCGGCACACCCTGGTAAACGTCGGCGTTGTAGAACACGCCCGGCTTCTTCGCCGTGCGATTCTCGCCGGTTCCCGGCCAATCGACCCGATCCGCTTGCGACGGCGGAACCGGACGCGGTCGAACCGGAATCGCGTACCACGCGTTGTAGAACCCTTCGTAGATCAACTCGCGGTTGCCCCGCACGTCCATCAAGTAGACACGGAACTTGTCATCCAGGCCCTTGGCAGAGACCAGAAAATCCTCCGCAGAAATTGGGTAGGCGCCGAGGTATCCCGAGTAACGCCCCGACGCGTGGTATTGTGGCGATTCGCTGACGTCGCCCGGCGAATTGCCGACCTCCGCCCACGGCAGGTCCCACGTGACGCGGGTCAAACCGTGCGGGTAATTGGAGCCCTTTTTCGGATCGATGATCCCGATCGATCCGATGAACCAGTTGTGATGCCCGACGCCGGTGAACATCACGCGGCCGGTGCCGGGAAGGGGCCGCGGTTCGGCCAGATGGTCGGGCCAGATGCTCTGATTGCCCCAGAGCACGGCCGTGCCGGTGCCGTCCTGGTTGGTCGTCCAAAGGCTTTGCACGCGATTCTGGTCTTTGTCGGAATACTCCCAGCGCGAGTAGACGACCCGGCCGTCGTTCAACAGCGCCGGCACGAAGTCGGGTTCGCTGTTGGTGCTGATCAGGTACACCTGGCCACCGTCCCGATCGCAACGGGCGAGGACGTACGAGTAGATGTACGGCCCGCAGCGGACGTAGCTATTCCCGCGCGTGGTGGTGAAGATGATGTGTCCGTCGGGCAGGTAGACTGGGTCGATGTCGTCGTACGGGCTGTTGGTCAACTGCCGCAATCCGCTGCCGTCGAGGCTGGTTTCGTAGAGGTGAAAGCTGCGGTCGTCGTGGGCCTTGTAGCAGAACAGGACGGTGCGGCCGTCGAACGACAGCTCCGGCCGCCAAAAGCTGCCGGGCTTGTCGGGCGTCAGAGACCGCAGGCGCCCGCCTGGGTCGAGCCCGTCCAGCACCAGCAGTCGTCCGCCGGGGACGGCCCGATGTCCCAGGCGATGGACGGCTTCGTGTTTCCATTCGGGCCCTTGCGGATAGGGCTGGTCGATGAACAGCAGTTGGGAGAAGTCGACCGCCGGGTTCTGGAACAGGAGACGGCGTTTGATCTGCCGCACGGCCAGATAGAGTTGCCGGGCGGTGGCGGCGTCGCACGACGAAGCGGGCGACGCCGGGAGGCGTTTCTCCAGGGTGGCCAGTGCCGCCAATGCGTCCCGGATGTCGGGGCATCGGGGGGGGCTGGCCAGGCGCGCGGCCAACTCGCGAGCCCAGGCGATTTCCTTGCCGGCCCGGACGGCCAACGGCTCGTCCATCGCCTGGAAAAGCCAGTCCCGCTCGACCGCGACCGTCGCTTCCTCCGTCCTCAGCGTTCTGGTGGTGGGCGTCTGGGGGTTCTCCACCGTGACGGGCAAGTAACCGTTGTCGATCACCTGGTTGAGCACGACCTGCTCGGCCGCCGCGGCTTCACGCTCGTCGGCCACGGTCAGCCCATACTTCTCGGCCAAGTAACGCCGGATTTGCCCGCGCCGGTCACCGGCCAACGCTTGGTCATACAGCAGCAGTTCGCTGATCTCGCCTTGGAGGAACTCGCACGCGGGAGCGAGTTGCGGCCCCGCGCCGATCAACAGGTCTCGGTCGTTGGCCAGGATGCTCCCGCGGGCAGTGTGCGCCCGTTCCACCTTGCCGTCCCGCAGCGCCGTCAATCGTTTCCCGTCGTAGCACAACTCGATCAAGGCCCAGGCCTTGCCGACGCCGCTTCCGTACTGAAAGTAGATGCCTTGCGATGCTCCAGTCGCGTCCAGACGAAGCCCCAGGTGGGGCCAAGGCTGTAGTCCTGCGCGGCTGACCGCAATTCCGTAACCGGTCCAGGGCGGCCCCCAGTGGTTCTTGCCGAAGAGCCACATGTTGGCCGGACCTTCCAGGGCCCGGGCGACAACGAACGCGGTCAGCTGCGTTCCACTCAGGGACGCCGCGTGGCCCGCGGAAAGATACTGCCGCCGCGCCGCGTCGAAGCGGATTGCGTTCCGGCCGCGTTGCACCCCGTCGACGACGTAGGTCGGCTGATGAGCGAGCGAGTCTTGCCGAGCGTGGTTGCCGTGTTCACTCTTGTCGCCCCAGCGGGTCACCGGCGCACCATGGATGGGCCCACTCCCTTGCTTTCCGTCGCCATCAATATCCTGGGCATCCAGCCAAAGGACCAAATGGGGGTCCATTGCCGGTCCGCTTGCCCCAGCCGACACGGCTGCGAGCAGATACCAGGCCAGGAGCATTCCAACAAATCGCCTTGCCAGACACGTGCCGAATCTCAGCGTGATTTGCCTCAGAATCGCCTGCGTCGCTGTCATATCGCCTCTAATGTCCGTGCTGTGAAGTGCGGACTGCCAATGCGATGCATCTGCCAAGGCCGAGTGATGGTGAGGTCGCCCGGGTGCAGCTGATCATCGCGGCCATCCAGCCCGTCATGCGACGTGCGCAGTCGCCGTCGAATTCCACCCAGTGTTCGTCCCAGCCCGTAGCCGAGTCGTAGCCGAGTCGGGACTGTAGCCATGCCACACGCTGAACGATATTGTAATGCTTTTCGATGACAGCGTTGTTGGGGAGGCAGGAGATAGCCCCATGCTCAAGAGATTCGTTCTTGCAGGCCTGTTGCTGTGGGACGCTCAGCGGTAATGCTCTGGCAGTGGACGAACTGGCCGATGGTTTCCGCGCTCCGCCGAATGAGGCCCGACCGCGAGTTGACTGGTGGTGGCTCAACAAGAATCCGGCAATGGCGGCAGCCCGACGCGGCCAAGAGGAAAGGGAACTGAAGATGAATCATGTCGAACGCTTTCGCGCCGTGATGGATTTCCAGCCGGTGGACCGGTTACCTCGCTGGGAGTGGGCCATGTGGTGGGATGAAACGATCGCCAACTGGAAACGGCAGGGGCTGCCCGCGGAGTTGGAGAGCGTCTTCGAGATCGCCGAGTACTTCGGCCTCGACCCCTATCAACAATTCTGGTTCTCGACGACGGACAACACGATCGAAGCGGTCCAGCACCACGTCGAAGGTATCGTCTCGAACATGGACGACTATCTGCGACTGCGCCCCAAGTTCTTTCCGGAGCACGACCGCGCGATCGAGGCGATGCGGCCGTGGACGCAACGTCAGGCTCGCGGCGAAGCCGTCG
This sequence comes from Planctomycetota bacterium, assembly GCA_026692885.1. The sequence goes on along the minus strand of JAPLNJ010001078.1, from coordinate 1,883 downwards.
TGTGGATCACGCTGGAGGGCTACTTCTGGTTTCCGCGGACGCTGATGGGCTTCACCAAGATCAGCCTTGCGTTCTACGACCAGCCGGAGTTGATTCATCAGATCAACCAGGACCTGACCGACTTCAATCTGAAGATCCTCGACCAGGTCGAGCAGGTTTGCGTGCCGACGTTTGCCACGATCGCCGAAGACATGTCGTACAACAATGGCCCGATGATCTCGGAGCGGCATTTCGACGAGTTCCTTGCGCCCTACTATCGACAGCTTGTCCCGCGGCTGCTGGAGAAGAACATCATACCCTTGGTCGACACGGACGGAGACGTGACCATGTTGGTGCCCTGGCTAATGCGAGAAGGGATTCGCGGCGTGTTGCCGCTGGAGCGGCAAGCAGGCGTCGACGGGATGGACGTGAGGCGAGCCTGTCCGCAAGTCTGCCTGGTCGGACACTACGACAAGATGGTGATGAACAAGGGTGAGGAGGCGATGCGGAAGGAGTTCGAGCGGCTCCTGCCGCTGATGCACAGCGGCGGGTTCATTCCCAGCGTCGATCATCAGACGCCGCCCCACGTCACGCTCGACCAGTATCGGCTGTTTCGCCGGCTGCTCGACGAATACACGGCGGTCGGCGGACAACGGGATCTTGTCCCGGGTACGGGAGGCAAGCGATGAATGCTCCCTGCCAGGCAGACGCGCCTGGGAATCGTGCATGATTCTGTCGCCGCATGCCGATCACGGCGGTTGGTCCTACCGGCCGGACGGGAAGACGCGGAGCCGCCAGGAAACGATTCAACTGCTTTCGTCGGCCGCGTGCGGCGACGGCAGCATGCTATTGAACATTGCGCCGTTGCCCACGGGGGAGATCCGCCCCGATGAGAAAGCCGTGCTGGCGGAGTTGGCACCGTGGACGCGATGCTATGGCGAGGTCATCTACGGCACGTGCGGCGGTCCGTGAGTCAACGGCCGCTGGGGCGGATCGACGCATCGCGGCGACATCGTGTACGTGCATGTTTTCCAATGGAACGGCGACACACTGACGCTGCGACCGCTAAAGGAGAAGGTACTTGAGGCAGTGGCGCTCACCGGAGGAGCCGTGACTCTCAAGCAGACCGACAGGGACGTGACGCTTAGCCTCGCCTGGGAACACCAGGACCCGATCGTTACGCTGATTAAGCTCACGCTCGATCGTACGGTCAGCGAAATCCAGTCTGCCCCAGCAGTCATCACCCAGATCGTGCCCGATCCCGACGGTACGATCGTGATGCGGCCGGATGCTGCAGAGACCACGGGGAGCGTAAAGGCGGAGCGGCGTCTGGACGTGCCGAACCTCGGCCACTGGACGAATCCGAAAGGCACGGTCTCATGGCAGATCGACATCGCCAGTCCGGGACGGTACGCCGTCAAAGCCGAAACGGCTTCACCCTATTCCGGGGTGCGTTTCACGGTGGCCGTGGGGAACCGGTCGATGACGGGCGAGACACCGAACAAGGGTTCTCACGACAGCTACGTCGACCACGGCACGGTGGAATTCCCAAACGTCGAGAACGGGGTTGGACAAAGGGGTCAGGACTAGGGTGTTCAGTTTGTGCCTGTCAAGGCCAATTGATTTGATCCCGTTTCTATTCCGCGTTTGGGGCTGGGGAAGGCTTCCCGGCGGAGGCCGGCGTGATCCACTACTCTTCCGCCCCAAGGGGGCAAAACAAATCAGCCCAGGGCAAAGCGTCGCGGCGATAGCCGCAGAGCGACGCCCTGGGTACGGGTTCGATTTAGCACGGTAGCCCTGAAAGGGCGAAACAAATCGGTTCATCCCGCATGTATCGTTCGTCCGATGCGGCCAACCCTTGTTTCGCCCCTTCAGGGCTGGTGTTCTCAATCCTCTCATAACCC
>JAPLNJ010001077.1 GCA_026692885.1 Planctomycetota bacterium | reverse complement strand
ACACCTTGGCGGTCGGCACAGGGGTTGTGATCCTCGGCGAGGCCAAATCCACGCCATCGGTAGCCTACGCCGATGAATTCGCCGTCAAGGTGACCACGTTCTTCGACTTCTTCCCGGAATACCGCGGCTGGCGGCTCATTCCGATTTTCGGCAGTTGGGCCATCCCAGACCGGGTCGTGGAGCGATTAACTCGGCACCGCATCTACGCCATGCGCATGGGTGAGGACACGATGGAACTGGCCAATGCCGTCATCCTTGAGGCTGGCAGCAATACCGCACCCGCGTAAGCCATTCTGGTTTTATCTGCCAGCCAAAGCACTGGCGGCGACCTTCCTGCTCCCGGTGAAGCTGCCTGACCTCTGGTCGCACCGCTCCGCGCAACGAGACAGGATTCCCGGCGGCTACTATCGGGAGGAACAGCGACAGTGGGAGGCCCTGCTCGCCGCCTGTCCCGCCCTGGCCGCCCAAGCCCAGGGCGACGCGGCCAGTTTCCCGTCTCCCGTCGAGGCGCTCGAAGCGTTGCTGCAACTGGAGGACCAGGTGGCCGAGAATCGCGTCGTGCTGCACTGGCCGCAGGGGCAAAGTCTGCGACTGGCAGGTCGGGCATCGGCCTCGTAATTCCAAGTCCACATCCGCCAGGATCGCGGTTGGTTCGCGGCCTCCGGCACGCTGAAGGTGGACCGGTCACTGTCGGTCGACATGCTAAAGCTGATCGAGTTGGTCGAGGCCAGCCCCTCGCGATTCGTCAAGCTGGACGACGGCCGCTTCCTGGCCCTGACCGAACAATTGCGGCAGCGGATCGAGGAGCTGGCGGCTTACGGTGACCGTCGCGAAGCGAAGCTGCGTTTTCCCCCGGTGCGGGCCGCGGCATTGGAAGACCTGGGCGACAGTGTCAAGCTCAAGGCCGATGCCTCGTGGCTGGAATGCGTGCAGCGAATGCGTTCGGCCGGCGAGGTACGGGCCGTCGTGCCGACGACGCTGCAAGCCGAATTGCGGGACTATCAGCGCGACGGTTTTCAATGGCTGGCCCGCCTGGCCGCGTGGGGCGTGGGGGGCTGTTTGGCCGACGACATGGGGCTGGGCAAGACGATCGAGGCGTTGGCCTTGCTCCTACACCGGGCGGCGGGCGGGCCGGCGCTGGTCGTCGCACCGACGTCGGTCGGGTTCAATTGGCTGAACGAGACGAACCGCTTCGCCCCGACGCTCAACGCCCGCCTGTTCGGCCCCGGCGACCGCGACGCCTTCTTCCAGAGTCTCGGCCCGCGCGACGTCGCGATTTGCAGCTACGGCCTGCTGCACAGCGAAGCCGCCCGGTTCCAGTCGCAACCCTGGCACACGGTGATTTTGGATGAAGCCCAGGCGATCAAGAACATGGCCACTCCCCGGTCGCAAGCGGCGATGGGTTTGGCGGCCGACTTCCGGCTGATCATGACCGGCACGCCGTTGGGGAACCACCTCGGTGAATTGTGGAACCTGTTCCAATTCATCAATCCGGGCCTGCTCGGCTCGCTCGAACATTTTCAACAACGCTTCGCCGCGCCGATCGAACGCGATGGTTGCCACGAGACGCGGCGGCGACTGAAGAAGCTGATCCAGCCGTTCCTCCTGCGGCGCACCAAGACGCAGGTGCTGCCCGAACTGCCGCCGCGAGTCGAGTTGACGTTGCAGGTGGAACTGAGCGACGAGGAGGCGGCCTTCTACGAAGCCCTCCGCCAGCGGGCGATTGAAAAGCTGGCCGAGCCGAGCGACGGTCGTCCGCAGCATTTGAAGATTCTGGCCGAAATCATGCGGCTGCGGCGGGCCTGTTGTCATCCGAAGCTGGTGCTGGCGGATGTCGGCATCTCCAGTTCGAAACTGGCGTTGTTCTCGGAAACGATCGACGAACTACTGGACAACCATCACAAGGCGTTGGTCTTCAGCCAGTTCGTGGACCATCTGACGATCTTGCGCGAAGAGTTGGACCGGAAGGGCGTTTCCTACCAGTACCTGGACGGCAGCACGCCCGCATCGCAGCGGAAACAACGGGTCGAGGCCTTCCAATCCGGCGCAGGCGACGTCTTCCTGATCAGCCTGAAAGCGGGCGGCCTCGGCCTGAACCTGACGGCGGCCGACTACGTGTTGCACATGGACCCCTGGTGGAACCCCGCGGTCGAAGACCAGGCCTCCGACCGCGCTCACCGGCTGGGCCAACAGCGTCCGGTGACGATTTACCGATTCATCACGAAAGGCACGATCGAAGAACGCATCACCGACCTGCACGCCACGAAACGCGACCTAGCCGACAGCCTGCTCGAAGGCGCCGACCTCAGCGGCAAACTCACGGCGGAACAATTGCTCAAACTGATTCGGGAGTAGACCTGCGGGAACTGTCCTCCGAATCAACAAGGGTTATGGGCGAAGGGCCGACGTATAGCGGAGACTACGGTACCGCGCGAGAGGAAATATGGGTGGCCTCTTTTGCCCGGCGAACGGCCTTGATCATGTCGAGGTCTGGCACTCGAAGACGTCGAACTGCCGTTGCGGCTCGGCTTCTTCCGTGAAATCCTTCGGCGCCTTCTCCAGCAGGGTTTTGCTGCGGCGTTTCAGCACGGAGTTCATGCCCAACCCGATCGTGTACTCCAGCCTCAGGGTTTCGCAACCGATGTAGACCTCCGGGACCGCGAAGCTGGCATCGGCACGAATCGAAATCCGCACGTCCGGCCACACCCCCCCGCAACTGGGTCACCAAATGGCACAGGTCATCGACCACCCCAGGGGCTGGCTTGTCCGTCCAGAACAGTAACGCCACCATCACCACAGCGTCGTTGTTGGCGCAGGTGATTGCCCGCGGCAGATACTGGTACTGCTCGTAGTGGCCGT
>JAPLNJ010001076.1 GCA_026692885.1 Planctomycetota bacterium | reverse complement strand
AATTTCAGTTTTTGCGGCCCCAAGTCCGTGGCCAAGAAACAGCTACTCGCCGCAAAAACTGAAATTCGTACACCCGACCCCTGTCTTCGCGAGGCACACAAACGGGATAAACTCCAGTCAGCTTCCCACCGCGATCTTGCGCGGCACAGCGGGAGCCTAACTCGATTCGCCGCTCGCCTCAGGTCCCGTCCGGCAACCGGAACCTACTTCACCGGGCGGGGATGCAGCCGTTCTTGACGTTTTCGCATCGCCTCGGTGAATCGATTGTCGCCGCGGCGATATAGCCAAGTTGCGATCAACAACGCGGCGGCGACGGCGAAGAAAAAGCTCCCGACCAGCCACGCCAAGTAAGCGTGCTGGCTGCGAGGCGGTTCCACCACCAGCGGCGTGTTGGCGATGAACAACGGCGCCAGTTGCCGCTGCTGCTCATCCACCCGCGAAACGAATTCGCTCCGGTAGGCCCATAGTTTGAAGAAAAAGCCGGCTAATCTCACCGGTTGATGGACGTCAGGGCCGGTTTGCAGTCCGTCCGGCAATTGCCGCACACAACAGGTCACGGGGAAGTCGTTCCGGAAGACGGCCGGTTCGGCGTCGCGGTGGCCCGCATCCAGCCGCACTTCCAGATTCCCCAGGGGCACGAAAATATCGATCTCGTAGTAGTGGTCGATGCCGAAGCGTCGCCGGAGATCGGCTTCCGTCACGGGAATCTCCTGCACGCGGCGGGCCACCCCGGAGAGCGTGAGCAGACAGCCCTGCTGCGTTTCCGGAGAGGTCAGCAGGGGCTGCAGAGCCAGTGGCCCTTCACTGCGGCGGAGGCAGTCTTCGGACGCCGCGTTTCCCACCGCCGCCAGCAGTCCGTAGAAACACTCGCGATCTTCAGCGTCCAGACCCCGACGATTGGTCCTACGGACCTGGTCGAACAAGCCCACGTCAAAGCCCAATTCGCCCAGCCAGACTTGCGTGGGGGTCACGCCCAACGCGGGTGCGATCTGGTCCGGAAACCACGCGACCCGATCCGTCGCAAAGACCAGTTCCGGTCGGGGGCCGCTCGTGTCGCCGACCTTGAGAAACAGGCCGCAGCTGCCGAATCGCTCATCAAGGCTGTCATGCTGCTCCCAAGCGGTGGGCACGGTCCGCGTGCACACCAACACCGGATTCGGAGCGTCGGGCAACTCACAACGGAGCCGATAGTAGTGCGTGGTTTCGAACGCGGTGGCGGCGGCCGTCGGCAGTTCAATCCGCTGCAGCTGCCGGACGCGGCCTTTCAGGGGCAAGACCTGGAAGCGGTGTGAGGCGGGATCGTTGGCCAGGGCCGACCAGGCTTGACCCGCGGTCGCCCAGGCTTCGATCTGATCGCGTCCGAAGCGGGGAAACTGGTACAGGATTTTCCAGAGCGTTTCCGGCTCATCCGCCTCCAGGGGCCGGCGGTCGACGAATTGGTCCAGTTGGGTTTGACCGACCCCCGCCAACTCCAGCATTTCCCGCGCACTGGAAAGGGAAAGACGGGGCTGGGCGGATGCGGAATGATCAGCGTTGGAGATCGCGATGCAGACCCAGGACAAGGCTACTAGCCAGCATCGCCAGCGCGGGACTCGGCGGGGCCTCCCGGGCTGGCGAGTTGGGCTAGTACCAAACCGGCTGGAGACCGGTTGGCGTTCACTTTGAGATGTTACGGTTTTCCTGGCGGTGGCAGTGGCCGGGGTCAGACGTACATAATTCAAATTTAGCGGTGAACGGGTTAAACAGAGGGTATGTTTCTTTTGCGCGAAAATTGAATTCTGTAAGTCTGACCCCTGGTCTTGCGACTCCATCCATGCCGAACCGTTAAACTTCATTCCTGACGACACCAGCCCGAACACCGGTTTGGTGCTGTTGCAAGACACGCTGACACCGTCATGCTGGCGGCGGTGTGCAATCCGGGCGAGAGGGGCGAGACAAATATCCATTCGTCAGCATCACTCCTGTTTGTTCAATTCAGCGAGTTGCCTCTTGACTTCTCCGTCCGCCGCCGGGAGGCTGGTCCGCAGTGTTCCGCGACGTTGCGTCAGACGCGTCGCCAGTAGGACGAACATCGCCGCCAAAACCGCTGCGCCCATGACGCAGAGAGCGAGCACCGACAGACTCGGACGTTCTTCCGGCGGGCTACTCGAAGCAAGCTCGGACGGTTGCCAACGCGGCATCTTCGCCAGAATCAAGGGGGCGAGACGAGTGCCGTCTTCGGCGCGGTAGGCCCAACGCTTGAAGAAGTAACCCGTGAATTCGACGTCCTCGTGCAACTCCGGTTTGCGGCCTGCAGCCTCGATTGCCTTGACGTCCGGAAAGCCCGCCGGAACAGCGAGCGAATAGATCACGATCGGATTGGTCGAGCCGACCGGTCGCAGCCAGAGCATGGTGTAGCCGGTGATGCCGTAGATGTTTTTCGGTGCCGGGCGATAGTAGCCCAGCCGCACGGTCCCACTGACGGTTACCAAGCGACCGCGGTATGCGTGGGGTTCCCGATACAGTTGCGCGAAACCGACTTGCCCGCAAGAGTCCCGCTCCAGTTGTTCGACAGCGGTCCGCTGCAAGGTCTCCAACAGCCGGAACCAAGCGTCTTGCTCGCTGCTGGTGAATACTGTGTTGTCACGAATCGCGCTGAGAAAGACGGTGTCCAAGATAGTCTGGAGCTCGGCCAGTGTCTGACGCTGCTGAGAGGTCAGCGCGGCTTCCCCCCCCAACGCGACCAACGCTGGTTGCAGACGCTCGGTCCATTGGCTTTGTAGCTGCTCGATCGATTCCCGTCGCGCCCACGTGGTCGCGTCACTCCGAGACGCGAAACCCGGTCTCGGAGCGACCGGTCCACGTGAAGCGGGTAGCAGGGACTGGCTCTGATGGGCCTGCCAGCCCTGCTCGATCTGGGCGAGCACAGGGACCCATCGCTGGCGATCCGCGGCCGGCGGCGGCTGTTCGTCGCGGGCCGCCTTCAGCAGCGTAAAGAAGCACGCTCGGTCGTCCGTCGAGAGAGGTTCCAAGAGTCGCGACCACACCTCCGTTAGCGTCACTTGCTGCGAGCGGTCGGCATTTGGCGAGAGCTTCTGCACGGGTCGCTCCGCCGTGGTGACATCCGGGCCGCAGATGGCAACCGGTTCGGCAGGTTGCGTCGGCGTACGAGGTGAGCGAATGCGAGTATCGAGACTTCCCGTGTCCGGCTCACGAGAACCTGCTGACTCATTTGGCTGAAAAGCCCAGATCCACTTCCAGCGTTGCGGCTTGCCTGCCTCATGCATCAGCATCAGGACGAGCACAAACATCCCGATCAAGAACAGGAGTCGGCTCTCGATGCGACGCGTCGGGTAGTTCCGCAGCGGTCTCCATTTGCCTGAGCGTGGTTCTGGAGTTGGCTGACCAAACTGGAGCATGCTGCACAGCCCCTTCCCACCCGCAGGTGGTCGATCAGGTCTTGTGACTCGTACCTTGAGGCCCCTGCGTTTATGACCCGCACGGATGTCTTTCTCGTTCGGTCTCCATCAAGATCGCGGGTTGTGAGCGGCACAGCTCTAGCCCAATGCCACTTACTTTGTAGCGGCACGGCGCGAGCCGTCCGGTATTACAGTCGGAAAACCGGGCGGCTTGCGCCGCTCCGCTAACAGAAAACGCCCCCAATGGTCCCAAAGTAAG
>JAPLNJ010001075.1 GCA_026692885.1 Planctomycetota bacterium | reverse complement strand
CGCACCACGAGGCGCTCGAACTGCGGGTTGCCCCACGCGCCTTGATTGTCGCCAAAGCCGGTGATGAACGCACGGCCTTTGCCATGCTCCTGCACCCAGGCCATGCTCTGACGCTCGTTGCCGCGGTCCATGCGGACCAGACAGCGCATGCAGGCGTTCTTGTGAAACAGGTGGGCATAGGTCTCGTCGGCGATCTCGAAATCGCTCAGGCCAGCCGTGATTGGGTGGTCGTGGTCGTAGATGCGGACGGAGTACTTGCCGCCGCCATGCCCGGTGAACCGACCGCCCAACAGTTCCCAATAGACGTCCGACGTCTTGTTGGCGTCCGTGGCATGGACGGCCACGATGCCGCCTCCTTGGTGGACGAAATTCCACAATCCCTGCTCCTGTTTCGGGTCGCTGATTGTGCCGCCCGATCCGTAGAACAGAACTAGGTCGTACTTGCCGATGTTTTCGGCCTTCAGGTCGTCACCGCCTTCGGCGGTCGTGAGCGTGAAATCTCCGGTGCGTTCCAGCACTTTGCCCACCAGCGCGATGAAGCCCTTTCCGTCGTGGCCTCCGTTGAACACGTACAAGACCTTGATCTTGCCGACCGGGACGGTTTCGGCCGCCAGTCCTGCGGCCAAGTGACCCAACATAACCAACATGGCCCAGAATACGCCCAAGGAAAGCTTGCGGCAGCACATCGTTCGATCCTCCAAGTACAAAATGTCGAGTAGCCATTCCAAGTCCAGTCTGTACCGGACTCAGCCAGACGGCGCTGCCATGAGTTTGAATGGCTGGCCCAGGGAAAGTCAAGCCGTTCGGGGCCTCGCCGCAGACGTTCCTGAAGGTCCCCGGTTGCGGCCGGTGAGACGTGGCGCCGGCAAAGGGGTCTTTGGGCAGGGGGTTCGCTGCCATTACAATATTGGGCCGATAACTCGGTCGGCTGCCCATCCAGGTGCGAAAGAGAATCCCCCATGACCAAGACAAGAAGACACACTCTCGAAGCCTTCGCCGCCGCTCTCCTGCTGGCTCCATTGGGGACACTGCACGCCGCCCCGCCGCAGCGGCCCAATATCATCTTCATCCTCGCAGACGACCTCGGGTACACCGATGTCGGCTGTTTCGGCAGCAAGTACTACGAGACGCCCAACATCGACCGCCTGGCGGCGCAGGGCATGAAGTTCACCAGTGCCTACACTTGCGGACCCAACTGCCAACCGACTCGCGCCGCGTTGATGAGCGGTCAGTACGGGCCGCGGACCGGCGTGTACACCGTCGGCAACATCGACCGGTTCAACTGGCAGAGCCGGCCGCTGCGCCCGGTCGACAATGTCACGAAACTGCCACTGCAGAAAATCACCATCGCCCAAACGCTCAAGCAAGCCGGGTACGCCACCGGCATGTTCGGCAAATGGCACCTCGGCGAGGACGCGGAACACCATCCGGCCAAGCGTGGGTTCGACGAGGCGATCGTCTCGATGGGCGTCCACTTCGATTTCGTCACCAACCCGAAAGTGAATTAAGGAACTGCACTCGCAACTGCTCGCCTGGCGCAACAAACTCCACGCGCCAATGCCGACGAAGAACACCGTTATCGACACGCCGGGAAAGAAAGGTCGGGGCAAGAAACAGAAGTTGTCCGTGCTCGACGAAAGCGAGTGACCGAACCGTTAGCTTTGCTCTGGTGAAGGGCTGCTGCTGGGTTCTTTGGCCACAGCCACAGCTCGCGAACCGGCTAGTACGAGCCAAACGATGAGCCGACGTCAAGATCGGGGCACGTCGTGTCTCCTTGGTGCGCCGTGCCTATGGCGTCCGAGGCGGCTTACTTCTCGGTCGCTTCAACCGCTCGCAGCTTGATCCCCCGAAACTCGATGGCGCCGCCGTAGTCTTGCAGCCCGATGTGGCCCTTGGGAACCTGACCCCAGTTACTCTGGCCATAGGCCGCCGGGAAGAACTTGCTCGTCTTCACGTAGGCGTGCCAACGCCGGCTGTCGACATCGTATTCCAGCAGTTTTTCGCCGTTCATCCAGTGCTCGACGTGCTTGCCTC
>JAPLNJ010001074.1 GCA_026692885.1 Planctomycetota bacterium | reverse complement strand
AGATATGGCCTCCTTCACAGCATGATCAACGACGTCGGGAATCGTGACAACTCGACGCGTCTCTTCGACCGCTACTTTCAGCACGGACAAACGGTCCACTCGTGTCTCGGGTTGCTCCGACTGGTCGATAATCCGTAGCCTCTCCTCAACGCCAACACCTTCCACATTTCGGAAAGTTCTCTGGACAGGCTTGGCAACAAGACCGATCCGCCGCAGAACAATATCGGCCTCGTCGAAGTCCATCCCCACCAGATCAGGTACAAACTGCACGTCACCGGCAATCCCGATCTGTGTGCGGTAGTGTGTGCCGAGTAATATCAGAGCCACGCCAGCCAAAGCGACGATGGTAGAAAGGAACTTGACATGGATTTCGCTATTCCGGCCGTTTTGGGTCATGCCTCTATCTCCGCCGGCCATGATACGGGGGGATGTGTATTCACTACGAACGAGGGGATGCGTATTCACGCCGAACGACACGGATCACGCGGGGCGGCGCGAGTGACTCAGCCTTCATCCCGGACGCTGTCGCCGCTCGCCTGCATCCGTTGGTCCGCAGGACCGCCAGCAATCAGACGCGCGGCCGACGGAGATGGATAACGTCCAAGACGCAGCAACAACTGACGTTCCATGATTCGTTCTGGTTCGTTGAGCCCAAGTATCCTCGCGGTGACTTCGCCAATGGGCGTTTGCGGATCAATGAACACCCCACGCAGCTTGAAATGGTCCGCCCACCGATCAACCCGCGGATTGAAGAACCGCGCGAAGTCTCCGCTGGCGGCGATCGAGCCCACGTCCGTGCCCTTGGCGCAATTGCAGCAGGTGCAAGCGTACGCCAGATTGCCCGACTCCGTCGCTCCGCCGTGTCTTTCGCTCACCACATGATCCACTTGGCATCCAAGATACGTGTCCCTCTCGTGAATCAAACAGTACTCGCAGATGCCCCTTGCCCGTCTTTGGACTTCCCGACGCAATCCCGCGCTGACGTAACTACTCATCGGCGAAGTAACTCCGGGCCCGAGCCTTCGCCAGGCGCATCATGTGCTCCATCCGGAGATACTGATCGAGCTCAGACACCTCTTCCGGTGCAAATCCGCTGGTCTTCTCGCGGTGAATCAACTCGGCAACGCGATCCTTGGTCTCCTGGGACGGCTCAAACTGCGCAACCGTCCGGGGAGTCGTGCCCGCAGCGATGAAGTCGACGATTTCTTCGTAAGCTCGAATCATGCCAACACTGTACGCTTGCTCCAGCCGGATCAGCAAGCCGTCAACCGTCCGGATCGACGCCCCAGCCGCCAGACTGCGGAACGACCAGCGTCACCGGGTCGCCGCTAGTAACGCATCCATTTGATTCCGCCCGGATCGGCGACTCCGGTGCACGCGCTCATTCGCGGGTCAGCCTCGATCGCGAATGGCTCAACATGCTGGTGACGGTCACGTTGAGTCTCGTCTACGTGTTGCTGGTGGGCGCCCCGCCTCTGCCGGTCCCCCATCGTCCGCGCTGTCCCCATTGCGGCGGCGAGTTGACTTTCGTGCGTTTTCTCCCAGTGCACGAGCCACGGTGCGTGTTCTCGGACACCAGCTGACCGACGACACCGATTCGCACCAGGCCCGTTCCTTGGCCCTCGTGGCGACTTGCACGAGAGCCGTTTTCGACGAGTCGAGACTCGTCCTGCGCTGACGCTCCGCGCCCCATGCGAAAATCGACGCTAACCGCATCACCCCGCAACCACAAGAGACAGAGCCAAGTGACTCGCGCAGGCCGTCGTGAGTCCACCGCGCGACGATCCCCGTCCAGCGCCAGCTCTAGAATGCTCGCCCAGAGCAGCGGGCCGAAATGCAAAACCCCTTAGCAAGCCCCATGCCAGCCGCCGCAGCCGCTAATTCCTCGCCGCGGGCTACTTGAACCAGGGATTAGATTGTGGCTGGCTTTCTCACCGGTCAACGCTCACCGTGTCAATCAGTCTCTCACTGCGCCCTGCCGCTAATTTCGGTCACCGCACAATCTAATCCTTCATAAGTTCGGAAGGCTTCAGGGTAGCGGCGTGATCTCAACGGCGCCACCCGGCACCACTGCGATCCGCAGTTCATGATTCGCCAGTAGCCGCATGCCGAGCAGCACTTCGTTGCTTACGGCCGACACCAGCACCGACCGCCAGTCGCCGTCCCAGGCAACTTCCGCCGCGTAGATGTCGAACTGCCGGACTGAGCCGTCGGCCAGCACAGCTCCACCAGTTGACTGCCGGGCCAACCCGAGCGCAGCGACGACCGCAACCGGCAAAGCTAGCGCGGCGGTGAAGCCTGAATCGACTACCGCGTCCAAGGTCATTTCGTCTCCGCCCGGACCCCGCATCCGGAGCGGGACAATGGCCTCCCGGCGGGCGTTCACTACGCCGCGGATCATGGATACCGCCTCATCCGGTACGCCGCGGGCTGGCCAACCCGCCCCAACCAAACCTCGGCCGACGGCCGACGGTCTCGCAACCGCATGACCGCCGCGTAGTCGTCCTCGTCAAGTTCATAGTCGCCGGTGCCGACGTCAATGGCGACGAACTTGCCGTCATCCTCGTCCCCCAGTGTCGGCTGAACTCGGCGGTCGAAAACTTCAGCCCCCAGTCGGGCGACTTCCTCTGGGCTGCGGCGATTTTCGGTGGCAGGCATAGCAAAACTCCCAGGCCCTTCGATCTTCCCTTTCAGTTTATCGCTGGCCACATGTATCTGCAAGTCGCTCGGCTTGACACGCTCGGCTTGACTCGCGCTGCCGAACGACACGGATGACCACTGGGGCCGTCATCCGCTCACCATGTTTTTGGACCCCGCCGGCCCCTGTGGTCCATCCGCTAGTTCAAGTAAGCCGCTGTCGCGGCGGACCCGTGCTGCCTGACGAATCAGCACGGCCAACGACAGACATTTCTTTGCACTCACGCATCCCGCAACGCACAGTTCTCCTGACCGCGACGGATTCCCGCGCGCCACTTCG
>JAPLNJ010001073.1 GCA_026692885.1 Planctomycetota bacterium | reverse complement strand
GGGCAGATAGGCGACGGGAGGAGTCATGGCTGCTTCCAGCGATTCTCGATCCCGGACAAAGGCCATGCCGCTATCATACGGGACATTCAACCACTTGTGGGCATCCGTCGCCCACGAATCGGCGTCGGCAATTCCTGTCGTCAGGTGACGGCGAGTGGGTGCGGCAGCAGCCCAAAGGCCGAAGGCACCATCGACGTGTACCCAAGCCCCGGTCGCCTTGCCCTTGTGGCATATTTCCTCGGCCGAGTCGAAGGCCCCCGTGTTCACGTTCCCCGCCTGGATACAGATAATCGTTGGCCCGGAAATAGCGGGCAGGGCGTCGGCTCGCATTCTCCCCTGCTCGTCCACCGGAACTTGAACAAGTCGTCTGTGACCAAATCCCAGCAAGCTGGCTGCCTTCAATAATGTGGGATGGGCTTGGTTCCCAACAATCATGGTCACCGGTGGCGAACCGAACAGACCATCGGCCTCGACATCCCAGCCGTGTTTCCTCAAGACGGAATGTCTGGCCGCAGCCAATGCGGTGAAGTTCGCCATCATGGCCCCGGTCACCAAGGCCCCGGCACAATCTCCAGGCAGGTGCAGCAACTCCAGAAGCCAGGGGATGACGATTTCCTCGACCTTCGCAGCGACCGGGGAACTGACGCTGCACATGGCGTTCTGGTCCCACGCTGCGGCCAGCCAGTTCGCCGCCAGTGCAACAGGGAGAGTTCCGCCCACGACAAAGCCGAAGTAACGGCCACCAGCACTTGCCACGGTTGCAGGCGATCCGATCTCGTCAAGCAACGTCAGTACATCCCTGGGGTCCGATGGAGAGTCTGGTAACTTGCCGCCCAGTTCCGTGAGCCGACGGAGTGCTGCTGACGGCGGAAAGACTGGGCGTGTCCCAAGATTGCCTAGATAAGTGGCGGCCCGCTCAGCCGCTTCACGCAGAAGATCAGTCATGTGGCATGTGTCTCCCGGCAACCATCGAGTCCGTTGTGGTCGAGCCCTTCGTTTGCTTCAACACCGCCTCCGGCACGTCCCTGATGCTCTCCGGCACCTTTGCCGCTCCGCTGAAATCGGCATCTCGGCTCCAGTCACTCGGGACGACCAGACAGGGCAACCCTGCGGCCGTGGCCGCCGCCAGTCCCCGCTCCGAATCTCCGACTATCTAGCGGTGCTCCGCACAGCGTACCATGATCGTAGAATCAACCGAAGCAGGAGTACCATCATGCAGCGACGACAATTCGGTGACGACGACTGGGTAGCCGAGCCGCGGCCGCTTGTTCACCTCGTGCGAACAATTCCTAGTGGATGCCGTCCCAAGAACACGTGATCTGGCAGAAGACCGGCTACAGCTCTGCGAGTGCGCGAGCAGTCCTGCGACACAATCCCTGGGATTCCTCCGGCGAATTCGCTTCCGCAATGATGCGCACGATGGGCTCAGTATTGCTCGGATGCAGCAGAATCCATTGGCCCGGCCAGTCGAAACGTCTTCCCGCGCAGTCGTCGAACTTGGCGTCTGGGAAGAGCCCTTTCAAGACGTCGACCGCGCGGTCCAGCTTACGGCGATCGAAGGTGATTTTCGTTTTCTCAATATAGTACCGTGGCAGGCGATCGACGAGCTGACTCAGCTTCAGGTCGGCCGCAGCCAGCGCGTCGAGAATCAATGCCATCGCCACAAAACTGTCGCGGACATACCCTACCCGCGGGTCAATAATCCCACCGTTGCCTTCGCCACCCAGAACGGCTTGCTGGGCAAGCATCACTTCCACCACGTTGGCCTCGCCCACGTGGGCTCGAAAGAACGGAACCCCGTGTTGCCGCGCCAGGTCTTCTGCCATGCGACTCGTGGCCACGTTCGTGACCACCGCGCCGCGACGCTGCTGTAACACGTGAGCGGTACACAACGCCAGCGTATATTCCTCGCCGACGTAGCGTCCGGTTTCGTCGGCCACCGCAAGCCGGTCTGCATCCGGATCTGGGAAGAAACCGACATCGGCCCCGACGGAGGCAACTTGCGCACACGAATCGGAAAGATTCTCAAACGTCGGTTCCGGTAGATGCTCGAAGCGGCCGTCGGGTTCAGCCCCCACGTGCGTGACGTCGCAACGCAGGTCGCTCAGCAAACGCTGGCCCAGCGGGCCGCCGGACGCATGATTGGAGTCCAAGAGGATCTTGAAACGCCTCGCGCGAATACGTTCCACGTCGACGGTAGCCAAGACCAATTTGGCATGTGCGCTGAGCGTGTCCGCGCAGGAGACGACTTGACCGACATGGTCATGCTTGACCCAGGCAAGGTGGCCAGCATGATAACGACTAGCCACCTGCTCGCCCGCGGCGGCGGTGATGATCCGCCCCTCCCGCGAGAAGAGCTTCAGCCCGTTGTAGAGCGCCGGATTATGGCTGGCGGTTACCTGAATTCCTCCGGCAGCTTGGAGTTGACGCACCAACACCCCGGTGGTCGGCGTGGCCACCAGGTCCGCATCGATCACCTGGCGACCCACCGCACACAATCCGCTGCGCACGGCATCGACCAGCATGCGACCGGTCGTGCGACCATCGCGAGTCACCAGAATCGGTCCGTCTTCCAATCCCGCGGCAAAGGCGCATGCGTACCGCAGGGCCACTTCCGGCGTTAGGCTTTCGCCCACCGCCCCGCGTAGACCCGAGACACTGATGATTAGTTCACTCACCGCTGGCGTCCTCCGTGTACGTTAGAATCGAGGTTTAGCTGGGAAGGGCGCAAGAAGCTACGGACCGTGAAAGAACTAATTGTCGTAACTTCAGTGTGGTCAGCTCGCTCCGCCGTGAAGACATGTCGTCACGGCGGAGCGTGACGACTACGATGCTCGTATGCTTGCGACACTTGTTTCTTTGGCAGTCCTACGTTTTTCGCGTTCCGTGGTGCTCGACGATCAGCCCCTCAACGTCCGAAATTACTTTTGCCAGGGCTTCAGGGCTCTCCAAGCTCTCCGCAGTGAATCGGAGCACGGGTTCCGTATTCGACGGCCGAACGTTCAACCACCACGAATCCGCTTGGACCGTGACACCGTCCAACTTGAACACGCGAGCGCCAGGAAACCGCAGTTCGACAGCCTGCAAGACGTCCTGGATGGCCTGCTGTCCTGGCAGTCGGAAGTTGATTTCGCCGGAATGGTGGTAGCGGCGCAAGGGAGCGATTCGGTCGGCGAGGGAGCGATCACCGTCGGACATCAGGTCCAGCGCCAGCAGAAACGTGCGTTCCGAAGTGTCGATGGTGAAGCAATCCTTGAAAAAAAAGTGCCCCGAAAGTTCACCCGCAAACACGGCTTCGCCGGGCAGCGGCGGGTCGAGCACGGCACCCTTGTAATTGCCTCGCATCGCGGCTTTGATGTGGCTGTGGCCCACGCGACACATTTCGGCGACGCCGCCAGCCGCCTCAATCTCTTCCTTGACCACGAACGAACTGCGCAGATCGTAGAGCACTTTCTTGCCACGATTTTCTGGCACGGCCAGGATCTTGCGAGCGAACAGAGCCGTCATGAGATCACAGCCAATGAACCTCGCGTTCCCGTCGACAAACGCCAGCCGATCGCCGTCGCCATCGAATGCCACCCCGAAATCTGCGTTCGAGACCAGGACTGCACCTTGCAGATGACGGAGATTGACCAGGGTGAGCGGGTCGGCAGGATGCCAGGGAAAGGTTCCATCCGGCTCCTCGAACAGCCACAGGATCTCCAGCTTGCCATCGGGGTCGACATGCTCCAACAAACGCCGCAGAATCGGCCCCATGATACTGTTGCCGCAGTCCACCACAATCTTCCTGGGTCGCAGTTTTGGCAAGTACTGGGTCAGATGCCTGCACCACGCATCCAGCAAATCGATCCGCTCAACACTGCCCGGTTGCGGCGCCGAGTCGATTCCGACCTTGCCAGAAAGAACAAGCTCTCGCACGATTTCGAGCCCCGTCCCCATCCCCATCGGCTGCACACCGCGTTCACCGCTCTCAGCACGTTTTGAGAACTTAAATCCGTTGTCCTGTCCGGGATTGTGCGATGCCGTGACCATGACGGCCCCATCCACGTCGAGGGTGGCCACGGCGAAGTAACTCATCGGTGTGGAGCATTGACCGATCGAGACCACATCCGCTCCGGCCGCGGTGATGCCCCGGATCAAGGCCGCTTCCAAGCGGGGACTGTGGCTCCGCATGTCGCGGCCCACAGCCAGCCGTTTGGCGCGAAGCGTGGCCACGGTCGCCGCACCGATCAGATACGCAGTCGATTCGTCGAGCTCCGTATCGACAACCCCGCGAATGTCGTAGGACTTGAAGATGAATTCTGGAATTTGCACGTGGATAGCCCTCCGTAACCCCTTGCCGTCAAAGACCAGAATTGTAAGGGAACGGGCCGATTTTTTGAACAGGGGGTATCGTTCAAATCACATGAGTAGCACGGACTAGACTCACTGCTGTGAACATTCTGCATCGTCCAAGATTCGCGAATCGCCCTGGTCACGAGGCTCTGCCCTGTAACCCTCTGGATGCGAGGCTCCGCCTCGCAGGAAGGCCGGCGGAGCCGGCAAGGCAGTGCGTTCCCAGGCAGCCTGGGAACGAGGAAGAAGATGTTCGCAGCAACACCGCCTAGACCGCTGGGCCTTGCGAACATACATTGAGCGGATAACCGACAACCCATTAACTGACGGAATTCAATGAACGACTTGCTGGACCAATTGGTGGAAATGTCTCGCTCGCTGGGCGACCCGGCCTACGATTTCGCCGTGCTCGGCGAAGGCAATACGTCCGTACTCGCCGACCAGGATTCGTTCTGGGTGAAGGCTTCGGGCGCACCTTTGGTGTGCGCGGACCGGGAAAGTTTCGTCCGCGTCCAGTCGGCCCCGGTACTGACCTCGCTCGACGGGCCGCTGCTCGACGACCGGGACGTCCAACGCCTGCTTAGATCTGCCACCGTCGCGAGCGAGCGGGCACCCTCAATCGAGACGTTCCTGCACGCTTTGTGCCTGCAGTTAGAAGGCGTGCAGTTCGTCGGGCACACGCATCCGACCGTGGCCGTGGGCCTGTTGTGCAGTCAGCGCAGCCGGGAAATCTTCGCCGGTTCGTTGTTTCCCGATCAAATCGTACTGCTCGGCCCGGCTTACGTCTACATCCCCTACACCGATCCCGGCTTGCCACTGGCGCTGACCGTGCGGCAGGCGCTGCAGGACTTCCAAAGCCGGGAGGGTCGTGTGCCCAAAGTCATTCTGATGGAGAACCACGGGGTGATCGCGTTGGGCGCGACAGCCCAGGAAGTGCTGAACATCACGCACATGCTGGTGAAGACCTGCCGCGTCATCTCCACCACGCTGGCCGCCGGGGGGCCGCGGCCATTATCCCCGCAGCACGTCGCCCGGATCGACCAGCGTCCGGACGAATTGGCCCGCCGCCACAATCTGCGGTGAGCCAAGACGGTGGAGTGCGGTGGACCCAGAGGGTATCTCGTCGCCGCTTTTCACAGGCTCCGGAATACCTCGATCCTTGGCCGCCGCCGGAAGGAATCGCCTGCGGGATCAACGAAACTGCGTTTCTTGGCAAACTCGGGTCGGTGAAAAGCGGCGACAAGTCGCCGCACTCCAAAACGGATGCTAGCACGGCCTAGACCATTTGCCTTTTCGAACATACATTGAGCGGAGCAACGGGTGATTGGCTTGGCGGAGTTAGCGTCATGGGGCTGTCAGATCTGAATGTCGAGGACCAGAAGGCTCTGGAGCAGATCCTCGGCTATCTGAATTTTTCATCGGGCGCCGCGGACGCGAAATTCCTGCGAAACCTGAATCGCGTGTTCGAATTGGCGGCCCACGGTGACGGCAAACGTCCGACTTGGCGAGTCGCGCTGGAGGTGCTGCAGACCAAGCTTACCGAGTTGCAGCAACATTCGGCCACGTTTCGGGATGCGGGGCAGGCGTCAGCCATCCTGGATTTGGTACAGACCCACGTACTGCCCGGTTACCTGGAATTCCACCGCGATTTATTGTTTCACCAGAACGAAGCTGCGCTCTTTAATGCGTTCTTTGTGGGCCGAGCGGTGGAAGCCGTCCTGCGTCAGAGCTCGCCCTGGACCGACGTCGAGCGCATCCGCCGCGGCGCCATCACCCAGTTGAATGACTACCTTGGGTATCGCCCCGTGGCGACCCTGGAGTCGAAGAAGATCGAGCCGTACGAGCACGAATGGGTCCGGCCGGTGCCGCTGTACATCCGCGACGCCGGCAGCGCCGTGGGGCCGTACTGCCAGGTCGTCGAACTGACGCTGACGCTGTTGCGGCTAACCGACGAGGAGATCCTGCGGGAGGCTCACTTCAATCCCGAGCTATTGGACGAACTGGCCTTCGATCCGCGGGCTTACGACTTTGACCATCCCGTCAATAAACGCCCCAATTACCATTTTGGCCAGTGGGATCCGCACCAGATCGATCAAGGCGGATACTACCGCCGGTATGTAGCCCAGCAGGTGACGCTGAACGCCCTGATGAAGCGTCCGAATGGCTCCGAGGGGCTGCCTCGCGAGGAATTGCTGTTCGAGGCGGCCGCCGTGTTGGCGGGTACGATGATCATGGCTACCGGCGTCAGCGGAGCCGGCCCGGACAGCCACGACTCGTCGGTGTCCCTGTCCAATCTGCTGCCGAAAATCGCAGTCTACCGAGACGCCTTCTACGAGCGGCTGTTGGAGCGGATGATCGGCTCGCACGGCGAACGCTTGCGGGAGGAAGCCGCCAAACGCCGCCAGCCGTTCGGCGGCGCCCGCCAGCACTTGAACGCCGAATTGGCTCGCTGCCGCGCGTCGCAGTTGGAGCATGTCCACTTGGCGGCCGTCTTTGCCCGCATGGGTTACGCCGACACGGCGGCGCAGCATGCCAACGTCGTCCCCGCGGCCTCGGCGCGGATGCTGTGCCACATCGATTGCCGGCTGAGCGAGAGCGACCAGGCGATCTCGGCCGAGAATCTGGAACACGCGGCGTCCTTGGTCGAGGACGTGATGGATTGGATCCGCCGGAGTATCGGCTGTGGGGCCCTGGTCGATCCCTGGAACATCCTGGGCTTTGACGCGAACTTCAGTTTGTTTCCGGCCCTGGAAAACACGGTGCGCGATCATCGTGCCGACGAGCTAGTGCATCTGATGGAACAAGTCTTCGCGGTCTACTCGCGGATCTGGAGCGAGGCCGCCGCCAAGGACCAGCCCGACTTGTGTCGCCGCGTGGCCGAACGCTTCGAGGCGGCTACGACGTGGTGGCGCAAGTACGCGGCACATGAGGTCTCCAGCGTGGAAGCCATCGATGCGGCGGATGCCTTTCGCGCGGCCGAACTGGTCGCCAAGGCACTGCATCTCTGGCATCAGGGCGGAGCGGCGGCCGCAGATGTCGCGTTCTGGGCGCCCCATGCCGATCTGTTCGATTCTCCCAAGGCCTATTCCTTGGTCGTGCGGGCGCTGCTGGAGCGGGAGGACTTTGTCTCTTCGATGGCCTTGCTGATCCACTGGCTCTGCCGGGCGGACGAGTTGGGCCTGGAAAAGGGAGACACCTCTTTCGCCGAGCTGGCCGAACGCTGGATGTTGCAACTGCAGCGGCAAACACGCCAGGATGCAGCACCGGATCGCGTCGCTGCCGCCGGCAAACTGGCCTGTAAGTTCCTCGACTTCCTGGAAGCCAACGCCGAGGATTACTGGCAGCCTCCGCGGTTCGAACTGGGCGGAACCAGCCGGGGGCACTCCCACGACGAACCGTCGTTCGAGGACGACGAGGAAGAGGA
>JAPLNJ010001072.1 GCA_026692885.1 Planctomycetota bacterium | reverse complement strand
TTCGGGGCAAGCCCGAATGGGGACCCGACATGCCAAGCTGGAACAAAAGCCGGACCAGATCTCACCATTGCAAGGACTCTCTGGGATACAACTTTGCGCGGCCCACGCCTGGGGTGTCTGGCGAGGCTACCTCGCTGAATTCCTGCCGCTGCTGTTCCGCTGAACTGGTCGAGAGAAGGCAAAGGATGGGGTGATCGCATACGACCAGGAAAGAAACAACATGACATTGAAAATTGCAATTGCCAGCGGGTGCTTGGTGGCCGTGGCCGTCCTGGCCGCTGCCGACGAACCTGACGTGAAGGTGGTCCGCGAAGTCGCGGGCCAGCGTGGAGGACTCTACCCCGCCAACCGCGCGCCGTTGATACCCAGCGGACTCATCATGAAGCCAGTGGTGATCCGCGGGTCTTGCAATGCCTGACGGGCTACTTCCGCGGGCAACTCAATTGCAGCGAGACGCGTTTCATGGCCGACTGGGCCGACGTCCGCAAGGGCGACAACCCGGAAAGCGTCTACTGGCTGTACAACCGCACCGGCGAGGCCTGGCTGCTGGAACTAGCGAGCAAGATCCACCGTAGCGGCGCGGACTGGACCGGGCGGCTGCCCACCGAACACGGCGTCAATCTCTCCCAGGGCTTCCGCGAGCCGGGCGAATACTACCTGCAAACCGGCCAACGCACGCTGTGGGACGCCACCGTGCGGATTTACGACACGGTCGTGGGCACGTACGGCCAGTTCCCCGGCGGTGGCTTCGCGGCCGACGAGAACTGTCGGCCGGGTTTCGTCGACCCGCGGCAGGGTTTCGAGACCTGCTCCTGGGTCGAGTTCCTGCACAGTTTCGAGATGCTCACCAAGATCTCCGGCAATCCGGTGTGGGCGGACCGCTGCGAGGAGGTCGCCTTCAACTCCCTGCCCGCGGCGTTCACCCCGGACCTCAAGGGGCTCCATTACCTGACCGCGGCGAACCAGGTGCAGCTCGACCGGTTGGACAAGTCACCCGGTATCCAGAACGGCGGGGCGATGTTCGTCTACAGCCCCTGGGAATTCCGTTGCTGCCAGCATAATGTTTCCCACGGCTGGCCGTATTATGCCGAGGAACTCTGGCTGGCGACGGCAGACAACGGCTTGTGCGCCTCGTTGTATGCAGCTTCGGAAGTCACCGCCAAGGTCGGCGACGGCACGGTAGTGACCGTGAGCGAAACGACTGACTATCCCTTCAGCGACACGATTGAGTTGAAACTGACATCGCTCCAAGCGGTCCGTTTCCCGCTGTACGTGCGGATTCCGGGCTGGTGTCGGCAGCCGGCAGTCCGTGTCAACGGCCAGGACCTGACCATCGCCCCCCAGCCGCCTTCGTACGTGCGGATCGAGCGGACTTGGAGCCCGGGGGACACGCTTTCGCTGCGGCTGCCCATGACCATTGGCGTCCGCATCTGGACCAAGAATCACCACGCCGTTTCGGTAGACTACGGACCGTTGACGTTCTCGCTGAAGATCGGCGAGAAGTGGTCACGGTTCCTCGGGACCGATACGTGGCCCGGTTTGGAAGTCTTCCCCACGACCACGTGGAACTACGGTTTGGTGCTCGACGAAAAGGCCCCGGCCAGTTCCTTGGAGTTGATGCGCCGCGCGGGGCCGCTGGCCGGACAGCCGTTCACCCCCGAGGCGGTTCCGCTGCAAATGCAAGCGAAGGCCCGCAGAATTCCGCACTGGACGCTCAATGGCCGGGGCTTGATCGGAGCGTTGCAGCAGAGTCCTGCACGGTCGGAGGAGCCGCTGGAAACGGTGACGCTGATTCCGATGGGCGCCGCCCGTTTGCGAGTTACCGCCTTCCCGACCATCGGCAGTGGGTCGGACTCGCACGATTGGCTGGAACCACCGGACTTCCGGGCCTCCGCCTCGTACAGTCCCGCGCCGGAGGCGCCCGATGCACTGCACAACGGCAGCCAGCCTGCCCGTTCAAATGATCAGAAGATCCCGCGTTTCACCTGGTGGCCGCACAGCGGCACGACCGAGTGGGTGCAGTATGAGTTCATGCCAGCGCGAAAACTATCCGCCGTAGAGGTCTACTGGTTCGACGACACGCCCACGGGCGGTTGCCGGGTGCCGGCCTCGTGGCGGTTGTTCTACAAGGACGGCCAGGTGTGGAAGCCGGTGGAAGACGCCTCGGCGCGCGAGACCAGGCCCGATCGGTTCAATCGCACTACGTTTCACTCCGTCCAGACTCGCGGGCTGCGGCTGGAAGTCGTGCTTCAGCCGGGATTTTCCGGCGGCATTTTGCAGTGGAAGATCGTGGAGTGAGCAAGGGATAGTCAATCGGTGCTTGCGGGAGTCTCGTTGTTCAACAGGGCAGGCATGAGGTTGAAGAATCTGTCGCAGCAGGCAATAACGTCATCGAGCGAATCCGTGCGAAAAACCTCGGTGTGGAGTTGCTCACAATTAGCTGTGCGTCTTACGTTTGCTCAACTGTTCGCAGATGTCGGCAATCGACACGAGTTCCTCGGTCATAACCCCCTTCCTTTCCGTCCCCTGCAGTTCCACCGGGCCGACTCCAGATTCGTCGATGTCTTCCCGGTCACCGTTTTCGTGCTGCTTGGCTGGAGATAGGTTTGGACTTGCCGCCAACAGGCGGGGGCCGCTTGGTCGTCCGCAGTTGCTGCAGCGTCTCGATCCAATCGCAGAGGCCACCTAGGTCACCATGCGTCTGTTCAAGGACGCGGCGTGTTCGGCGGCAGCGTTCCACTTCATCGATCTCCAGGGTCGGGTCAGGTGTCAATGTCATCGTCTTTCCTCCGTATGGCCTGTCCGAGCGCAACACGCGGGATGCTCTCGGGCGAGACCAGATAGGGCTTGGCTCATGTCCACTCGCCGCTGGCCAAGACTACATTTTCAAGGAGGCGCGCATGATTCTATCGCACGAGCGTCTTGCTGGCGACCACGATTGAGATCGGAGCTGAATTCTGCACGTCCCCAATCGCCACGCTTCCGTTGTCCCCAGGCAACCGCTCTGGCCCATCCTCAACCGCACGTACGCCGATGAGTCCAGGCGAGCAAACGCTGATCGTCTCCGATTCCTACCGGAAATCAATCGCTGAGCGTCTGCCAGCCCAAGCCGATGCAGGCGATGTTCAGCTTCTCGCTGGGCGGGGTCGCGCCTTGTCCCACGACGTGCCGCGGCACGATCGTGAAGGC
Organism: Planctomycetota bacterium; assembly: GCA_026692885.1. The sequence goes on along the minus strand of JAPLNJ010001072.1, from coordinate 124 downwards.
TGCCGCGGCGGTTCCCGCAGTTCTCAAGAAACCTCGCCGTGTAAACGCAGTCTGGGACATGACGTGCTCCTTGCCAGTACCGGCTCAACTCGTGGATGCAGTAACTCAACGACAGTGGCGACTA
>JAPLNJ010001071.1 GCA_026692885.1 Planctomycetota bacterium | reverse complement strand
ATGGCCGATCATTCGCCATCCCTCTGGCTTCGCGTAATTCGTTACCTCCTTACGTGCAAAGTTCTGTTCTGACCCGGTGGTTAGCCTTTGGCCAGGCCGGATTGTCCGGCTGATTTGCAGCAGCTTATCTTGGCGCACTCTCGGTGACGCTCTCCCAGAATCGCTGTGCTTCCTGCGGAGGCCGCTTGCTGTCCGGGCTGAGCACCAGGCAAACCCGCGGGCCGGTAAGCCGGATATCGTCGATCTTGGGCAGGGCCTGGACCTCTTGGTATGCCAAGCGATTGGCGGGCTGAAAGATCTGCTCCAGCCGCCGTTTCATTTCGGCGTCGATCTTCGGCTGCGGGGCGTTTTCGGCCCGGCTGCCGATGCGTTTCTGCAGGTTCTCGATTTTGGAAAAGTAAAACGCCTCGTTTTCCTTGCGGTGCAAGTACCAGCAACCGCCGCTGCTCCGCATGGCCTCGAACGCTTCCTGAAACTCGATGGCGCTGCGGTTCGGGGCGATCAGGCACTCCAGTAGTTGCGGCTTGGTGAGGCCCTTCACGGATTCGACCGCCTCGGACAGGGAAGCCGTCACCAGCAATGCGGCAGTTTGGCTGCCTGCGTCACTGTTCAGGTTGGCATCGACGACTTCGGCCACCGCCGTCCCGGCTGATGCGATGTCGTGGGCGATCGCATCCTGCAGGTCGCTGATTCGCTTGATTTCTTCGCGAACATCCGGGACGTTCAGATCCAGGTGCTGACAGCCGATCAGATACACGTCATTGTGCGGTCGCATCCAGACTGACTTGATCATCTTGGAGACGAACTGCATCAACCCGCGAGTCTGGCGGTAACTTTCGTTCTCGCGGAACAAGGCGACGACATGCTTCACGGAGGGGTGGAACGGGTACGAGCCGTGGATTTCCTCGGAGATCAATTCAGCGCTCTTTGCGACCGACTTGGACTTGACCGCTTCCGAGATGACGCCCGCGTAGGCCGAGGCCACGGAATCGACGACCGGCGTCGGCGGAAGCTTCTTGAACAGCCGTTTGCGCAGGATGTCGTAGATCTCCTGGCTGGCCAGCTCCACGGGGGTGATGGCGCGCGATTGGCGATTGGCTTCCTGCTGAAAATTGCGGATCGTCTGCCGCAACTGCTGTGTCGCGCCCTCATAGCTGCCTGACAGGTTCGACAACACGATGCAGCAGCGTTTCAGTTTCAGGGCGGCGGCGAGCAGATTCGACAACGCGTAGGTCGTGACTTGGGCCAGTGTCCCGGCACCGACGGGCCGCGTCACGGCGTAGTCGAAGTAGGGCGGCAGTTCGTCCAACAAAATCAGCGTTGGCTCGTCGCCAATCAGTTTAATCCAATCCTTCTCCGCCGGAGCCTTGGCACCGTCCTTCCAGAACTTGGCAAACTGGGAGGCTTTGCCCATCTGCGTAGCGATTTCGCCCCACAGGAACCGCTCCTCGAAGCCGCAACGGCCGTTGATGGCTACCACCTTGGCCTGGCCGAACGGCGCCTGGGAGGCAATGTCCGGAACGACTCGTTGCCGGAGTTCGGGGTCACGGGCGAGCAGGCCCAGACAGACCATGCTGTGGGTCTTGCCACCGCCCATCGCCTGCAATAGTTCGTATACGGCCTGAGCCGACAGGCCGGCGAGCCGTTTGAGCCCTTCGGTCAGCAGGATCGACATGCCCTGCGTGATGAAGTTCTTGTCGAAGAAGTCCTGGGCGTCCGTGGCCGTCTTGTCGATCACATCCGCGAGGTTCTCGATCTGCTCGCTCATCGCATAATCGAGAGCCATCGGGTGCAGTTCGCAGGCATCTTTGACGGTGAGCAGCATGGGATTGTCCGGGGTTGGATACTCGATTTCGCGCGACGGATTCAGTAACCCAACGGGTGGTTTATGGAGACAATGCGTGGGCATCTCCTTGTGGCCCACTGGCGACGGGCGCAACGACACCGGCGTTTCTTACGCAAACGGGAACTCGTTGGGTCGCAGACCGGTACGCCCGTCGTTGGGAGGCGGCTAGGTGAAAACTACCAAATCCCTTGTTGCGTCGGAAGATGCCATCGCTTGACGCGTTCCCGGTCGCGTTCGCCCGAACCAGGCCGCCGAATGGGAAGTGCCCGTCCAGAACGAGGCGGACCGAGGGTTTGCCTGCGGCTAATCTGAGCGGTCTTTTCCACCAGTAGCTCGATACGGCGGAATCTCGATTCCTGGGTACCGCTTGACATCGGGTTCACCCAGGTCGACCAACAGCCAATCAAGTGCGTGCGGGCTTCACACATCTACAGCGTATCGTTGACTACCCGCCTGTGGCTACGCGTCGGCGTCCGTGTTTCGGGCTGCACGGAGAGCGTGTCGAGGGCATTGACGAGGAGGGCATCAAAATGTTGGTTGCGATCAGTCGCGGCTGTTCACGTTGGCGGGTCGAGGGATCTGCCCGCACGATCCGATCAGCCGACTGGACAGGGTGAGGCCGGTGGCGCGTGAATGTGGCCTCAACCTGAAGAAAAACCGGGATTGACGCACCCGCCGACAGGCATGCACACCCGCGGTCAGTTAACCGTTTTCAAGGCGTTTTTCGGATTAGGGACGGGAACCCCTTCAAAAGCAACTGACCAGCAACAATTCGTAACCCGTCCAGCCAGGACAGCCGGGGTTGGGAGTCTCCGACGCCGCATTGGGCGATGGAGCTGGTCCCCACGCCGCTCAACCTTGGCTCGTTCACACTGCGTTGGTCCGGTTCGACGCAAGTCGCGGGGAAACCTTCGCGTGAGCCCGGCCACTGGCTATCCCTGGAATGCTCGTGCATCCGGGGTGTTGCCTTTCCAGGACTGGAAAGCAAACCAAACACAAACCGTTGTCACTCGCCACCGGTCTCCGAAGTACGGCGTTGCGCATTTCGCAGACGATGCGATTTCGATGGGCCTACTACTCGAAATTGGATGCTGTGAAAGACCAAGGACAGCTATGGTCCGATCCGATCCCTAGCACATCGGTCGGAGATTGTCACGAGTTGCTGGGGGTGACAGGGAAAGAACCGATCGGCCTCGCACGATGCCAGCCCCAGGAGTAGCGCCCAGATGATGTCACGGGCACCTGGCCGCGAGGGTGAGGAGAGATTCCTGTTGGATTCGACCAGAAAAAGTGATGGCTGCGCCCTACGACATTTGCCACAGGGGGGGTGACATCCGTCGCGAATTGTGGCATAAGTAACGTCGGCCATGCAGTTCGCGGACTGTTTAGCGGATTGCAGTCGCCAAGTGGCCCACCGAAGGCGTTCGACTCGTGCCCCTCCGGCCGACCATGAAGCTCCTGTGATGCGCTAAGCAGTCATGCTGCTTGGCTTTTCTTCCCAGGCGGGGCCCGCCTTTGACGTTCCGCCAGCGGCCGAACGGAAAAAGGTGAGGCCCGGTGGTGCAGACTTGGCCTCAGAACGTTTCTTTCGAACCGTTCGCATCCTCCGACTTCTGCTGGAAGATCCAGGTGTGAGCCTGGTCGGCGACCTTGGCCAGCAACGGCAGGTCATCGCGACCGAAGCTGCCCGAATCCTTCCACTGCTCGCCGTCCTTGTAGAGACGCGAGAACGTCACGTTGTGCCGCGGGCCGTTCTGGGTTTCGTTCTCCCAAATGGCGGCCCGGATACGGCCCATACGGACTTCATGGACGGGTTTCTTCGACATGGGGTTGTTCTCCACTATAGGTTCAGGGAAATGCATGTTACCTCTGTACTTCAAACGGCCGGCAGCTTGCAGCTACGCGGCCAACACCAACAACTTGCCGGCTTGCTGATCCACCTCCGTTCGCTCGCCGGCATTTTTCAGACGCTGGGCCAGCTTGGTCAGCCTGTCCACCATGGCGAACACGGTGAACCGGCCCTGCTCCCCAGCAAATTCGCTGACTTCCTTGGCCAAACTGGGCCCGATGCCGGCCTTAACCAGGGCCGCCGTCACCTCGTCGGTGTCGTTGCCCAGCTTGGTCTGCATCGCCCGCTGGATGACCTTCGCGAACGCATCCCGGCGTTGGTCCCGCTTCGCGGCCAACGTCTGGATGATGCGGCGGATGTCCAGCAGCGAGTCGCGCACGTTGGCCGTGTGCTTGCGGCTGAACTCCACCACCTCGACCGCGTCCCAGACGATGTGGTTCTGGCACACTGCCTGGAACCAAAACGTCTCCACGCCCAGCGAGCGCCGACCGACCTCCGAATTCCAGAGGAAGAAGCCCGGCGCGAAGGTCTCGCCACCGATTTCGGTCCAGCCTGACGGGTCGATCAGGAACACGAACATGTCCTGCTCGCCCACATACAGGCCAGTGCCGCCCGCGTTACCCTTGGGCGGCGGCTCGAACCCCGACGCGCACTCCAGCACGATGTCCAGCAACTCGGCGTCGTACAGCCGGGTATAACTGGCGCCGTGGATGGAACGGGCGCGGTCCTCCTGGGCGTAGATCTGCAGCGGCTTGTTGCCTCGCGGCAACGTTTCGCCCAGCACCCGCGAGGCCGTGTCCGGCGTGAGCCGGTTGACGGTCTCCTTGGTGACTCCCGCCAGCCGACAAAGCTGGCCGAAGCTCCAATCGTTTAGCGTGAAGACCTTGTCCTCACCGGCCGTGAGCTGCAGACGGTCCGACCCCATCGGCCGGGTCCACAGCCCTGCAGGCGAGATCCAATGATCCTCCGACTTTTCCCGTTGCTGGTGGCAGCGGTTGAGTAACGCCTCCAGCGACGAGTAAGTCTCATCGGGCGTTCGGCGAAAGAGTTCGCGGCTTGCCCGAGTGAGGTTTGACATACTTCACTCCTTTCTATCAAGACGAGACGACACAACTTCAGAAAACCACTTCAAGAACCTTGCGTTGCACCACCGGTCCTCAATCCTGGGTTTAGGCCCACGAAAAAGGACCGGGAAGATGTCTTCTTCCCAGTCCAGGGTTTGGAGAACGAGCAAAAGAATCAAAGACGTTATGCCAACCTCGGCGGAGAATGTTGCACGAAGGCGATCAAGAAATGCCTGTCGGCGCGCAAGCTGGCGGGAAAACAGCGGATTGGGCTGACGGGAAACGAACTAAGCGCAGCGGGAGAGGGCGGCCTGGAGGTGACTCAGGTCGGCGCCGTCGAACGGGCGGTCTGGCAACGAGGCGCGGATGGTCCCGCCGTCGTAGACGGTCAGGGCGAGGCCGGCTGCCGAGAATCTCGCGCGGAGCACGTCCGGCGGGGCGGTTCGCGTGTCCTGTCGGCGCGGTTCAAGCAGCAGAATGCCGGACTGCATGGGCAGTGTCGGGCGAGCCGCTGTCCAGCCGGCTTGGGGAGCTGCATCCGCCAGGCGATCCGCGTTGGCCACCTGGGCCAGCAATTCGTGGCGTTTGGCGTGCGGCGATCCCAGCATACGCCGTACCGCAGCGGCGGCAGTGAACATGGGGGTCAGATTGACCGTTTCCGAATAGGAGTCGGTGGCCTCGCCTTCGAGCTGGTTCGTGAAGGCCAGGAGCGGATCGTCCAACTCGCCGCGGCTCCGCATGTCGGCGCAAGCCTCCACGACGAGCCGCTCGGCAGACCGTCGGCAACAGAATGCCAGCCCCAGCGTTTGGTACGCCCGCAGCCACTTGTGACAGCCGGCCAGGAGCAGGTCGCAGTATTCCTCACCCAAACCCAAGGGAATGTGGTTCAGGGCCTGGGCTCCGTCGACCACCACGAAACGTGGCTTCTCGCGATTCCCGAGCGTCTGGACCAGCCGGCGAATCGGTAGCTGGACGCCCTGGAACGTGACGGCGCTCAGGAACAAGCCATCGCAGTCGTGGCGGCGGTAGTACCCCAACAGTCGGTCGATCGCCTCATCCTGGCCGATTCTGTCGCGCAGGACGGCTTCCCGCATCGGCACGGTGGTGAGCAGCCGGCCTTTTCGCTGGCACTCGGCCGCCAGGGCTTTCACATACGCTGGCCATTCCATATCCGTGACCAGGATGTTCTCGCACCGGTCGCAAAGCAGTCGGGCCGCTAGGCGGACCAGTTGAGCCGACCGGTTGGCGACGAGCACTTTTCGCTGTCGCGGGAGGCACAGCACGGTCTTGAGGTCGTTCTTGAAGGCGGTAACCCCGGCCCAGAAAGACAAGCCCGGGTAACGGCGGCCGAGTCGCGGGGGAAGGGCCGTGTAGCCCCAACGGAGAAACTGCTCGAAGTACAGCGAGCAACCCTCTTCGCTGGCGAGCCGGGCGAAGTCACGATCAGCCGCCTGAGCCTCCGGGCACATGCGGCCAAGCCTGGCTGTGTCCAAGTAGAGGGATGTAAACATGAGTACACGTGATTCTAGGACTTCCGGGTCGAGCGATCAAGTAGGTCGGTGTAGGAAATTGTGTAAAGAGACAGACGTTTCCAGCGATCTTCGGCCAGCCGAATTCCCTCCGCGGAGAAATCGAACGTAAATCGGGTGGTACGGCACTGGGGGTCAAGTTCCAGCGTGCCGGTGGCCCTGGTTCCGTAGATGCCCATATCGCAGAGGAGCGTGGACTCGGCATCGATTTCCGACTCGCGGACGAGGCGAACCACGACGCCCCGTTTGTATTGTTCGTCGATCCAGCGGCGGATGTCCGACGCCGGCAGGATGGCGCCCGCCGGCCAGAAAAAGTCGCAAAGAATGAGGATTCGTTCGATGCCGACCCCATCCTGGAGCAGGTCGTAGTTGGTCTGCATGCTTCGTTGGCCCGGCGTGTCCCGCCAGTAGTCCTCGTTTCGCAGCCAAGCCACAGAGCGGTAGCAGCCGATACCGGGACTCCGCAGGATTTCATCGTAGACGGTCCTCCAAGCCTCCGTCGCGGTGAAGACGATCCGGCCATCGGCTAAGCTGCGCAACTCCTCCTGAATCGCTACGAGCCTGCCGATGGCGGCTTCCAGGAGAATGCAGTCATTCTGTTCGGCCAATCGGCGAAGTGAACCGCTGATCGAATAGTACGCCGCCGTCATTTCCGGCCAGTCTTCCCGGTGACCGGCTGGGGAAACGGGCATCTGTCTGGCAGCATCACTATCGGCCGCCAGCACCAACCGGGCGGCTGTACCCGCAATCACGCCTGCAAGTAAGGCGACTCCCAGGACAACCAACACCGTCCGAGTGTTCGCGGGTGACAGGGCATGCAGCAGGATTATCGTGAGAACAGCCCCCAGGCCCAGGAACAGCAGGCAACGTTTGGCGATAGACCATTGCGGGGGTTTCCGAAGAGTGACGGTGTCCATGAATCGACCATACACCAAGTTGGTAGGGAAAGACAAACGACAGGCATGCCCTACGAAGGCAAGCTGCCGGTGGTGCGGGAACCGATTGCGAACGCCCCTCTACCCCGCGAGCGTCTTCAACGATTGCACCAACCCGTGAACTGGGGTCAGTGGAGTGTCCTTCTGCTCGATAATCCAGGCGTGGGCCAGATTGGCGACTTGGCTGACCAAGGGCAAATCATCCCGCCCAAAACTCCCGGTGTCCTGCCAGCGATCAGCGGCCTTGTAGAGCTTGGTGAGCACCACGTTGTACTTGGGTCCGTTCTCGGTCTCATTCCTCCAAATCGAAGCGCGGACGCGATTGATTCGTATCTCCTGAACAGGTCGGTCTGACATTTCTCACCTCGTTAGCAAATGATGCGTTGATCAAGTGCGCCGCAGTGAAGGTCTCCCGCCGCGGCGTCCGTATTCCCACTGTTGGTTATGCCGGTCGACGGATGCGGTGTTGCATGGCATGCCGTGCATGCCTCGCGACGGGCGCAAGGTTTCGGGCTGCTTCATCCTGCCGTCGTCGGCGCTGTCATCCTCGGGGCTCGCCCCGCGGGCCGGAGGCCTCTAAGCCCCGAGGATGATGGCGCAAGACGACGCATGGAGCCTGCCGGCGCGGCAGTTCTTGACGTTGTCCGGGTGGACTTGCTTGCAGCTGGCCAACTTCGAGTTTCCCCCTGCCGTTGTTGGTGCCGATTCCGAGGGGCTCGAAGCGTACCGCGGTAGCGTGCCGCAAGATGCGGCCCGGGTGTGCGCCGATCCGCGAAGAGGTGCTCACCATCCGCAACTGGCCTTGTGCGACCAGGAGTCGTCGAAGAAAGGACGAGGCCGGCGGTGCGATGTGCTGGCCTCGTGGAACCTTACGCAAAGAACACGGGGACATGCCCGAGTCGACGGGAAGGTTCAGTTTGCTCCGAGCGTGTCAGAACTCAGGGTCCGGCCATTGATTCGCCGTGGAAGTCCTGCCAAGACTGATGCATCTCACGGCGCAACTGCGAGACCCTGCCCGGTGAGACCCGGAATCGCTTGGCGACCGCACTGGTCGTGTGGCCGACCGAGAGGGCCTGGGCGATGCGCCGATTACGGCGCGACAGACTATCCAGCCAGGTCGGAAAGTCACATCGGAACGCAGCCTGGTCGGGGACCGGTGTACGGTCGTCCTCGATGACGGCTTCGACCCACTGGCCTTCTTCCTCATCAAAGCGGTCGATTCGTTCGACTTGGATGCCCTTCTGCTTCTGTGCGTACGGCGAGAGCACGTCGCGGACATTCAGCCGATTCCCCACTCTGCGGCCGTCGTGAATTTGGGCCACCGCATAGCGGGCCAATGCCGACGGATAGGCGACATCCGTTTTCTGGAGTTGGACCAGCCGAACGAAGGCCACCAGCGCGTTGGCGATAGTTTCCTGGACGGCGTCCTCGCGGGCCTCAGGATCGAGGTGGCGAAACGCCAGCCGGGCGTGGGTTTCGATAGCCGGAAGCATGGCGAGAAAACGGTGGTGCCACGCAGGTGCCGGCCGTCGCAATCGGGAAGCAAGACAGATCATCGGACAATCTCCTTTCGAACTGTGACCGCCCAGGCAGGGCGGTCGTGTTGGAAAAACACGTACCGCCCCGCACGTGCGAGGCAGACGAAAGGGGTGAACCTTTCCGAGAGACCAGCAATCGCATCACCGGTTCTCGGCAGGCGGGCACGGCTTGGAAACGCAGGCCTGTCGAGTACCGGGACGCACCTTCTACCCTTGCCCAAATGTCAAAAAGCGGATCACAGACGAGTTATGCCGGCGACCGACGGATGTGTTGCATGAATTCGTGGAGAGACCACCGGTAGCGGAGCTGCCACCGCGAGCATGAGCGTCCGCTCACGGTCACCGCGATGATCCCGCGTTAGGTATGTGCAGGGCGCGCAGCGGTCTGCCAGCTGCCTGACAGCCGGCAGACCGAGCGGAAGCGGAGCTCGGAGCAGCCCGGCCCGTAGGGCAACGCCCGAAACATGGAACGACCGGCACGCAATTTCACTTAAAACCACGCTCGACTGTCGACGTGGCGTGGGATCGAGGGAGCGATGGCGGTTACAGCAATCGCTCACCAGAAGAGTTCATGGTATCCTAATCGCCTGGAGCCATCGGCTTCGGTAGGCTCCGGCAACTGCCGCCCGCGTTGCCCTTGGGCGGCGGCTGAGAACCAGACAGTCGGACGACGTATCGCGAGAAACCCATGTCCTGGAAGCCCAAAAAGAAGAGGCGACGCCCGCCACCCCAGCGCCGGCTACTGGTGGAAAGCCTGGAGACCAGGAGCTTGCTTTCGGCCGTCCCGATAACCGAGCTGATTCAAGGGGTGCATATAACACCCACCGCCTCGAGCGTCCCCACGCTGACGAGTGTAAGCGAAACTGAGTCTATCGGCAGCACGCTTTACATTTTAGGCCAGCTTAACGATGAAGCTGCCTATCAGGCGGTAACACTTGGCGCAGCGCCAGTTATCAACGCTCCCGTCACCTTACCCAGCCTCGTGTCTTACTTGGACCCCTCCACCGCCGTGATTAGCGCGGGACAGCTTCGCGGCGTAGCGGCTGGGACAAACGGAGAAGTAGAGTTCTATGGGTGGAGCCTGAGCCCAAATGCCACGCCAGGCTTAGGCCACGACCAACCTGAGGCCACCATGTGGGACACGGCCGGGGTTCCCACGGCGCTGGGTTTTGTCGATCAAAGCGTCCGTCAAAGCTACGTCACCACAGTATCCGATACCGGAATTTTCGCAGGCATTGACAGCATGACCGCTTTTGTGGGCAAAGCTGGTGCGAATTCGGTCGCTCTGCCGAACAACTCACCTGGCTGGATTGACGCTGTGCTTGCGACAACGCCGGACGGCTCGATTCTTGTCGGGTCAGACGGCGAACTTCCTGGAGCGTGGGAAGGGAACCCTGCCGACCTGACCTCTTACCATGAGCTGACTTCCGCCTACTCGCCGGCAACCGACGGCAGCATTCCGGACATGTTCTGGTTCACCACCACCG
>JAPLNJ010001070.1 GCA_026692885.1 Planctomycetota bacterium | reverse complement strand
GAAAAACCGCACCTGCCGCGGCGCGCAACAAACGGGGGGGCGGGGTCCTATTTTGCTTCCTTGGGGCGGGATCACAAGAGGCAGGGCTGCCCAGGCGGCGGGGTAGCAGTTCAGCGAATCTGAGACCCTCACGGCCTTTCCAGTCTCAAAGAATCCGGGCCGCATCAGTTCCCTCGCGCAATCGCTCGTGGGCTATTCGCACGGCGGTTGCCTGGTCTCGATTGTTTTGGGCTTGATCGGAGCGATTCTTGGTACGTGGTTGGCCAGGCTGGTTGGCATGGACGAGATTCTGGCGATCCAGATCGGCGGTCACTCGTTTCCCATTGTCTGGTCCATCATCGGTGCTGCGTTGTTCGTCGCGATGCTCAGCTTATTAACGTCTCGCCAACGAGAGTGAACGCGCGGGCGAGCGTGTTTGTAAGGCGTCCCTCCAGGAGCCAACGCGAAAACAACGGTGTACCATGCAGGACCACCTAGCTACGGAGACGAACCCAAGGGACTGACTCTTACAGGCTGCCAACGGCAGCCAACTCACAGAACTCGAACAAAAAAGGAATTCGCTTCCATGAGCAAAAAGGTCATGGCAATTGTCGGTGTCATTCTGATCGTGGCGGGAGCGCTGGCGCTGTTCTATCGGGGCATCCCGTATACGAGCCGCGACGTCGTGGTCGATGTCATTGCCCAAGATTTCCAAACGGACGACGAACTCGTCGGCCCTCGGTCGTCAGTCGTTGGTCATTCGCCTTTCGTCATTCTATCGGCCGATGCTTCGATCCGGGAATGGGACCGGCACGGGAATCCGTCACAGAAAGCGGAACAGCGTCTCGCCGGTGTTGGAGTACTGGTGACGCAGATCTCCAACCCGTCCCCTCGCCGGTCGTCGAGTTGGTCCATCTGTTCGTCTACAAGAATGTCGAGGGGACGACGACTCGCAGACTAATACCGGCCGCGGGTTGAACGGGGCCCAATACGTCGTCCGGCGCCGGCTGCTGTTCGACGACCTGAAGCAAGGCCGTCTGGAGCGGGTCGCCGACGACGCACCCACATATCGCGTGCTGCTAAATGGGGCCAAGGACTGGGGCGATTAAAGTCGAAGCATCAACGCGACCGCTGTCAGCCAGAGTGCCATCAAAATCGACGGCAAGGACATGATATCGCATGGTCACATCTCATCAGTTACTTATGAACTCACACAACTAAATGGAGGATTACGAAACGGGCACCAACGTCGGCTGCAAAATTAATACTTCGCCGGATGGCAACTGCCCCCGTTCTCGTCACCGGATCTGCTGCGAATGGAGCATGAACGCTAAATGCGATGTCGTGATCGATTGCGGTTTGACGCAATCGAAGTCGCGTCAGTGCAGCCGAATCTGCCTCGCACCACCCGGCATGTCCCCGATCGCTGAACTACTCGAAGGCCGTGAATCCGTGCTTCACCGCAAATTCAAACGGAAGATTTGCGGGCACATGAGCACAGGTCTGATTCCCGATTCTAAACAACGATCCACTCGTTGTCATTGTCCGCCCCTGCCAAGATGAAGTTCCACACCTCTTTCGCCTGGACGACTCCGGCCTCGACGTGTGCTAGCGCCGCCTTCGTGCGATCCGCCCAAAACGGACCGTTACGTCGTTGCCGCTGACACCGATCACCCATAACGTAGCGGATCGGCCACCCACACATTCGAAGCAATGCTCTTCCGAGCTGAACTCCTTGATTTGGCCAGGTATCATTGATACGGGACCACCAAATACACCGTTTGCCCCCGTAGATGTAGGGTTGATAATACACGCCGTCAAAGAGGAAATAGGTAATGCCATTCAGCACGACCTGTTGGTAGCCGAGCGGCAGGCTGCCGTAACCGTAGTACTGGGCGCCGCCGAGCACGTAGGGGCGGTATCCAGGACGGAAGTGCCTGAAATACTCGGCTCCGTAGGGATTGCGTTATCTGTGGGAATCAAATCCGCAGCGCAACATGGGCGACCGTCGCCGCCCAGGTTTGGACGTACGTTGCCACAATCGCATCGGCGGCCAGCTATTTCAGTGCTTTCTTGACGTTGTCGGCAAACTTCGCAGCGGCTTGCTTTACCTTGCCGACCGCCTGGTCGGCATTTCCTTCGGCGCGAAGTCTGTCGTTGCCGGTCAGCGCGCCGGCGACTTCCTTGATTTTCCCTTTCACCACGTCTGCCTTGCCACCCATGATGGTGACTCCTTTTCCTAGAGCTTGTTGCGTAACACTGGCCTCAGGAACTTTCTCGTTGCTGGCGACGACCTCGCCACCAACAAAAAAACCGACGTGGCCAAACACCCGGGGGGTGTTCGCCCGCGTCGGTTTACTCTTCAACGAGCCCCCCGTCACAGCCGGGTTGCCCTTCATCTAGTCATCCGACAAAAGTAACTACGTTGGGGAGCCGCCTTCAAGTTTGTAACGGCGACTCATCGACGGTGGTATTCTACGAATCGCGGTGGGGAAGACGAGGGTGGACGATGGATTCTGTGTTTGGCATCTTCGGTCGATTTAAGAGCGTGTGGTAGTTGTCAAGTGCCGGCACTGGCCGGAACGAAATGACAGAGTTTCGAGTCCCTCTTGCTAACCGCTTGCAGTCGACGGCCGGGTACAGTCTAATGCCAATTGAACCCGGATGCCTAAGGAGTGACAAGATGGACGACCGTCAATCGCAGAGCAAGCATTTATCGGTGGTCTGTTTTGGGGCCTCAGCCGGGGGCTTCGAGGCGTATTGTACGATCCTTTCACTCCTCCCTGCCGACACGGGGTTGGCCTTCATTATTGTTCATCACCAACCTGCCGACGGGAAATCGCTGCTGGTCGAAATCCTGCCGCGTTTTACGAAAATGCCCGTGGTGCTACTGGCGGATGGTGAAATCGTGAGAGCTGACCATGTATACGTGGTTCCAGCCGGGATGCAGGTCCTCATGGCAGGGGATGTATTCCGGATTCATCCTCTCTCCGCAAGGAGCGGCTGGCCCAAGAATATTTCCATCTTTCTGCGATCCCTCGCGGACGATCGACAGAAACGGGCGGTAGCGGTCATTTTGTCAGGTTTCGACTCGGACGGGGCGGCCGCACTCCAGCCGATCAAAGCTGCGGGCGGGATTGTCATTGCCCAAGACTTCCAAACGGCAAAACAGCCGGACATGCCGCAAAGTGCCGTGAAGACAGGTTGTGTTGATTTCCTGCTAGAGCCGGCCGAAATCGCCGAGAAGATACGACGCATCGGCGAGGAACGTGCTGGGTCAAAGGTTTAATTGGTTGAGGTCCGAACCGGAAAGAATTGCCGTGTCCACGCACCCGTCTGTCGTTGGGGCTGCCAAACGCAACGTCGAGACGATAGCACAGCTTGAGCAGGAATTGGTCGCGCAGTAATCCTGCTCGAATCGACTGACTGCTTCGCAGATGGCAGCCTCGATCTCTCCCTGGGGTCTCACGGGAATAGATTATAGCCAATCCAGGGGTGTGCCGGTCAAAGGCTATTCCCTTCCCAATTCCAGGTCGTATAATACATTAGTCGGATGACTAGTTGAAAGACATCTCGGCCCTGCCGGGGAGTTGGTTGAAAAGTATGCCGACGTGGTTGAACGCCTTCGGGTGTTCCGCCACGTCGGCTTTTTCTGTTCTTGGTGGCCCAAGACGCTTGGAACTAATCGGGAACGGACTCGCCATTGACGAAGTAGCACTTCTGCCGCCCTTGTTCTCGACGATGGATAGCTTGGAAGTTCAAATACCCATTACAAACGGTGTTTGGACCACGCAATGAAAATCGGTAGGCATTTGTCCCGTAACGTACTTCTTTTGCCCTCACCGGCACGCACAACAGGAGGAAGCCGTGGACGCATCAATCTCCGTCCTGGAAGGCACGTCGAATTGCGACATCTTATTTCACCTGAGAACTGGCGTCGAGTCATCGACACTAGCCGGTGACACGCAGTTCAGCCCCCGTAGACATCCAGATTGGCTCCGTGTCCGTGAGATCAGCGGGAGAGTCGTCCTCGACGTGTTGCCCAATTTCGATCCTTTCACAGCGGACATCGCCCTTGCCGGACGAGAGTTCATTCATCCCGGCACGCCGCCAAGCATCATCGTGAATCTCTCGATGCTGAAAGTCATCAACAGTTCATTCCTCGCCCACCTAATGGCTCTGCGAAAGCATGTGCTGAGGGCCAGCGGCAGGATTGTCTTGTGCGGTGTCAATTCGAGGATTCGAGAGCTCCTTCAGCGGACTCGACTGGACATGCTGTTCACCTTTGCCGAGCGACCGCAAGACGCTCTCCAGATGTCCTAAGGTTCCCAATCAAGCCGGCACGCTGGCGGGGACGCCACTCCAGCCCCTGTTCAAACTGGTACGGGACGTGACGGGGTGGCCTTTGCTGGCGGGGAATAATGATGTCACGCCACTGGTGAACGGCGACCAGGCCTATCTGGCCATGCTGCAGGCGATCGACGAAGCCGCCCGGTCTATCACGCTGACCACGTACATTTTCGATCACGACGCTACGGGCCAACACTTCCTGGAGACGCTGCGAGGTGCGGTGTCTCGCCACGTCGAAGTGCGGGTCCTGATCGACTACGTGGGAGCGCGCTACAGCTGGCGGCCGATAGCCTGCGGCTCAACTTCGAATTCAACGTGGAGTGCTATGACCGCGAATTGGCGACGTCGCTGACGAAGTGGGTCCGTTCCAAAATCCAACAGTCGCGGTCCGTCAGTTTGGCGGAGATGGACGGCCGAAGCCTGCCGATCCGGCTTCGCGATGGGGTCGCACGCCTGTTCTCGCCTTATCTCTGACCCGCTTGCTTTCTCCGCCGCGAGTCGTACAATGACTGGGCGGGGGAGTGCTCGTGACCGTGAGCGGGACTCCGCCCGGAAGTTGATGGGAAGTTGTCGGATGACTAGGTAAGGAGCAACCCGACTGTGCTTGGGGGGCTCGTTGACGAGTAAGCCGACGTGGTCGAATACCACAGGGTGTTCGGACACGTCGGCTTTTTTCGTTCTTGCGACACGGAACGAATCGGATGGTAGGAGGAATCCGATCGAACAGCTCGATCGGATAGGCAATGAGAAAATCGTAGGACACCGGAACAGAACAATCTAAGGAGAGAACCCGTGAACACTGTGCGACCCCTGTTTGTATCGACCTATCCGCCGGAAGAGTGCGGGCTGGCAACTTTCACCAAGGATTCGGCCGACGCCGTGGATCGCGCAGCGCAAGAGCCGCTGTCCTCGGTCGCGGCCATCCAGAAAACCTGCGTGCGATCCTACGAGGCCTCCCGCGTGGTCCACGTCATCGACAACAACCACCCGAACGCTTACAGCTTGGCCGCGGAGGTAGCCAACGACGGCCCGTGCGACGTCGTGAGCTTGCAGCACGAATTCGGCCTCTATCCTGGTGAATGGGGTGTTCGCGTGTTGGACTTTGTGCGTGAATGTCGCAAGCCCATCGTCACTACGTTCCACACGCTCTTGACTCAGCCGGACCCGCTGCCGCGACGCGTGATCCAGATCTTGGCGGCCCGCAGCCAGGGCATCGTGGTCATGACCGAAGTTGCGGCGCGACTCTTGGCCCGCGTTTACGGCGTGTCGGGTTCGTACGTGCAGGTGATTCCGCATGGAGTACCTGAGGTCCCGTTTGAACGCGACGGCGAGCACAAGACTCGGCTGGGACTCGAGGGACGGCGGGTGATTTGCACATTCGGACTCATCAACCGCGGCAAGGGGCTGGAACACATGATCAAGGCCCTGCCTCGAATCGTGGCCGCCTGCCCGGATGTCACGTACCTGATTGTGGGCGTCACGCACCCGCAGGTTAAGCGTCAGGAGGGGGAGGTTTATCGAGAGAGTTTGGTAGAACTGGCCGAATCGCTGGGCGTCGGCGAGCATGTGCGGTTCGTCAATCGGTATCTCAGCCTAGCCGAACTGGTGGAACACCTGCAGGCCTGCGACGTGTACGTCACGCCCTATCCTGGCAAGGACCAGATTGCCAGCGGCACCTTGGCGTATGCCTTGGCTGCAGGTGGTGCCGTGGTGAGCACCCCGTACCTGTACGCCGAAGAAGTCCTGGCCGACGGGCGGGGACTGCTCGTGCCGTTTGGCCAAAGCGAGGCGATGGCGGATGCGTCGCTGCGATTCCTGAATGACACCGCCTTCCAGCAGGCAACCCGGCGCAAAGCGTACCGGTACGCGAAGCCCATGTTCTGGTCGAATGTGGGTCGGCGGTACTTGGACTTCTTCGGCCGGATCGCGTCCAGCCAGGAACCTGTCGAGGGAATGGCCAGCAGCGTTTTCGTAGCTCCGAGCGTCAAGGACAGATTGCAGGACAATTTATTGGTTCATGCAGGAGCAGGCCATTAGCCAAGCAGGGAGAGATCTGAGATGCAAGTTGGTGACGGGCTGACATTGGATCATCTGGATCGCATGACGGACTCAACCGGGCTGATCCAGCATGCCATCTACAGCATTCCACGGCGGGAGAGCGGCTACACGACCGACGACAACGCGCGTGCCTTGCGTCTGTGTACTCGCCTGTGGTGCCAGCACCCGGAGGAACGTCTGTTGAACCGAGTCACGGGCTACTTGAGCTTCCTGGAGCACGCCCGTTGCCCTGTCCGCGGGTTCCATAATTTCTTGAGTTACCAGCGCAGTTGGCTGGATGCAGCCGGCACCGGCGATTGCCAGGGCCAGGCGGTCCTGGCCCTGGCCGAAGTGCTCGGCAGCAGCCTGCCTGACGGATACCGTTGTTTGGCGCACGAGCTGATCCAAGCGGTCTTGCCCGCCTTGGCCGACCTGCGGAGCTTGCGGGCACAGGCGTACGTGATTCAGGCTTGGGGACGTCTCTGGGCGGGAAAGGTGCAGGCGATGGACCGGTTCGAAACCATTGCCAGGTCTGCGGCGCGGCGGCTGGCGGACTGCTACCAGCGTTCCCAGCGACCGGATTGGCTGTGGTTCGAGTCGCGCATGACCTATGCCAACGCGGTGTTACCACAAGCCATGTTCATCGCCGCGGAGCGTTGGCCCCAGGAAGGCTTTCTCGACGTGGCGCGGGCCTCGTTCGCCTTCCTCGACCTCACAACGACTGGAAAAGGAGGCCGCAGCCTATTGTGCGAGGCCGGATACCGACCGCACGTTGGTCGCCAGCCGTTCTCGCAAGAGTCTCCCGACCCCTGTTCGGAGGCCGAGCACATCTTCTGGCCGGTCGGGAACAGCGACTGGTACCCCCGCGGGGAAGCCAAGTCGCCCTACGATCAGCAGCCGGTGGAGGCCGCCACCATGGCGGACGCCGCGCTCACGGCGTTCGGCTTGCTCGGCGAGGAACAATACCTGGCGACTTTTCGCCGGGCTCACGCTTGGTTCCATGGGCAGAATAGCCTGCGTCAGCCGTTGGTCAACGCCCAGTCCGGCGCCTGCTGTGACGGCCTGCAGGCCTGCGGTCTGAATCGTAACCAGGGAGCGGAATCGACGCTCGCCTACTTGTGGGCGGAATTGCTGTACAGGGAGAGTTGTCAGTGGTCCGTTGTCCGTTGTCCGTTGTCAGTTGAAGAAAGCCTGAAACCACGGACCACGGACACTTGACCACGGACCACTGGCAACTGACCACCGACCCTTGAAAAGGAAATCGGCCATGCTGCGAGAATCGAAAACACATCAGCAGTACGCGGAGCTATTTCGGCGCCACGGCGACAACCCGATCCTCACGGCCCGGGACTGGCCCTATCCCGCCCATGCGGTGTTCAATGCTGGTGCGTGTCAGGTGGGCGAGGAAACGGTCCTGCTCGTTCGCGTCGAAGACCGGCGTGGCCATTCGCATCTGAGCGTGGCCCGCAGTCACGACGGCGTTTCGAATTGGCGCATCGACGCCCAGCCCAGTTTTCCGCCCGATTCAGCGAATTATTCGGAAGAGGTGTGGGGGGTGGAAGACCCGCGCCTGACCTGGGTCGAGGACCGCGGTCAGTGGATCATCGCCTACACGGCCTTCTCGCCTAGTGGACCGTTGGTCTCCTTGGCCGAGACGAAGGACTTCGTCACCTTCTCGCGGCTCGGCCCGGTCATGCCCCCCGAGGACAAAGATGCCGCCATCTTTCCCCGCCGCTTCAACAATCGCTACGCAATGATTCATCGGCCGGTTTCCACGGGGAGTTCGGGCGCCCATATCTGGCTCTCCTTCTCGCCGGACTTGATCCATTGGGGCGACCACCACATCCTGTTGCACGCGCGGCGCGGTGCCTGGTGGGATGCCAACAAGATCGGATTGAGCCCTCCGCCGTTGGAAACCCCGGAGGGTTGGTTGCTCCTGTATCATGGTGTGCGCATGACGGCGGGAGGCTGTCTGTATCGGTTGGGATTGGCCTTGTTGGACTTGGAGGATCCGTGTCGAGTTCTGCGGCGCAGCGACGAATGGATCTTTGCACCCGAGCTGCCCTACGAGCGTCAAGGGGACGTCAACGGCGTGGTGTTTCCCTGTGGCTGGATTTTGGACGAGATCAGCGGCGAGATCCGTCTCTATTATGGGGCGGCGGACACCTGCCTGGCGTTGGCCACCGCCCAACTCTCGGACGTCTTGAGTTACCTTGGCACCTGCCCTACACCCCCCACGTTCAAGGTTTGAAGTTACGCATTCGTCTCCGCCGAACTGACTCGGTGGAACGGTGATCTGGCACTACGGTGGAACGAATGGAGAACCTCTTGAGCGACGCCCCCAACCACAATCCGGTGCCTCGATCCAGCCACCAAAAAGGGCGACGTGGCGCCTTGCGGGTCCGGCGTTTGCCGGTCACCTTCTCCAGCGATATTCGCCGCGTCATCACCCGGTTCTTCGATCCTGGTGGCGAAGCACGGATTCGCAATGTCGTCGAACGGGTCCGCGCTTTAAGCGGCGGACAGGTGGATCGGTTACTGGACGACGTCTTCCTGAAATTCCGGACCCGCCACGGCACCATTGTCTCCGTGCTGGACGAGAACTACCGGACGGCTGTGGCGATGCTGGGACTGTCGGACGATTTCTCCCACAATCGCCGGCTGCTGATTGGATCCTACTTCACGGCGGAATATGCGATCGAGTCCGCAGCCCTCTGCAATCCGTCGATCGTCCCGCATCAGAACCAGCGAAACCTGCCTGCCGGCGCGGTGCGGTTTATCATGAGTCTCCGGGCGGTGGGCGAGGGGCACGTGTCCTCGATCGTGTTTCGCACCGGGGTGATCTACTCCGATCAGCAGATTCAGATCGATCCGTGCAGCCGCCTCACCAGTCCGGGCCGCATCGTGCCCGACAAGCAATACGATAAACCTCTGTTCCGGCGCAAACTCAAAGACATTGGCGTCTACGAGGAGGTGGCGGACCTGGTGCTGGACCGCCTCGCCGACGCCTTCACCTCGGCCCAACTCGAACAGGCGATCACCGAGGCGCGGGCGGCGGCCGTCGAGAAGCTGCCGTTCGAGAAAGCGCAGCAGGACATCCGCTGGCTGGCCCGCTCCAACTACCAGTTGGAGCTGTCCAGGGACGCGGAGGCATCCGAGGTGGTGATTTTTCCCCAGACCAGCAATGAAAGCCACGGCATTGAGGACCTGCGCATGGTCCGCTTCGTGGACGACGACGGCACCATCACCTATTATGGCACTTGCACGGCGTTCGATGGATACCGCGTGCTCCCGCAACTGATCGAGACCCGCGACTTCCTCAGGATTGGCGTCCATACGATCAACGGGGCCTGCGCGCTGAACAAGGGCCTGGCGCTCTTCCCACGGCGGATCGGCGGGCACTACGTGATGTGCTCCCGCATCGACGGCGAGAACCTGTACATCATGGTTTCCGACATCGTGCATTTTTGGGAGACCGCCGAGTTGCTCCAGACGCCACGCGCTCCTTGGGAATTTGTGCAGATTGGCAACTGTGGTTCGCCCTTGGAGACGCCCGCTGGCTGGCTGCTGTTGACGCACGGCGTCGGGCCGATGCGCACCTATTGCATCGGCGCCATGCTGTTGGATCTTAACGACCCACGGAAGGTGATCGGCTGTCTCGACCAGCCACTCATAACGCCGACAGAACGGGAACGCGACGGCTACGTGCCCAATGTCGCCTACACCTGTGGGGCGATGATCCACAATGGGCAACTTTATCTCCCGTTCGCCACCTCCGATACCATCACCCGCTTCGCGATGGTCTCGCTCGAGGCGTTGCTGAGCCGACTGGTCAACTAAGCGGCCACGCATTGGGCCGGTTGCGTTGCCACCGGCCCTGGGACGGCGAGGCGGCGGTTTTCCAGCAACTTGGCCTCTGGTGGGAAATCGCCACAGGAAATCTGCGGTGGGCAATCGCCGCCCCTTGTCCCCTGATTTTTCGCAAGTTATCATTTGGCATTCTGTTTCTCACGGTGGAGTTGCAAGCGGCCATGCGTCACGTACTCTCGGCGGTTGTGCAGAACGTTCCCGGTGTGCTCGCTCACGTCTCGGGCATGCTGGCCTCGCGCGGATACAATATCGATTCGCTCGCGGTCGGTGAAACGGAGGACCCCAACTTGTCGCGGATGACCTTCGTGGTCGTGGGCGACGATCGCGTCCTGGAGCAGGTCCGCAAACAACTTGAAAAAATCGTCACCGTGGTACGCGTCGACGATGTCAGTTCCCAGGACCACGTGGAACGCGATCTGATGTTGGTCAAGGTCAAAGCGGCGGCCGGTGGCCAACGCAGTGAGGTGCGGGAGTTGGTCGACATCTTCCGCGGTCGCATCGTCGACGTGGGTGAAGACGAAGTGATGATCGAACTCTCCGGCCGTGAGAACAAGATCGAGGCTTTCATCGACCGGATGCGTTCGTTCGGGATCACCGAATTGGTCCGCACCGGCCGGATTGCGATGGTTCGCGCCGGATCGCGCAAGACCGACGTCCTGGACGGTCCCCAACTCCATGACAGTTCTATCCGCAAGTACCTAACTGAGGAGTCGAAATAGCTTATGCCCGCCAAGATCTACTACGACACTGACGCCGATCTCTCCCTGCTGAAAGACAAGACCATTGCCATCCTCGGCTACGGGTCGCAAGGCCACGCTCAGGCGCAGAACCTGCGTGACAGCGGCTGCCACGTGATCATCTCCGAGTTGCCCGGCACGAAGAACTACGACTTGGCGGTGGCGCACGGCTTCCAGCCCCTGTCGGCCGCCGAGGCCACCCAGCAGGCCGATCTGATCAACATCCTGTTGCCGGATGAAATCCAGCCGGATGTTTATCGCGCTGCGATCCGCGACAACCTGAAGCCCGGCGCCGTGCTGATGTGCTCGCACGGATTCAACGTGCACTTCGGTCAAATTGAGCCACCGCCGGGCGTGGACACCCTGCTGGTCGCCCCCAAGGGTCCCGGTCACTTGGTCCGCAGCGAATTCCAGAAGGGGGGCGGCGTCCCCTGCTTGATCGCGGTCGGCCAAGGGGCGTCCGAGCAAACGCTGAAGCTGGGCTTGGCCTACGCCAAAGGCATCGGCGGCACCCGCGGTGGCGTGATTCTGACGACCTTCGCCGAAGAAACCGAGACCGACCTGTTCGGCGAGCAAGTCGTGCTGTGCGGCGGCGTGACGGAGTTGGTGAAGGGGGCCTTCCAGACCCTGGTGGAAGCTGGGTACCAGCCGGAACTGGCCTACTTCGAGTGTCTCCACGAACTGAAATTGATCGTTGACCTGTTCTATCAGGGCGGCCTCAGTTACATGCGTTATAGCGTGTCGAACACGGCCGAATACGGCGATTACACCCGCGGTCCGCGGATCGTCACAGACGCGACCCGCGCGGAGATGAGGAAGATCTTGACGGAAATCCAGAGCGGCCAGTTCGCCCGCGAGTGGATCCTCGAAAATAAGGCTGGCGCGCCCGCCTTCAAAGCCTCGCGACGCCACGAGCAGACCCTGCTGGTCGAAGAGGTCGGACGCCAGCTGCGCAAGCTCATGACGTGGATCGACTCCAAGGAAGTCTAAGCCGTGGACGAAAAATAACTCCCTCGACCCGGTACTCCGGGGAGAGGGTTGGGGTGAGGGGCGGAGAAGCAAATGCTTCCGCACACTCGACACGAGCGTCTGTTCGAAGCGAACCGCTATGTGTATCCGGTGATCAGCCGGCGGGCCGGCGGGCTTTCCATCGGGGTCAACCTGAACCCGGACAAGGCCTGCAACTTCGACTGCATTTACTGCCAAGTGAATCGCACAGTCGAAAGTGAGACCCGCTTCGTGGGCCTGGACCAGTTGCTCGATGAACTGGACCGCATGTTGCCTTGGGCAGCTTCCGGGCGAATCTACGATCATCCGTTGTTTCGGGACGTACCGTCCGAGTGGCGGCGCTGGAACGACATCGCCTTCTCCGGCGATGGTGAACCGACGACCTACCGCAACTTCGACGACGTCCTGGCCGCCTGTGCCGAGGTCAAACGCCGGCAGGGAGCACAGGGCGTGAAGCTGGTGTTGATCACCAACGCCAGCATGTTGCATCGGCCCCACGTCCAACGCGGCCTGGAAATCCTGGACGCCAATCAAGGCGAGATTTGGGCCAAGTTGGACGCCGGCACGGAGGACTACTTTCGACGAGTCGATCGCACACGGATTCCGTTCTCCAGCATCCTGAAGAACATCACCGCGGCCGCCCAGGCCCGTCCGTTAGTCATCCAGGCCCTGTTCATGCGCATCCATGCTGAACCGCCGACAGCCACGGAACTGGACGCTTTCTGCCAGCGGTTGAACGAGATCACCGCAGCGGGCGGCCAGCTGAGCCTGATTCAGGTGGTCACCGTAGCGCGTCAGCCCGTCGAGTCCTTCGTCGCGCCACTGCGAAATGAGGAAGTGGATGCAATCGCCGAAATGGTGCGGCAGAGAACCGGTCTGGCAGCAACCGCCTTCTATGGAAGCTAGCACCGGCCCGGGGCGAAAATGGCTCAATCGCTCTTGACCCTGGGGGCGGCTCTTGATAGTTAAGCGGCCCCGTCGTAATGGGGTTACATCGTCACTTAACTTTGCCCAACTTGAGCCCGTCGTGCAAAAACTGCCAAAAACCTCGTGTGCTTTGCTAGCGGCCGTGCTGTGGCTGACCGCCGCAAGCGTTGGCTCGGCGCAGCAAGGCTCGTTTCCGAGTGCCACCGCTCCGCCACTCACCGGCACCCCTGGCATGACCGCGGTGCCTCCCGCCATGCCCGGGCCGACCTCGACGCTCCAGGCGCCGACGTTCGACCCTTATGCTAGCGGGGCTGGATCAGCAGTGCCTCCGTCTCTGCTGCCGCCTCCCACGAGCGGCTTTGGTGCGCCCACAACAGGTTTTGGAGCGCCGCCGACGGGCTATGCAGCGCCCCCCGGCTATGCGGCGCCGTACGGCTACGGACAGCCGCCCGCGTATCCCGGGATGCAGCCGAATCCCGGTTTCGGGACCTCAACACCCCCGGTACTGTTTCCCCAAGGGCTATTCGGAACGACTCAACCGGCCGCGTCTCCACTGGCCGCTGGTTCCTTGAAGACGTTCCAGCATATCCGGTTGAGTGAGTGCTTCTTGGGCGGGAACGACAGCACTGCGAATGCGCTGCAAATCAACGACATTTTCCTGACCACCACCATCGCCCTGCCCAACTTCTTGGGGACTGGGCAACCGTGGTTCATCTCGCCCGGATTCGGGCTGCATCTGTGGAGCGGTCCCTTCGATGCTTCCACATACGGCCACGCGCACGACCTGCCGCCCAATGCCTACAGTGCGTTCCTGGACCTGGGCTGGCAATCGGATCCCAATCGTCAATTCGGCGCCGAGCTGGGAGGCCGCATCGGCGTGTTTTCCGACTTCAATACCTTTGATAGCGAGAGCCTGCGGCCGTCGGGAATTGCGTTGGGGCGATTCAGCCTGACACCTACGACGGCGGTCAAAGCGGGCGTAGTTTATCTGAACCGGGCGGAGATCAAACTCTTGCCGGCCGCCGGAATCCTTTGGACACCAAATCCCCAGACCCGCTGGGATATCTTCTTCCCGCAGCCCAAACTGTCGTCGTATCTGACGACTTTGGGACGCCACGAGTTGTGGTGGTACCTCGGTGCCGAGTACGGCGGTGGAGCGTGGACGGTCCAAGCGGGTACCCCCCCGCCGGTCAGCGGGAAAGTTCCACCTCAGCTCATCGACATCAACGATATCCGCGTGTTCTTGGGGATGCAGATGGGGCCGCCAGCCGCCCCGGGTGTCGGACAACTGGGTGCCTTCGTCGAGATCGGGTATGTGTTCGACCGGACGGTCTACTTCGTGGCTACTCCGGATGCCAGTTACGGCGTTGCCAACACGTACATGCTGCGCGGCGGAATTGCGTTCTAGCACCCGCAAACCAGTGGACTTCACGCGACCGAACGATGGACACTAGCCGGCCAAACGCCGCCGCTTATTCCGGCATCAGCTCTGTGGCCCTGCTGGGGATCGCTCTGGTGCTGGCGGGGCCGGTGCGGGCCGAGCAAGTCCCCGAGGTCGTGCACCGCTTGCCGCCCATCGAGGCTGGCCGGGATGGCGGCGGTCTCCCTGCTGACGAAGCCCCGGCTTTTCGCCTTGCTCGCGACCCACCGGAGTATCGTACACCCGATGAGGTACTGCCTCCACGGTTGCCCCAGTTGTCCGAATGGCCGCAGTTGCTGGACTCGCCACAACTGTCGGAACCGCCGCATCTGATCGACCATAAGGACAGCTTCTTTCAGAAGTTGTCCTGTTCGGGCGCCTACCTCATGCAAGACGGCTCCGATGGCCTGGGCCAAGTCGAGACGGTACTGTTCGCCACGTTTGCCATCCCCGCACCGACGACCGACTGGCCGCTGCTGCTGATCCCGACGTTGGAACCGACGGCCCTCAACGGTCCGGCGTCGCTCGCGTTACCGTCCTGGGTCTATGCGGCCCACCTGGACTTGATGTGGCTGCCGAAGTTCGGTGAGCGCTGGCTGGGCGTGATGGCGGTCAGTCCGGGCTGGTACAGCGATTTCCAGGGGGACGCTCAGGACTCGTTTCGGCTGACGGGGCAAGCGGTCGTCCGCTACGATTGGACACCGGATCGACTCCAGTTCGTGTTGGGCGCGGCCTATATCAATCGCATCAACCGGCGTTGGTTGCCCGTGGCCGGCGTCCTCTGGAAACCAAACGACGACTGGAATTGCCAAGTGGTGTTTCCCGATGCCAAAATCGGTCGCCGCATGGGTTGGGGCGTGGACTACGAGCACTGGCTGTACTTGGCCGGCGGGTTTGGCGGCAACAATTGGCGGGTTCAGCGACCGGATGGAGAAAGTGATATTCTGGCGATTCTCGACTGGCGCGTGATGTTCGGCTGGGAACGCAAGACGAACGGCGGGGCCGGGCTGAACGCCGAGCTGGGTTACGTCTTCTCGCGGGAGCTCGAATTCGCGTCGACCAGAATCATCTATCCCTTCGGCAGCACGTTGCTGGTCCGAGCGGGCATCGCCTTCTGAGTCGCGGGTGCCTGACGTCTCCCCGAATTGCGGAAAGCGTGGGAGGGCGAGGCTCGGCCGCGCCAAAGTTGATCTTGCAGGGCAAACGTGATCGGTGAGGTATTGTTTACGCTGACTTAGTTGGACAGCGACACTTGGATGCTATGAATGGGGCGTAATCAATGGTGTTGGAACGAGTC
>JAPLNJ010001069.1 GCA_026692885.1 Planctomycetota bacterium | reverse complement strand
GTTGTCGAAGACCACCGGCACACGGAAGTCGCCGTCTTCCTTGACGTATGCCTGTCCGTCCTGAAACACCATCACGCAAGCCGGCTTACTGCCGTCGTACTGTTTGGGCACGTAGACCCAGTAGTCGCGGACGGTCTCCGGGAAGACCTTGCTATGCCACACGTCCTGGGTCACGGTGCCCTGAGGCACGCCGTCCTGACGCATTGAGTCAGAGCCCAGTTTGTACTCCTCGTCGCCGGCCAGGGCGGGAGAAGTCAGGAGCAATATCAAAATCATGGTCCGTAATTTCATCTTTGTCTACCTTTCATGGATTGCCGAAGGTGCGTGCAAGATACCGTTAGTTGCATGGCATCATTGATCTCCGTATGGTCACGGTCATCTTGCCTTCCGAGGGGCGAGATCATTGGGCTTCGACCATAGCATGCGGGCGGCGAACACGCTCCCGTTGGCTCCTCGCGGGCTGGCCTGGCCTTTCGCCATGTTGCCGATTGTGATCTTGATCCGCCGCCGAGTTTGGTGCGGGACCACAGGCGACCGCGAACCGACAGGGGTCCTGCGGCGAAGCGGCGGGTAGAGACAGGAAGACCAGGTCTTTCTCTCGGACCATCTCGGCCGACCGGCCGTTGATCAGGGCCCGTTCCGGGATGGGCACCCTGTCCGCGGGAAACCGCAGGCCGAGTCGCAACGGAGCGGTTCCCTGATAGGTCCCTGCGATCCGGTTGCGCTGCATGCGGTAGGAGAGCTTCCGGTGGCCCCCAACCAAGGTCTGCCCGAATCCATGCTCCCAGAACGCCGCGGTGGCGGTCGGCATCAGCACCAGCGATCCATCCAACCTGGGATCGACACCGAAGAGGAATCGCTGGACGATGCGAATCAGGTTGGCCGGATAGCCCGGAAACACCTTGGGGTTGACCGCGGCGAGCACATTCTGGACGGCTGCTCGCTCGTAGGCGGCGTCGATTTCCGCATCGGGGATCTCCGGAAGCGGCGTGGCCGGTGCTGCGAGCAGCGCTCCGGCAAGAAGCCCCTGGAGCATCGACAGTACGAAGCTTAATGCGTGCTGGTTCATCAGGAGACCTCGAAGTCCTCAGCCCGGAAGCGATCTCTGGCCCGGCGGCACATGGTCCTCTCTTGGCCGTGTCCTGTGACTCAAGACTCTACCGCGCTGAAGACGAGCGGGGTTTCGCAGAGCGTCAGGTTTGATGTGTTGTAGCACAATGGGGTAAAACGCAGGGTCTTGATCTCGCCGCTCGGGAACTTGAGAGGCACGCTCGCGGCAGCACCCTCCACCCAGGTCTGCGAGCCGGGGCCTTCGTCGAAGTAGCTCCACTCGGGCAGCGGGACGGGAGGGAAATGGACGAAGCCGTCGCCATCGGGTTTGTCCGGCAACTTCCCGAAGAGCCCCGAGGGCCGCCGCTGGCTGAGGACGCGCTCGAACAGGCCCTTGAGCCGCGGGTCCGACTTGCCATCAATACCTTCCGTACAACTGAGGAACTCCAGGAGCCGGCCGGTCAGATCGCCAGTACACCAGTGGGCGTGCCGGCTCCGGCCCTCCGGCCGCTCGAGATCCAGCATGATGAAATCCAGGGAGTCACAGGGATAGCTGGCGGTCCGCTGCCGGGCCAAGCCGATGCGAAAGGCGAGCTGGCAAGAGGCCAGGACCGGCTGCGAGAGGGCGACCCTGCCGCCCAGCAGCAAACCGGCGTTTGCCTTCGGCGAGGAGACCTCAGCCTTGGCCGGCTGGGCCCGCACCTCCGTGTCTCTCCCGGCGGCAACCAATCCGCTGACTGCCGTTGCCGCCACAGCCGATTTTTTTAAGAACTGCCGCCGCGTTACCTTGCTGGACATACGGAGCCTCCCAAGACTGGCTCTTCCGCGAACCACAACGCGTGCCCTTGGCCCTTTGCAGACCTACCAAGAATCCCAAGTCGCGATGGGGTGGCGCGGCATCGTCTGTTCCTTCCGAGGTGTCTTAATGGTTCGCGCCAATGTAGCCGCTGGGACTGGCCTGGACAACCAGCCGAGACAGCAGCGCGATGGGTGGCTTGCCGTACCCGTAGCAACGTGGGCCGAAATAAGTTCCCGGTCTCGCCCGTCAATCCGGGGTCGCCGCCGCGTCGAAATTCGGCAAGTTATTTCGGCCTACGTTGGTACACCCGAGACCATCGGCTCTACGCCATCGCGTTCGCCTGGCCCGGCAACAACCGATTCGTCGTCAAGACGCAACCTGTCGTCCGTGGTCCTAAAACCAGGCAAGTAAGAGCCTGCTCTCGATCAAGGTATGGACCCCGTCTGGGCCTCACCAGGCATAGGCTTCCGGCGCTTCGCCGCCGGGGCCGGGGAAGATTTTGTCAAGCTTGGCCAACGCCTCAGCGTCGAGTTTGACCTCCAGGCTGCGCAGGCTGCCCGTCAGTTGCTCCATCGTTCGAGGTCCGATGATGGGGCTAGTCACGATCGGGTTCCGCAAGAGCCACACAATCGCCACGTGCCAGATCTCGTCCCAGGGCGTCTCCCGCTTCAAGTGCGGCTGGCGAACCAGGTCCACGTCCTGCAGTCCCCAGACCTTCCTGTCCAGTGGCATACCGAGGTAACGGTCGAAGCCTTGACGGGTGGGCAGGAATGGCGGCTGGTCTCCCAGATGCCATTTGCCGATGTACATCGTGGCGTAGCCGGCCTGCCTCAGCACCTCGGCCACCGCAATCTCGTCCGGGTTCAAGCCCCGTTTGTTCCCCGGGAAAAGCACCCAGTACCCAACGCCGTTGGTGTGCATGTTTAGACGTCGTGGGTAGCAGCCGGTCATGAGGCTGGTGCGGCTGGGGGTGCAGACGCCACTGGTGGAGTAGAAGCTCGTAAAACGAATCCCCTCCTGAGCCAGACGGTCGATGTTGGGGGTCCGCTGTTTGGTCGCCCCGTAACAGCTCAGATCGCCGTAGCCCAGGTCGTCGCAGTTGATGAGGACGATGTTGGGTTTGGCCGATTGATCCTCGGCCGGATATGCGCGGCCCGTTGAAACGCCTACCGCAAACGCGACGAGGAAACAGCGAAACAGGGTCCTGGAACGCTTGCTTGATCTCCACGATGTCTGATGACCACAAGGAAGGCTTGATTGGTGGACGAACGCCCCGATGACATACCACAAGCCGCGAGGTGATGCGGCAAGTTCGGCGAAGGGCTTTAGGAATCGAGTTGACATGCATCTCCGCATCGCAGGTTCCCTATTGCGTGGGGCGGCTTCGGTCCAAGGAGACGCAGACGATTTCGTGGTTGTTGCGCGCGTACAGGCAACGGTTGGCAAAGGCAGGATGCGACCAAACGACCCCACGGCCGCCGCTGCCCGCCGAGGGCATGTCAGGGTCCAGAATGTGCGCACGGCTGATTTCTTCGTAGCCCGCGGGCGTCAGACGGGCGAGGATCAGGTTGCCATGATTGTTCCAAACGAACACCTTGTCGCCGTGCGGCACCATGAACAGCGTGCTCCAGCGTTCGCGGGGCTCGGTCCCGCCGCTGGTCGGCTGCAGC
>JAPLNJ010001068.1 GCA_026692885.1 Planctomycetota bacterium | reverse complement strand
TCTGCCGACGTAGTGTACGAAACCCAATTCCACCGGGGCAAGCCCGGATGGGGACCCGACCTGCCACACTGGAACAACAGCCGGACCAAATCTCACCATTGCAAGAACTTTCGGGGATACAATTTTGCGCGGCTCAGGCCGATCCTCAACAGAAGTTCCGCGGAGCGACGTTCAGTTGAAGGATACCTTCGGGGCCGCCCGTTCCTCAGACCGTTCGACCTCGAAGAGGTTGGCGTCCTGGAAGTTCAGCATCGAGGCGATGATCACCGTCGGGAACGTCTGCCGCTGCGTGTTGTAGGCCATCACCGCATCATTGAAGGCCTGCCGCGCGAAGGCGATCTTGTTCTCGGTGGCCGACAATTCCTCTTGCAGCGCCAGCATGTTCTGGTTGGCCTTCAGATCGGGGTAGGCCTCGGCGACCGCGAACAACCGGCCCAGGGCGCCCGTCAGCTGGCCTTCGGCCCCGCCCAAGGCCGCCATCGCCGCGGGATCACCGGGGCTATGAGCCGCCTGCTGCCCGGCCGCATAGGCCGCGTTACGGGCCTTAATCACCGCTTCCAGTGTCTCCCGCTCGTGCTTGATGTAGCCCTTGGCGATCTCGACCAGATTCGGGATCAGGTCGTACCGCCGTTTCAGTTGCACGTCGATCTGCGAGAAGGCATTCTTGTAGCGGTTGCGCAACGTGACCAGCCGGTTATACATCCCGACGACGATCAGGGCGATCAGCAGCGCCCCCACCACCAACACCACCAGGATGAGCAGCAGAGCTGTCAGCATAGCAAGGCACCTCCTTAGTCTTCGAACACATCGCGAGTCGGCGTCCGCGGCGACCGACCGCCCCGGAACGCCCGGCAGGCATCGCAGTCAGGCTGCATTATAGCGATTCGCGTTCGGGGGAAATGGGGGGCGCGGGAGAAATACAGTAGCCCAGGATTTCCTAGCGCACCGGCGTCTTGCCCAGCAGACGCCGCAGCAAGCCGATCTGGCCCGCGTGCAGCATCTCGTGATGCGGGCAAAAGAAGAGGGATCCCAGTTTCGTGTCGAACACCGCCCGCGGGTCTTCCGTCGGTTCGTTCAACAACGCCTCGCTGTAGCCGGCCAGCTCCTGCAGGGCCTGCTCGTGGATCCGTGCCAGCACTTCGCGGATTTCCGTCGGCGTGGGGTTGTTGGCCGGCTGCGGATCCGGTTGCGAGCCGCGGCTGAACTGTTTGCGAAATTTGCCGGGCATCAACGTCATGTCTTCCGGCCGCCGACCACGAATCCGGAACAGGCACAAGCCATATTCGGCCATCGCCAGATGGGCGACCTGCCAAGCGATGTGGGTGAGGCCCTCGCTTGGCTGGCGAAACCAGTCCGCGTCGTCCAAGTCCTGCAGGAGCCCCAGCGTGTAGCTCCGAGCGAATTCGATTTGTCGGCGAGCGAGATCCCGATGGGCCAGCGTCGACATGACAAACTCCTCACGCGGCCAAGCCGCAATCACGTATCTGCCGCGTTCCCGAACCAAGCACAAGCGTAACCTTTGTGGAACACGGCGCCCAGGGCTCGCCAGCGCCAGCGCGGGCTTGACCACACGCCCCGGTTCAGAATCACGTTATGATGGTTCTCGCTCTGCACCCATAATTGAAAAGCGTGTTCGCAATCGCGGGCGTCAACCGCACAGATCTCAAAGCCCGCTGCGCTGTATCCGGTGATTTCCTTCGGCTTATCCCACATGATCGTCCAAGTACTCTTGTCGTCGGCGCGGTAGGCGCCGCCGCGCCAGCGCGGGTCCAGCGACCAACTGTGTAGACTGCCGTAGGTCTCCTGCGGGCGCCGCTCAGCCAACTCCTTCGCGTGCCAATACGCCACCGCGGTCAGTCGCGGCGACAGCGGGATTGTCGGCAAGCCCTGTTGGCGGCGATGGTCGTTGATCGCATCGACCAGCTGCCAGGCTTCCGGCTGGCGAGCGCGAATCTGCTCGACGGTCGGAAATCGTTGGAGCGCCGGCGTCCGTTCGGCAGCGTCCGTCGCGGCAGACCACAATCCAATCGGTGCGAGTACGCCCAGACCGGCCGTCACGCCCGCGAGGAAATCCCGGCGGCTTAAGCTCATCTCCGCGCGCTCCCATCTTGTTGGACCACCCGCCAAAGCTCATCATGGAGCATTGTACAGAACACCTACCCTGAGAAGCTAGGGAGCGAACATGCCCGACGACCTGTTCAAAATCAGCGGTGGATACGTCTACGATCCGCTGCACGGCATCGACGGCCAAGTCCGAGACCTGTGGATTCAAAACGGCCAGCTGATCCCTCCGCCGTCGGATCCGAACGTGCGCCCGACCCGGACGTTGAACGCGGCAGGCCTGGTCATCATGCCCGGTGGGATCGACATGCACTGCCACATCGCCGGGCCCAAAGTCAACGCGGCCCGCAAGCTGCGCCCGGAGGAAAAACGTCACGCCGTGGTTCCTCGGACGGCCATCACCCACAGCGGCACGCTGGGCAGCGTGCCCAGCACGTTCGCCACGGGCTACAAGTACCTGGGGCTGGGCTATACCACGGCCTTCGACGCCGCCGTGCCGCCGCTGGCCGCCCGGCATGCGCACGAAGAATTCGAGGACACGCCCGCCATCGACAAGGGCTTCTTCGTGCTGATGGGCAACAACCACTACGTCATGCAGGCGATCCACGACCAGGAACCCGAACGGCTCAAGGGCTTCGTGGCCTGGCTGCTGAACGCTGCGAAGGGGTATGCGGTCAAACTGGTCAACCCCGGCGGCGTCGAGGTCTGGAAGTGTCATGCCAGCGGAAACGTCAGCGGCTTGGACGACAACGTCGACTACTTCAACGTCACGCCGCGGCAGATCATGCGCGAAATGGCCCGCACGGTCGACGAATTGAAGCTGCCGCACGCGGTGCACATTCACGGCAATAATCTGGGCTTGCCGGGCAACTGGCAGACCACGTTGGAAACGATGCAAGCACTCGAAGGGCACCGCGGACACCTGACCCACATCCAGTTCCATAGCTACGGCGGCGGCGAGGGCGACGAGACCACCTTCAACTCGAAGGTCCAGCCGCTGGCCGATTACGTCAACCAACACCCGAACCTGACCGTGGATGTTGGACAAGTGCTGTTCGGCAAGACGACCAGCATGACGGGCGACGGCCCGCTGGGCTACTACCTGCACAAGATTTACGGCACGAAATGGTTCAGTTCCGACGTCGAGATGGAAGCGGGTTGCGGCATCGCGCCAATCGAGTATCGCAACAAGAGCCTGGTGCATGCCTGGCAGTGGGCCATCGGGCTGGAATGGTATCTGCAGGTGCAAGATCCATGGCGCGTAGCGATGAGCACCGACCATCCCAACGGCGGCTCCTTCCTGGCCTATCCGCAAATCATTCGGCTGCTAATGGATCGCGAGTATCGTCGGGAAGTGCTGAAGACGGTCCATCCTCGCGTGGCCGAGAGTTCCGCGTTGAAGGACCTGGACCGGCAGTACACGTTGAACGAAATCGCCATTATCACGCGCGCCGGCCCCGCAAAGATCCTGGGCCTCAAGCACAAAGGGCACCTCGGTCCCGGTGCCGATGCGGATATCACGATCTATACGCCGCACGAAAACAAGGAGACTATGTTCGAGCTGCCTCGGTACGTGATCAAAGCCGGCCGGATTCTGGTGGAGGAAGGCGAGATCCGGGAAGTGCCGGACGGCAAGACACTGCACGTGGCGCCGGCTTACGACCCCGCGGTGGAAGACAGCATCCGCGAGTGGTTCGAACGGTGCTACTCGGTCAGCTTCCGCAACTACCCGGTGGCGGACGATTACCTGCACGGGAACCAGATGGTGGCCTGCTCGTAGGTCAGGCTTTCCAGCCTGACGTCCCTCGTTCCTGCCCGAAATAGACTCCTGCTGCATCAAGACCGCGCACGCCGTCGGTGTGCTGGCCGCTTGGGCTGAATCTCCTGCGACTGCTTCTGCTCGGCCACGACATACGGATTCTCGATCATTACGCCGGGCAGTGATGGCGCCACGAAAGACGCCGGGGCGATCGCCGTCTCGTCGCCGTCACTGGGCTGCCACGGCAGGCGTGGCAGGGGGCTGGTCCCGTAAGGCATCGCGAGGCGCTGCCCCAAGTAGACCGGCGGGTGAATCGCGAAATAGGGCGGCGTCTGGTAGTTGCCTTGGTAGCTGTAGCCGCCGTAGGGATAGGTCCAAAAACCGGGATAAGAGCCACCCCACAGTCCTTGACCGAAGGCCGCCGCAGGGGCCAGAGTTCCGCTCGTCAGCAGCGCCGCGATCGCCAGAAATCGATGCCATCCGTTCATAGTTGTCTTCTCCGCGTGCCATCTCTCGTGATAACATGTCTCGTTCAGGAACGCAGAGCCTCACGGTAGTCACCGTGTTGCGAAAAGACAACCATGAACCCCTGTCCGCAACTTAAGGAGCATGAACGATGACCTCTGACAGTTTTCGTGGGATGGTCTTCTGCCTGTCGTGCGTGTTCGTCGCGGTAGCTGCAGCGGCCGACGCTCCGGTCTTCAAGGCCGGCTTCGCCGAACGGGACATTACGCCGGAGGTCGGCATGGAGGCGCCGGGCGGGTACGGCAAGGCGTACCACCAGTCGGTGCATGATGCGTGCAAGGTGCGGGCGGCCGTGTTTGGGGACGGGCCGGCGCGGGTGGCGGTTGTCGGCATTGATGCGCTGTTCATTCGGCGGCCGACGGTGCAGGCGGTGCGGCAGGAGATTCAGAAGCAATGTGGGATCGCACCGGAAGCGGTGTTGATCGGTGCCTCCCATTCGCATGCGGCCGGACCGCTGGGGTTCTTTCTGCCGGGCGAGTTCGATCAGGCTTCGCCGTTGGTCAAGTCGTTGGTGTACGACAAGACGGTGACGGCTCATCCCGGCTATCTGGCCCGTGTGCAGCGTGAGCTGGTGGCAGCGGTAGTCGCAGCGGACACAGGCAAGGTGGAAGCGCGCGCTGCAGCGGGTTTTGGGCGAGACGAACTGGCGGCGTTCAATCGGCGGTTCCGCATGCGCAACGGCCCCGCGATGACGCATCCCGGCCAGGGTAATCCGGACATCCTCGAACCGGCTGGGCCGATCGATCCGCAGGTGGGCGTGTTGGGCGCGTGGAGCAAGGAAGGGCAGTTGCTCGGCTGCGTCGTCAACTTCGCCTGCCATGCGACGACCGGGCCGGGCGGCATCTCCGCGGACTGGATCTATTACGTTGAAAAGACGATTCGCGGTCTGCTGGGAGACAAGGCCGTCGTCGTGTTCCTGCAAGGCATGTCGGGAGACGTGACGCAGGTGGACAACCGCAGCCCGTATCAGATCAAGCAGTTCGGCGAAATTTCCTCGCGGTACGTCGGCGGGCGAGTCGGGGCAGAATCGATCAAGACGCTGCTGTCGCTGGAGCAAGCCGCGGGGCCGCTGGCGCCGGTTGCTGCGCAGACCCTGGTGCTCAAGCTCAAACGCCGCGCACCGAAGCCGGAACGCGTCGCCCGCTGCCTGGAGATCGTGCAACAAGAGCCCGGCAAAGTCGACGCCACCGAGTGGACGTTCGCCAAAGAAATCGTCGTGCTGGACGCGCGAATCAAGCAAGAGCCGATTGCCGACGTCGAAGTGCAGGCCGTGCAAGTGGGCCCGGCGGTGTTCTTGTCCTGTCCGGCGGAATATTTCTGTCAGTATGGGCTGGACATCAAAGCCGGCAGCAAATTCCCCTGCACCTTCCCGGTGTCGCTGGCCAACGACTGCATCGGCTACGTGCCGACCGAAGAGGCGCTCGGCCCACGCGGCGGAGGGTATGAAACACGGCTTACCAGTTACAGCAACCTCGAACCTACCGCCGGCCGGCAAATCGCCAATGCCATGATCGAACTCTCCTCGCGACTGACTCCCGGCGCTGTCCCGCAACCGCTCGCGTTGCCGAAGTGGCAAGGCAAAGCCTGGAGCTACGGCAGCTTGCCGCCAGAGTTGGATTGACTCATGCTCGCGTTCTGGCTCCGCTCCCGGGTGCCCAGTGCTTCGCTGCATCGCCGTACGTCCAGATCCTGGATGAAGTGGCGATTTCGACCGGTCCTCCAGCGGTTGGAAGACAGAACACTGCTGGCCGCCCAGCTAGTGCTGTCGGGGTTTCTCGGCATAGACTTTGGGTAATGTAAGATGATATCTTACTTTCATGAAGACCATCGTATCGACCAAAGGCCAGATTGTCATCCCCTCGGAGCTGCGGCAACGCGATCGCATTATGCCGGGCCAGCAGTTTGAAATCGCGCGATTGGAGGCTGGGGAGTACCTGTTGAAGAGGCAGTCCGCGACGGACAACGTCGGCTTCGTCGATTGGCTGCTGGCCTGTCCCGACAAAGGCTGGTTTGAGCCCCTTCCTTCAGAATCTACCGACTCGCTATGAACTTCCTCGTGGACGCCAACATCCAGAGCGAACCGACGAAGCCCCAACCATGTCCCAGCGTCGTCGAGTGGCTCCGCACGGCTGTCCCACAGCCGCGTCGCGCTTGCCTGACGCCGATCGACAACCGATGGTCGGCGTCGCGTGACGACGCAGAAGAGGATTGGCCACGAAAAACACAAGAAGACACAAAAAAATGAGAGGAAACAACCAACCCATTCTTTGTGCTTCTTGTGTTTCTCGTGGCTGCCCTCGTCTGCGGGTTTCGTCGACATTCTACGCTGTCCCTTGCCGCCGGAATGGACCCGCCTATACTGCCAGCGTAGTGGTACTCAGCGTTGGATGCATCGTCGGACACATCTTGTTCGTAGACGTGATCAGGCATCGCACTGACGAGGCCATGTTCGCAACAGGAACTTCATTCGCTCTCTAGCGGGTAACCCCTCACCCCCGGCCTTGGCCGCGAAAAATTGTATCCCAGAGAGTCCTTGCAATGGTGCGATCTGGTCCGGCTTTTGTTCCAGCTTGGCATGTCTGCTCCCCATCCGGGCTTGCCCCGAATGGTACGAGGTTAAGCGGAACCTCCGATCCCCACTGGG
>JAPLNJ010001067.1 GCA_026692885.1 Planctomycetota bacterium | reverse complement strand
CCTGAAGGGGCGAAACAAGCCTTGGCCGCATCGGACGAACAATGCGTGCGGGATGAACCGATTTGTTTCGCCCTTTCAGGGCTACCGTGCTGAATCGAATCCGTACCCAGGGCGGCGCTTTGCGGCTGTCGCCGCGACGCTCTGCCCTGGGCTGATTTGTTTTGCCCCTTTGGGGCGGAAGAGTAATGGATCACGCCGGCCTCCACCGGGAAGCCTTCCCCTGCCCCAAACGCGCAATAGAAACGGGATCAAATCAATTGGCCTTGACAGGCACAAACTGAACACGCCAGACCCGACCCCGTTTCCCTCGCGCACGCCGCATCGGCCGCGGAAACCGAAGCCTAAGTCACGGCGATTCGTCGCTACCTCCAGCGTGGCAGCCTGTTTGGCCGCGACGCCTGGGGTGCAAGGCACGGCGAAGGCGCCAGGATGGGAGTTCCCTCTCCGTCCTCGCGGTCGCCCGAGGACCAAGCCGGACCACTGAAATCAACCGGCTTTCGCCAGTTCCCTCAATTGATGCTCCTGACCCCTTTATTGCTTGCCGCCCCCGCGTTCTCCTGATTATCCCTGATCTATCCACCACTTGCTCGGTACTGGAGAGGATGTCTTGGGGAGCGTCGAGACGTGGTGTTGCGCGAGTTCCATCAAGTAATCGAAATGGAACGAGACCATGCGTTGCAGTTTTGTCAGCGTCGCCCTGCCGATGTAGCTGATCCGTGCTTGCCTCCGGCTCGCGGGCACAGGAGTAATACTCTCGTTCGCGCAGTATTCGTGTGCGTAGCCGCATCGCAGCCATTCATAAATCAACGAGGCGTACGAGTGTTTGCGGAACTGCGGGCTGGGAACGCGGGGATATTTCGTCTTCGCATCGTCAAACGCGAGGTCAATTTCGTGGTCGCAGAAGATTCGCGTAGATTGTCCTGGCGATCCATACGGGGTTTCGATTTCAGTAAGGAAGCCCTGATCTATGAGCGCAGGAACACAAACCCATGACGCGTGTGAGTCCTCCGGCGAGTATCTGACAAGGAGTTCAATAAACCGTTATTTGTCTATCCCAGTGCCAGGCCAACGGACAGACGCACACGCAGATAAGACGGCAGTGATAATGAGTACCAAGTCGGCGTAGCTGGCAGCAGGGACGTTGGCAGCAAGGAAGTTTACGAGTTCAAGGCGGCCGCTTAGAAACTTTTGAAACTTTTCCATCGTTGACTCAATACGAATTAAGAATACACAAGATATTCAGCACGCTGCTTCCCGAAGAAACATCTCACCTAAACTTCCGATTGCGGACACCTCGCTTCTCAGCAAGCAACTTAGCCAGAGACGACCCCCGCGTCAGACCGCGTCCGCCTACTGTCAGACTCGCGCTAATTGCACTCCATTTCTCTGTGGGCGCATCATGTACGCAACCTGAACCCACGGTCGGCCATTCGCCAGTGCGGTGAAAGTGCGCGTCAGCCCAAGCGAGAATCTGTTTGGTGGTCAGTGGCGGAAGGTGTTTCTGGTTCCGTATTCCCCGGTGCTCGGCCAGTAGTGTGGCCAGCGAAGAACCACCGGGAAGACCACGTCCGCCTTTCGACAGCGCATCGCTAATCGCATTCCAACTTTCTCCGGACGCTGCATGAGCATCGCCAGTTTTTACCTTAGGCCAATTTCCAGTGCGGCGATGATACTTGTCGGCCCACGCAAGAATTCCGTCGACCGTGAGAGGCGGAAGATCCTGCTTGTTTCGTACGCCCCGTTGCTCGGCGAGGAGTTTTGCCAAGGACGAGCCACCAGGAAATCCTCGCTGTCCCTGCTTAAGTGCCGCGTCGAGCGCACTCCATGTTTCGCCATGTGCGTCGGGCACGGCACCAGACTTTCGAGTTGGCCACGCGCTGGTTGCGTTATGATGCTTGTCCGCAAACGCGAGAATCTGTTCGGCGGACAAAGGCGGAAGATCCTGTTTGTTTCGAACGCTGTAGTGGCTCGCGAGAAGTTTTGCTAATGACGAGCGCCGCGAGAGGCCGCGTGCAGCGATTTTTAGCGCACTGTCGATCGCACTCCAAGTTTCGCTTGGTGCGTTATTCACTATTCCGGAAGCTCTAGTTGGCCACTTTCCGCTGCGCCGATGGTGCGCCTTCGCCCACGCAACGATTTGACCAATGCTCAACGATGGGAGAGTCTTCATGTTCCGCTTCCCGCGATTCATGGCGAGTATTTTGGCCAGCGAAGATCCGCCAGTGAGTCCACGAGATCCTGCTTGCAAAGCAGAACTAATTGCTCCCCAACTCTCGTTCGGAACGTCATAGACTGGGCCTGATGACTCAGTCGGCCAATCTCCCATCGCAGCCCTTTGAGCGTCTGCCCATGACAGAATCTGGCCGACGGTCAATGGCGGAAGATCCATTCTGTTTCGCCCCGATCGATGTTCGGTCAGAAATTTGACCAACGACGAACCGCCAGGAAGTCCGCGACTACCGCGACGTAGTGCGCCATCAATTCCAAACCACGTTTCGCCAGATCCTGTTACCGGCCCGGCAGTCATTTTGGGCCAGTCACCCGTCGCCGCCTTGTATTCATCCACCCAAGCCAGAATTTGCTCGATGGTCAGCGGTGGCCTGTCGGTCGTCTGTTCCACCGTCCGGACGTAGAACGCTTGCTCGAAGTCGCGCAACAGCAGTCGTGGAACATCGAGATGGATGTTGTCAGGAAGCGTGATTCGGCCGCCGGATTTCCGCCGCCGCCCCAACGACAGCCGCAGTTGGTCCAATTCGTCCGCCAGTCGTCGGTCATGTGCTCGCAACGCCTTGAGCACCTGCCACACCGGCTCGAAGGCCGATTGTGAGAGGACGTGGTCGGCGTCTTCGGACTCGTCGATGAAGACGGGGATCACGATGGTGCCGATCTGCTTGCCTTCGGCTTTGCGGATGACTCGGCCGACCGCCTGAATGATGTCGACCATCGACCGCTTGGGGTCGATGAACGCCACGCCATCGAGCACCGGAACATCGACCCCTTCGCCCAGGCAGGCGCAGTTGGAGAGGATGCCTCGCGTGTCCTCCGACAGGTTGCCTAGCCCTTTCAGCAACGTGGCTCGTTGGCCGGCGGGCGTGTGCCCTGAGATGTGTTTCGTCCAGAGTTTTCCCGACGGCCGGGCCGACGCCGTCAGGTGGGGGATCACGCCCGGCAAGGAATCCCGCTGTGTGGCATCGACAAACCGTGCGGCCTTCGCCACTGACGAGTGGAACGTGATGATCTTCCGCAGGTCGTATTTCTTCATCGCCTTGGCCAAGCCGATCTGGGCGGCCAGCGTTCGGGCGTCGGTATTGAGGCCCTCGGCCGTGCGGACCAAGCGGGCCTGCTCGGCCCACGCTTTGGCTTCGCGGTCGGTGACGCCGATCACGACGACCTGATAATCGGTCAGCAACGGCGGGTCCGCACTGATCGCTTCGTGGAAGGTGAGGACGTGGAACTCGGGGCCGAAGACGTGCTCGTCGTCCATCGAGACGAGTTCGAATTCCAGTTCCGCCGCGCGCCGCTTGACGTGCTCCTTGAAGTAGCGCGGCGTGGCAGTCATGAACAGCCGCTTGCGAGCCTTGATCTTCTGTTCATCCAGCACGGTCGCGAACAAGCCTTCGGCGTGTCCGGCCAGACGGTGGGCTTCGTCGCAGATCGCCAGATCGAACGGTTTCGTCTTGCCGGCCTGAGCGGCCGCGATGCGGTGGGACGACTGGTACGTGGCAAACACGACGGCCGGGCGTTGCCGATGCTGGCCGAGGAACTGCCGAATCTCCGCCGGATCGGTTGTGACCTTCACGCCGAGATCGGCTGTCGATTGAATCGCAGTGTCTGCCGTGCTCTGCAAAACCGACTCGTCAGAACAGACGACGAGCGTGTCGAAGTCCTCGGCGGCGTGGCGGCCCCACTCGGCAAGATTCTGCTGCACTAACGAGAGTGACGGGACGAGCACCAGCGTGAGAGCACTCTGCAACCGCTCGGCAGTCCACAGTGCGGTGAGCGTCTTGCCCGTACCGCAGGCCATGATGATTCGCCCTCGGTCATGGTCTCGAAATCCGTTGATCACGGCCATAATCGCTGCGGCTTGATGGGGTCGTGCCTGCCACCGAGGCAGGCGCGCGGCCGTTCCGCCAATCTGAACCGGCCACTGAACTTCTTCCGTCAGGAAATGACCACGCAGGACCAGACCCACCGGCTTCTCTTGACCGTGAAGCGTCCGACGAGCCGTGGCCCCAATGTCGTCCGTCGTGGCCATCAAGAGTCTGTAGGCAAACTGCGGCCGGTTTGATTCGGACAGGAACGAGTCGATTTCTCGCTTCGGGATCGCTCGGTCAGG
Organism: Planctomycetota bacterium; assembly: GCA_026692885.1. The sequence goes on along the minus strand of JAPLNJ010001067.1, from coordinate 3,254 downwards.
GTGATCCGCCTTGGCCTGAATGGCGCACAACTCCCCCGTCCGCGTGCGAGCGACGATGTCGATTTCCGCATCCGTGCCCCACCGATCCGGCCAATCCTTCCACAGCCACACCTGGTCGAACTGACCTCGATACCGTGGAGCGTTCAGCAAGAACCACTGGCAGAGCCACTCGAAGTCGCCGCCAAACGTCGTGCCCTCGGCATCACGGCGAATCTTGGCTTCGATGTACTCGAAGCTGCCTTCCGTCACACTCGGCTCGGAGGTGGTCTTCATTGGCATGTTCGGAATCACCATTCAGAGGATCCGGCACCGCAGCGACCACTGCGAAACACTTATCCCAGCGATATGGTCCTCAGTTCAGGGTCAGAATCCTCGGGGCCTTGCCACAGGCGGGAATCGGAACGGTGACGGTAGAGGCCGCTGCGTTCCATGCGCAGTCCGTTACGGCTGCGCCATCGAGCGTGACGGTTTGCGGACGCGCTGGCAGACGGACGGTCACGGTGAAGTCGCGCGTCGCAGGCATGCCGCCATAACTGCCCTCCCGGCCGCCGATGGTCAGCTTGACGCTCTTTCCAACCGTGTCGCAAGTCAGCAGCGTGCGCGCGAATTCGCCGTTGCGATAGCCGAGGCTGCCGCCGTCATCTTCGTACAGCGTGAAGGTACTGTGAGCCGCGGGATAAACGAGCAATCCCACTTCCGGCGACCAACCCTGCTGGACGTGATCGCAGGCCGGCCACGTCGGGATGATGGCACCGTCCTTAACCAGCAGTGCGCCGCCGCGCGTCGGCGTGATCTCCACCGGCAGCGTCGCCGGTCCGGTGGTTCGTTGGCCGCTCCAGAAGTCGAGCCAGTCGCCTGGCGGCAGACGGACTTGCTTGGCAAAGGCGGAGACCAAGAGGAAGTCGCCCAGCATGTACTGCGACCGGCTGGCGTCCCAGGCCAGGTCCTCCGGGTAGGCCAGGGACATGGCCCGCATGACGGGATAACCGGTCAAGGCGGCCTCCGCGGCCGTCGAGTAAAGATAGGGGAGCAACTTGTAGCGGAGCTGTGCGTACTGGCGGAACGCGGCTGTGTGCACGTCTTCCAAATACCAGGGCTGATACCAGTAGGCCCAGTTGTTCTGCTGAGCCCAGGTTTGCAGGAACCCGAAGTGCAGGCCTTGCACGTCCGTGACATCCATGTCGCACGAATGGTTGGAATGGCCGGAGAACGCGAGATTCAACATCGAGGCCAGCGGCTTGGCGCCACCGCCCGTATCGCCCGCCCAAGTGGCGACGAACTGCTGCACTCCGGCATACCCGCCGGCGGAGTACACCATGGCGCGACGCTTGGTGTGTCCTTCGAACCCGCGAGCCATCTGTTTGGCGTAGATCACCGGATAGAGGTTGTGCATTTCCTCGTCGGACATGCCGTTGCCCCAGGCGCGTGTGGGGTGCTCGATGACCTGGGCGGACCCGTCGAGTTTGAAGGCGGAAACTCCCTGATCGACGAACTTCTTCAGATGCTCGAACCAGGGCTCCAACGCCTGCGGCGCCGTCGGCCCGGCAGCGGGCTTCGTCTTCGTCTTACCGGGATTGCTCAGTCGCTCGTCGACAAAGCCTTCTTGCACATTGACCGCGGCACCCGCCGCGGCGGTCTTGGCGCCCGAGGCGGGGCTCGCTTTCCCACCGGCCAACTGCTGCTCCTCGAACACGCCCAGGTCATAGTCGCAACACAGCCAGAGGCTGAGCTTGAAGCCCTTCCGCTGCAGCGCGCCGAAGAAAGTGTGCGGCCCTTGGGGCGCCCAGGAGGGGATCGGGAACCGTTGGGGATGCCAGGCTTTGGCCGTCGTGAAGTCGCAGTTCTTCGACATCCACCCCGGCTCCAGTCCGATCACATCGCACGGCAGGCGTTCGTGGCGGAAGGTGAGCGCCTCGTTCATCATATTGAAGGCGTCGATGTTTTCGTTGCAGACGTAGGTCAGGCCGTAACCCCAGATCGGCAACAGCGCGGGGCGTCCGCTGAACGAGGTGTATGTGTCGAGCAGGCTCCGGTAGTCCGGACCGCAAAACAGGTAGTAATCGAGATCGCTCCGGGGAGCGGTGCAGATCATCCGGTCCGGATCACTCTGGCCGACGTCGATGGTATTTCGCCAGGTGGTATTCATCAACAGGCCCCAGCCGCGGTTGCTCAGCACCACGGGGATGGGGATATAGGCTTTCACATTGAGGATCCAGAACTCATAGACGCCGCCCCGACGCATGATGTTCTCGCGGCTCACGTCACCCAATCCATAGAGCCGTTCGTCTTTGGTCAGTGTGAAGCGCAGGTCGTAGCCGCCGTTGGTTTGGTAGACCGGGGCCGCGTGCTGGGTCAGCGCCTTGCCGTCGGCCGCCGCCAGGGTCGTGGCGCCATCTTTGCGGCTGATGGTGAGCTTGGCCTGCTTGGTGGCGAGCGTATAGACATCCGCGGCTTCCGTCTGTTCGAACGCGACTTCGGGAAACGCGGTGGGGAAAACGCCGTAGCGGTTGAGTGCTGATTCCGTCCACTGCTTGGTCTGGCTGTGGCGGATGCGAAACAGCCGCTCGCCCAGCACGTCGACACGGACGAAAGCACCGCCATCCAGGGTCAGGACAACGTTCCGTTTTGCCAACGGGGCGGAATCCGGCCACACCGGAGCCTTGTTTGCGTCTTCAGCTCCGACCTCACTGGCCAACAGGGCAACTGCAAGAGAAAGGCAAGTCAACGCTTTGTTCATGGGTGAGTCTCGCGGACTAAGGTGATAGGTGGGAACAGGCATTATTCCGTATCAACGCGGGAAGGGCCATACGGATCAAAGGCTCCTTTCCCGCAGTTTGAAAGCTACGCGGGATCCCGCAGAACTCCGCCCGTTCCGCCCTCGCCGCCCCACCGCCGCCAGCGGCGGTGGGGCGGCGAGGGCGGAACGGGCACGCCGGGACATGGGTGTCGTCTAGTCGCCAAACCTGCATCCACCGGCACGGGGCCGAATGGTACGAGGTTAAGCATAAGTCGTTGTCATTCCGCCACTTTCCCCACTGGGCTTGCCCCAGTGGAAAAAGGGTTTGGTCACTAACAGCGGCCCCCATCACATCTATTCCCCTTCGCCGAATTCACCGCCGCCGTAGGCGGCGGTGAATGCGGCGAAGGGGACGGGGTGTGGTTGCAGTACGCGGCCTTGGTTTTCAAACCTCTTGTCCACTGGGGCAAGCCCAGTGGGGATGGGTGGTGACGCTTAACCTCGTACCATTCGGCAC
>JAPLNJ010001066.1 GCA_026692885.1 Planctomycetota bacterium | reverse complement strand
TGCGGCCGGTCAGTGTCCCCGTGCCGCCGCCGGCCAATGCCCGGCTGGCAAAAACTGCCCACTGGCGGCGGCCAGCCAGTGTCCCCGCGCCGCCGTCGGCCAGTGCTCGGCCGGCAAGAACTGCCCGTTGGCCCAGCCGTGCCCCGCGGGAAAGGACTGCCCCTACGCAAAGGCTTGTCCGGCGGGCAAGGACTGTCCCCAAGCTCAGCAGTGCCCAGCCGGAAAGGCTTGCCTCGGCTGCCCCAACGCGGGCACTTGTCCGCTGAGCAAGACAGAGCCGGCGCCTCCGCTCCCGAAAGCCGCGGAGAAGCCGGAGTCCAAGTGACGGCCGAATTACCAAGTGGCCGAACCTCACTTGGAAAGCCTGATGGCCTGCATCCAACAGCGGTTCGCAAAGAGGTAGCCTGCCGAAACATGTCTCAAGAACGTGGATCAACCAAAATGGAAATCTTCTTCGCGCTCGGCTTCGTGGTCTTGTGGATTGCTCTGCAGGCGTGGATCTTGCCGCGTTTCGGCGTGTCCACGTGAATGAGCAACTCCTGCCGGCCGAGTTCGGCCGCCCATCACCAACAGCAAGACACCGAGGACCAACTGCTTCGGCAATCGCCAACCGGCGAGCCAGAGCAACCTGGCAGTTCCGCGTCGAGGCCGCCGCGCCACGGTGAATGACCCTACCGCACACAGTACACCGCCGGATCGTCGATGACCCATTCGGTCGACCACGTGTGTCCGTCATCGCCGTTGCAGACGTTGAAGAAAAACGTGCCGAACTGCTGGCAGCGATACCCGTAGGGATACTGCGAGGTGATGTCAAACGACGCATGGCAAAATGCAACAGCAGTCGCGTTCACTCTGGCGATGTGCAAGACCTTTAGCACGCGGTGAGGCCGGTCAGAGGCAGAAATTGCGTGGGTCGGATGCGCTCGGTGGCAATAGGCTCCGCTCGGTCGTCAGCGGCGATTGGTTGGCGACGTAAGGTGGCACGCTGAACCGCTTGCCAGGGTGTCCTCGAAGTTCGCGCCTTGCCTTCCGTCGCCACCGGTTCAAGCCGCGTTCGCGCTTCGATTCGAGTCGCAAACGGGCGGTTTGGCACGCAGCCTGCAATCCCTGGGGAGTCGGCCCAGGTGTCGGCGGTCTTCACTGCTGCTTAGCGGGCTGGATTCCCTACGACCATGAAGTCACTCTCTTTTTCTCGGAGCCAGACCCGATGAAGATCGCCCTGCCTTTAGTCGACGGTCGGCTGTGCATGCACTTTGGTCATTGCGAGCAGTTTGCCCTGGTGGACGTGGACGCGACAACTCACGAGTGCACCAAAAAGGTTCTCGTGACTCCGCCTCCGCATGAACCGGGGCTGCTGCCGCGCTGGCTGAAGGAACAAGGTGCAACCGTGATCCTTGCCGGTGGTATGGGACAGCGGGCCCAACAGCTGTTCGCCGAAAGCGGAATTGCGGTCGTCGTGGGCGCACCGGCGGACGCGCCCGAAAGCCTGATCGCCGCCTACTTGGGCGGCACCCTGGTGTCCGGATGCAATACCTGTGATCACTGAACGGGTGGCGAGGCGGTGCAAGACGGCAAGGCCATAGCCACCGCCACGGCTACGTTCCTGGAGACGCCAGCCGTCGGCGCGTTCCCGAGGGAGGCCATCTGATGGCCAAAACGCACATTACGATACTTGTCGAGAACACGGCCCGCGGGCCGGGACTCTTGGCAGAACACGGCTTGGCCTATTGGATTGAGCACGGTGGTCAGCAGGTGCTAATCGACTCGGGACAAGGCCAGGTGTTGGTCGGCAACGCCTTCAAGCTGGGGA
>JAPLNJ010001065.1 GCA_026692885.1 Planctomycetota bacterium | reverse complement strand
CAAGCATGTGCGCCGATTTGACTTTCTCAGCAGGCTGCCACGGGGAGCGCATCGCGCGACAGGGCATCACCGGGCGCGATTCCCCACCCGCAAGCGAACGCCGCGAGGGCCATCCGCCGCACGCCCCTCAGGCCTGCAACGCCGCAACCACCAGGTCGCCGACCTCGCGGGTCCCGTAACCCATCTTTCCCGCCGCTTGGCTCTTCATCTTGGTGCCGGTCACGATCTGGATGGCTTTCATGACCCGCTTACCGGCAGCCGACTGGCCGGTGTGCTCTAACAGCACATGCAGCAGGCGTCGACATGATTGTAGTCCGGCGTCACGTCGGGGTACTCTTGGGCCACCTCCTGGAACGTGCGCCACCACAGGTCATGCCCGAAGGTCAGCACGTTGGTCTTGGCCACCAGCGTTAGCTTCCGGCCCTTGGGGTTGTTGCGTTTGCGGGCAAACTCGAAGGCCCAGCGGATGCACCGCTCGCAGCCCTTGCGGGTGTAGACGGCCGTTTGGGTCGCAACTTCGTCCGGCGTGTTCTTCTTCAGGAAGCCACCGACACCGCAGTACATGTCTTCGGTGTTCTCGCGAACCACCACAAAATCGATGTCCGCAGGGCCTTTGCCGGCCAGCGGCGTTTCCACGCCAGGGTACAACTTGACGGGACGCAGGTTGATGTACTGGTCCAACTGGAAACGCAGTTCCAAGAGCAGACCCTTCTCCAGAATCCCCGGCGCGACATTCGGATGGCCGACGGCACCCAGGAAAATGGCGTCGTGGGTGCGCAGTTCAGCGACCGCTCCGGCGGGCAGGAGCTCGTTGGTCCGCAAGTAACGCTCGCCGCCAAAATCGTAGTTGGTCAGCTCATAGGAAAATCCCTCCAACTTGGAGACTGCGTCCAGCACCTTCAAGGCTTCCGCCGTAACTTCCGGACCTGTCCCGTCGCCGCCGATAACTGCAATCTTCATGGTTGTTTGCTACCTATTGCTCTAGAGAAAGGATGCATCCTGATGAACCGCAAATTCTAACACCGGAGCCGAACCGTCACAAGCTGCGGCGTTGATCGTAACCTTGTGAAATGCTAGCAGCAGGGGGGCGGCTGTCTGACTGAAAACTTTTCTCAAGGTGTCGCCTGCCCACCGGGAATTCCCGTGGCGGATCGGATGTGGAGCTCCCGTTGCGGGAAGGGGATCTGGATGCCGGCCTGGACGAACTGCTGGTGAATCGCCGTGTGGATGTCGTGGATTGTGTCCAGACGGCGATCCATGGTCGCCAGGTAGGCCCGCAGCACAAAGTTCAGCGCGCTGTCGCCGAACTGCTCGAACGTCACTTGCGGCGGCGGATCCTGCAGTACCTCCGGATGGTCTTTGGCTATCCGCAGCAGGATCTGTCGGGCCCGCTCGGTGTCCGAACCGTAGGCGATCCCGACCTGCACTACGATTCGATTGACCGGATCGGACAAAGTCCAGTTCAGCAGTTTTCCCGTAATCAACTCCTTGTTGGGAACGATGAATTCCTGGCAATCCAGGCTGCGAATGGTCGTGGCGCGAATCCGAATCCGCGTGACGGTGCCCGTGATGTTCTCGACCGTCACCACGTCGCCCACGCGAATCGGCCGCTCGAACAACAGAATCACGCCCGACACAAAGTTCGCGAACACCTCTTGCATGCCGAAAGCCAAGCCGAACGTCATCGCCGCCACCAACCACTGGACTTGGGCCCAGCCGATGCCGATCATCTGAAATCCGACCAGCAGTCCCACTACGTTCAGCGCGTACCGTGCCAGGGTGATGACCGCGTAACGTCCCCCGGGATCCAACGGCAAGTGCCGGACCACAACGACTTCCAGCAAGCCCGGCACGTTGCTGGCGGCGACAAAGGCCAGAATCACTACGAGCAGCGCCAGCACCACGTCGCCGACGGTGATGATCCGTGTCTCTGGAAACCGCTCGTGCTGGGGCACGTGGTTGGCTCCCGTCACGATGCGCGTGACTTCCACCGTGGTCGACCAGACGGGCAGGTCCAGGGGCTTCAAAGCGGGCAGCACGTCGGCCCAACTCGTCCAAGCTCCCACCGCCAAGGCAAATCCCAGAACCACGCGGAGCAGGCGCCGCGTCTGCAGGTTGACATCCGCCAAGTCCAAGGCGTGTGGCCCGTGCTTCGCTTCCGGGGCGGTAGTCGTGGACGCCTCCTCCGCTCCGGCCCGCTGGCTTTCCAGACGCTGCAAGGCCAGGCGTCCGCGGGCTAGATACAGCCAGCGAATGCCCGTGTCGTGAATCAGGATCAGCGTCAACACCAGCCAGACGGTTTTCAACAGCCGCCAGGACAATTGCAGGGCCGTGTAGTAGAACCCGGCGGCGGCCAGCAGAGCCAACAGCAGCGGAGCCAGCAGGGCCACGAGATAGGTGGCCAACTGCAGCCTGGACCGCGGTACGACCGGAACGGGATGGCTCGTTGCTCCTTCCGTATCGGCGGGGGCCCGGACCACGCGGGCCACCAAGGGTCCTGCGATCAGCAGCCCGAGCATGATGGCCAACCGCCCCAACGTGGTCTTGAACTCATCCGTCCGTTGTTCTTCCAGGACGGTCACCAGGAAGACGATCGGCAAGCCGATCACGCTCAACCATCGCGAGTAGCGGCGCAGGAGCCGTACGCGCGGCACATGCCAGCGGAAATGGGACTCGGCCAGTCCCTGCGGCCGACACACCGCGCGCAGCAGCTGCAAGGTCCAGAACACTCGCGAAGTGGTCAGCAACCCCACGCCAATCGCTCGAGTGAAGTCGGACGATTCTAGCGCGGTCGAGAGGTACCAGCCGAGAAACCACATCATCGCCGGCCACACCACGGACAGTAAGAGCGTCAGCAGGAGCGCCTGGAAGGTGGTGGAAATCGGTTCCAGGTAGCTCTGGGCTGCCAGTTCTCCGAGGGCTCGCAGCCGGGCCCGAATCTGTCGCTGGCGTCCGCCGAGGAGCACGAACGCGAAGCACGCGAGCGCCGCCGACAGCGGTCGATCCAGAATCGTCTTGCCCAGCGACTGACCGACGCCGGCCCAATTGTCCCAGCTGGTCAGATAGCCCACCGCTCGGCGCACGGATTGCAATTGCGCTGGCTCCCACGGGGTGATGCTGCGGATCCACAAGATGTGTTTGTCGATCAGTTCCGCGTAGTCTCGCGCTTCGGTGATCAGCTGTTGTTCTTCGGCGCCGAGATCGACCAGCTTGTTGAAGTAAGTGGCGTAGTCGCCCCGCAGCAAATCCAAGACCTGCCGTTTGAGTTCCAGCAGTTGCCAAGTGTCGCGCGCCAGTTGGTCGCGGTCGTTGGCGGCCGGCGCCGGTTCAACGCGATCTATGAGGCGCGTCACCAACGTATTGAGGTCTCTCAGCTCCGTCGCCTGCTCCTGGAGGCTGATTTGCAGCAGCCGCACGCGGGATAGTTCGGCTTGTCGGTCCGCGATACTGCGCTGCTCTCGGGCCAAATCGGGCAAGTCGCGTTTCTGCTGCAACAGCAGCGGTGCGATGACCGATTCGATACCCGGAATTTTGAGTTTCTCCTCGACGGACCGCCGAGATTCCCTCACTTTCTCCAGACGGGCAGTGACACTTTCCATGGCTCTCACGGTGCCCGATATCTTCCGGCCGACGGTCTCGGTATCCTCCGGGCGGCTGATGCGTTGGCGAGCCAGTTCCACGGTCTCGGCGGCCAGTTCCTGGATGGCTGGCGGGGCCGGTTGCTCCGCCAACCGCATCTCGAAGATGCGTGCGGTGTCCCACTGGGTCTCCGCCTCCTGACCGCGACGCGACGAGACGATTTTTCTCCAAGCCGCCACGGCCCGTTCCGCCTGGGCGGCGCGTCGCTCACCCAGGCGAGTCTCCAGCGTCAGCAACTCGGCGGTCGCATCGTAGGCCGGGATTTCTTCCTGCAACTCCTGGATCTGGTTCTGCAGGGCGAGTTTGCGAGCCAGCATCAGGGTCTGGTTCGCCGCGGAGATCGCTGCCGGTTCACCCACGGGCGGCTTGGCGGTCGAACCGCTCTCGGTGTCGGCCAGTTCCTGCCTCAGTTCCTGCAACCGCTGAGGCAGTTCGCCGCGTCGTTCCGCGCGACGCGCGGGTTCGGCGGCGAGCGTCGCTAACGCCTTTTGCGCTGCCGCCAGTTCCTCGTGCGCGTCGGCCAACTTACGCCGATGTTGGTCCAGCGTGGCCCCGGCCGCCAGCACCGGTTGGGGATCAGCCGTTGTCTGTTCGAGGTTCTGCCGCTGCTGTTCCTCGCGTTGCGGCGCCGTCTCACGGAGTCTGGCCCAACTGGCCGCCTTGGCGACGTGTTCGTCGGCCGCCCGCAATTGTTCGAGCGATTGCTTATAGAGTTCCGCCGCCTTGGCCTTGACCGCCGCGTCCAGCCCCGTGGTTTCGTCGAGTTGTTTAAGCCGCGTCTGCACCGCGTCTGCCGAGATTTCCGCCCCGGCGGTGACCGACGGGGTGTTATCCAGTGCCGCCTGGGCAAACGCGAACGGGGCCAGCATCACGCTGGCCCACAACATCGCCAGATTGGCCTGCAAACGGTAGCGGAACGAAGGCTGAAGATTAGGCATAAGCGTACATGGAACCAATCCGAGCGACTCTTGTCAATCACAACTCGGGCCCATTCTGGCCTTGAGCATAACGTTCCGAAATGCTATCCGAAATGCTAGCAGTGACGGCATTTCGCAGTGTTACGATCAACGCCTCCGCTCTAAGTACCCCGTCATAAGTTTCCATGTAGGACGGTTTGCCAAGCCGTCCAGGACGGAATGGCATTCCGTCCTACAAGGACTTGGAAACTTATGCATCGGTACTTACGAAGGGACAAGTCTGGCCGCGGGCAGTATGGTGGCCCGCTCGGCACGCGGGGCGGAATGTGGTAGGCTGTCGCCACGACGGAACCTGAGAAACCCGACGCTTCCGACCGTACCGATCGGACGGGAAAGACTCGCGCCTGGCGTCGTCCCTTTGGCCCGCCGGAGGACGTCGCCATCAGCCTAACGCCCCCTGCTCGCCGTAACCCAAACCGAGACGGAGAAGAAAATATGTCGAAGGACTGCTGCTGCGGTGGACGTTGTGCGGAGACGCCGGTGGTGGAATTGAGCCGCCGAGAATTCCTGGAACGGATGGCCGTCGCTTCGACAGCGCTGGCGCTGGCGGGCGACGGGGCCTGGGCCAAGACGGTGGAAGCCAGTGGCCCCGCTCCCGTGGCGCCGCTCCAGGGCCAGGCGCGGAAGTATCCGCTCACAGCGCCGCGGGTCTATCGCGGCAAGAATCTGGAAGCCGTCGCCATGCCCATCGGCGGCATTGGGACGGGCAGTATTTGGCTGGACGGTCAGGGCCGTTTGGCGGTCTGGCAGATCTTCAACAATCTGAGCGAGATCCGCATCCCCGACAGTTGCTTCGCCGTGCAGGCTCGTAGCGGCGACAAACCGGCCGTGATGCGCGTGTTGCAGACGACCGCCGAGGGACCGCTCGCCCCCGTGCCGTCGCTGGAATACGAAGGCGGCTATCCGATTGCGCGGCTGTCCTTTCAAGATCCGGAGCTGCCGGTCCAGGTGCTCCTGGAAGCGTTCAATCCGTTGATCCCCACGGACGCGGCCAACTCGTCCATTCCCTGCGCGATTTTCCGGCTGACAGCCCGCAACACCAGCCAGGCCCCGGCGGAGGTCAGCCTGCTGGCGACGCTACAGAACGCCGTGGGCAGCCAAGGCGCAGGCGGTATCAAAGGCGTCCGCTTCGGAGGCTACGGCGGGAATCGGAACCGCGTGGTGCACGAGAAGAACTTTACCGCCGTGGCGATGGACAAGTCGCCCGACCCCGTGGCCACCGGGCCGGTCAAGGTGCGCGGCAAGCACGGCGCCGAAGTCGAGGGTGCCGAACTGTTCTGGTTGGCCGGCGTCGCGGACCTGTCGCCGCAAGTCGCCGAGACTCTCGCCCGAATCGCCAGCGAAGGGGGCACCGTGCTGGCGGACGGCGTGCAACCGGGATTCTGGAAGACCATCGCGACCCTCCGCGACCGCCAGGGAGATACAGCGGACGTGGCGACCGTGTTCGAGGATTTCGAGCGGGACAACTACGACGGCTGGAAAATCGAAGGCGAGGCGTTCGGCACGAAGCCATCCCGTGGCGCGGAAGCCGGGCAGCAGCCGGTCAGCGGCTTCGCCGGGCGGCGGCTGGTGAACACGTTCGTCGCGGGCGACGGCCCGCAGGGCAAAGCCACCTCGAAACCGTTCCAAATCGAGCGGCGGTATATCGGTTTCCTGATCGGCGGCGGGAATCATCCCGGTCAAACGTGCATCAACTTGCGGATCGAAAATCGCATGGTCCGCTCGGCCGTCGGCAAGAACCTGGAGTCGTTGGAGCCGGTCGCGTGGGATGTCTCGGAACTGAAGGGCCAGCAGGCCGTGATCGAGATCCTCGACCTGCAGTCGGGCGGCTGGGGCCACATCAATATCGACCAGATCATCTTCGCGGACGTACCGCCGGAGGCTTTGCTGCGGCAAGGTACGGCCAGTGACGTAGCGGCCAAGGCCGTACAGGTGCCGTTTACCGGTGCGGAAACGGCGACGTCGTCTAAAGACAAGAAGCTCGTGGTCACGGGGACCAATTTGTCGGCGCTGCCAGCGACCGCCTCGTGGAACATCACGCAGTTCACGCGACTGGCTGGCTTCCGTCCCGGCGAGAAAGGCTACCGCACTCTGGCAACGACCGAAGACGGCGCTCCGCTGATCATCGAAGGTCCGCTAGGTAAGGGCCGCGTCATTCTGTGTCTCGCCCCGAACCTGCCTTGGGATTGGGGCCGGGCGCTGCTGGCGTCCTGCGGAGGCCGAACGCTGACCGCGGACGAGCAGTTGGTGCCGGGCGCCGCCGGCTGGGGCACGATGGCCTTGGTCGCGCTGGAACCCAAAGCGGTGGCTTCCAACTGGGCCACTGGCGACGAGCTGGCAGCCTTCCTGTCCGACGTGTCCAAGGGCCAGGCCGCGGAATCCGTCAGTAAGTCCGGCGAAACCGTGAATGGGGCGCTCGGTGTCCCGTTCACACTTCCGCCGGGTGAGCAGAAGACCGTGACCTTCGCGATCATCTGGCACTTCCCCAACGTGCAGCGATTCCAGCACTCCGGCAACTTGTATAGCCGACACTGGCTCGATGCGCTGGCGGTGGGCCGGTATGTCGCGGAACACGCCCAGGCCCTGTGGGACCGGACGCGGCTGTGCCACGAGACGATCTATCAATCGAATCTGCCCGAGGAGTTCCTGGACGCGATGACATCGCAGATCGCCATCCTCCGCGGGCCGACGTGTTTCTGGTCCGAGGACGGCTACTTCGGCGGTTTCGAGGGCAGTTACGGCTGCTGCCCGCTGAACTGCACGCACGTCTGGAATTATGCCCAGAGTCACGCGCGTTTGTTCCCGGAGGTCGGCCACAACATGCGGATCTCCGACTTCGTCACGTTCCTGCACGAAAGCGGCGAGACCTCGCATCGGCAGCACTCCCGGCACACGGCGTTCATCGACGGCCACTGCGCCTGTATCGAGGCTGCGTATCGCTAGTATCAATTGAGTCCCGATGGAAAATTCCTGGAGCAGATTTGGCCGGGGATCAAGAAGTCGGTCGATTGGCTGATTGAGGCGGTCGACAAGGATCACGATGGGATCCCCACTGGGCAGCAGTGGAACACCTACGATACCGCCGTCTCGGGCGCCAACACGTTCATCGGCTCGCAGTACCTGTCGGCCCTGGCGGCCGCGGAGCGGCTGGCGCTGGTGATGCAGGACGCCGAGAGCGAGCAACGGTGGCGCGCGGTGCGCGAAACGGGGATGAAGAACCAGAACGAAAAGCTCTGGAATGGCGAGTACTACGTCCAGATTCCCGAACCGAAGCCCGCCAGGGATTACAACAACGGCTGCCTCGCCGACCAGTTGTTGGGTCAGTGGTGGGCGCACATGCTGAACCT
>JAPLNJ010001064.1 GCA_026692885.1 Planctomycetota bacterium | reverse complement strand
GCGCCGGGGGGCCGCGAGTACTTGGCCCACCCTACGATTTTTTCACAGCCTCTCCGCGTGGGAACGCAAAATGTTTTGACGCTCCGCGTCGTCTGCCCACTGACGCAGAGCGTCCGTGGCTTACGTTCCGACGCAGAGCGTCGGAACGAGAAGAACCCGCGGATAGCGCCTTGCGGCTCACCATATCCGAGTGCAACGTAAGTGGCATTGGGCGTCCGCCCCTCACTGCCAGCGTCGGGGCCAGCCGCTCACTTCTCGAACGCCAGCACCTCGACCAAATGCCGGCCGGTATTGGCCGAATTGTGCGTCAGAGTGACGCGCAGGTAACGGGCCGGCCGCGGCGGGAATTGGCACGTGCTGCCGCGCGACGTGGACGGTTCCTGGTTGTCGCGCCGATCAGCCACCCGATCCCACTGCTTCCCGTCGAGCGAGGTCTCGATGGTGAACCCGTAATACCGGCTGTCGCCGTAGTAGAAGACCACCACAACGCGTCCGACCGTCGTCGGCTGCTCCAGATCCACCTGCCACCAGGCGGCCGGATCCACGTTGACATCCGTGGCCCAGTAACTGTTGGTATCGCGCGACCTGCCGTCGTTGGCCAAGTGGGCCGGGTAAGGCGATAGTGCGTGCGAACAACTGACGGGCTTGTCGGTGGTCAAGCTGACCGCATCCCGCGCAAAGAACGTCTGGCCGTATTTCTCGAACAGACCTCGGGACACGGCCACGGGATCGCCCTGGGGCTCCGTGGGGTACGCGGCGGGCGGGTTCAGCACTGGCGTTTCGTGGGACAGTTTTTCAAACTGTCCTGGACGGCTTGACAGACCGTCCCACCCAGGCTGAACCCCGGTTTCATGCGTCCATTGCTCCTCCCACTGGCGCAGCGTTTTCTCGAACTGTTTACCGTCCCAGGGCTTGCCTGATTCGAGCGCGGCGTCGAGAGCAGCGAGGAACATCTTCCAGCGTTGGCCGTAGAAACCACGCAGCATGCCGGACCATTGCTTCTGGGCGTATTCGTGCAGAATGCTGTCGCGCGGTCCCCACAGCGTGATCTGATTCCGGGCGTTCCACTGGTACAGCCGTCGTTCGGCGTCGTCGGTCCCCCAACGATTCGCGTCGGCCAGCCAGCGGCCCAAAAGCAACTCGCGGCGGGTGGCCAGCAGATCGTCGAGGTCTGCGATCAAGTCCAAGAATCGTTGGCTCGCCGCCGCCAGTGCCTGGCGGTCTTGCGCCTGATAGGCCGCGACGATGTCGCCATACATCGGCCCGGCCAAACCGCCCAGGGCCTGCCGCGAGACATTCACCAGGTCGAACTGGTACGTGTCCACATCCTTGAATTCAGCGGCCGCTACCAACAGCGACTTCCAGGCCTGGCTGACCCGGTGGGGACCCGGCGAGCCTCCGAGTTGCAGCCCGGGACGCGAACAAATCAGCGTGCCGATCGGCCCCGGCGACGCATAAACGCTGGAGAGCAGCAACTTCCAGGCTTCTTGCGTCTGGGGGTGCTTGCGGCCGTAGCGGCGCTGCACGTAGTCCTGCAGCCAGACCTCGACCTGCGGCACTTCACGCTGCCAAGTCATGTCCGCCAGAAAATCGTGGACCACCGGATTGCAGCCCAAGCCTTCCATGATGTGTCCGAGCCCACGGAGTTGGCCGGCCTTGGGATCTGTCCTGGCTTGCTGGAGATTGCCGGCAATTTGGGGCAGGCCGCCATGCAGACTGACGGTGTCGCCGAAGGTCTGGATTAGACAGAAGATCCAGGGCCGGCCATAGAAGGCTTCCGTTTTCTTCCAGGCCGGATCCGACTCGCACATCAGATCCAACAGGAGCAGCCGATCGGCCGGCACCGAGTTCAATAAGGCGGCGTTCTGCGGCGGCTTCCAGAAACCGGGATTGTTGACAAACAGCCAGCCCTGCATGACCCACACCGCCTCCGGGTCCGCGTCCTGCATGGCCCCGAACACGGCCCGGCCCATGTCGGTCAGGAACGCTGGCTCGTTGCTAGGCGGCGACATCTCGATGAACGTGTCCGAGGCGTACAGGTGATCGGTGCCGAATTGCCGGGTCTGCTCCTCGACGAACGTCTTGCCGACCTGGCGAAACAGCGGGTCGAGCGGATCGAGGAAGTATGTACCGGGGAAGCCGCACCAACTGGGAAGCTGTTGGAACTTGGCCTGCGGGAATTTCTGCTTCAGGGCGGCCGGGACGTGGCCTGTGAAGCCCTGCAGCACGGGCGTCATGCCCAGTTCTCGCTCGCGGGCCAAGATCTTCAGTTGTAACTCGCGGTGGCGGTCGATCCAACTCTGCTGCAGCGGACCACCCCAGCCGTCGATGC
This sequence comes from Planctomycetota bacterium, assembly GCA_026692885.1. The sequence goes on along the minus strand of JAPLNJ010001064.1, from coordinate 3,389 downwards.
AGCCCATCCAGCCAAACGGCAGATAGGCCGGCCCGACCAGGAATTGCCCCATATCCGCGTCGCTCAACCCCAGCTTGCGACCGACCGCCTGCCAGACCGCCTCCTGGCCGGTCATGGCCAGTGGCAGGTTGATCCCATGCAAGGCCATCCAATCGATCATCCGCTCCCACTGCGACCAGTCCCACCAGGCCATGGTGTAGCTGAAGACGCAGTAGTTGAAGAAGTAGCGATACCGATACGGCGTCGTCTGCCGCACTTTCTGGCCCAGAGTCGGCAGCGTCTGGGGCAGGTTCAATTGATTGCCACACCAGGAGACGTCGCAGTGGCACGCGTGCTCCAGGTACCAATTGACACCCGCAGCAATCGCCACGCCGGACGAACCTCGGACGACGACGCGCCCGTCAGCCGTTTCGACTTCGAATACGTCCAGACCGTCTTGCAGAGGAATCGACTCCAATAAGAATCGATCCGCCTGGGCGGGCAACAGACGTTGCACCAGGCCCCGAGCGGCCGCCTCTGGGGAGATCGACTGCGGCACGCCAACAGCCTCACCAGCCGACGCGAGTGTCACACCCAAGACGAGCACCGCGAACAGACAGAGACGGGTCTTCATACTACATCTCCTGAACAGAGGACAGGCGAACTCAATTGCGAGCGGGGACGCAACCCTCACTGAGCTGTGTATCTTGGAACCCCTCGTTTCCAGGCTCTGCCTGGGAACGCATTGCCTTGTCGGCTCCGCCGGCCTTCTCGCGAGGCGGAGCCTCGAATTCAGTGGGTTACGAGGCAGAGCCTCGTAACCAGAGCGAAAGTAGCCATCACGCTCCGCGTGATGGCATGTCATCTCGCGGAGCGAGATGACCACATTCTTGCGACAGCTATTTCTTTCGCGATCCTTACCACGACTCACGGCCCGATGGCGTACAGGTTTCCTTCGCCTCGCAGATACAGCCGCCGGCCCTCGAATACCGGATTCGCCATGAACCGCTCCTGACGTTCCGACCAGTGGCCGGCCATGACGACGTGCTCGATTTTGTTCTTGGCGACCTGCCGGTATACGCGGCCCGGCTCGATGACCAACGCCGCGCCGTTGTTGCCCAGCAGGTAGATGTGTCCACCCGCCAGTGCGGGACTGACACCGATCCCGCGCGCGGCCCCTTCGTTATGAGCCTGGCATACATCCAAATCCAGCAACTTCTGGTACACCACGCGGCCGGCAGGGATTTCCACGACCGTCAGGACTCCTGCATTATTCACCAAGTAGGCCAGACCGTCGTGGACCAGAGGCGAGCACAGGTGCCAAGGCAAGTAATGTTTCGGAAACGCCGATGTATCCAGGGGCAACTGCTGGACGGGCAGCTGCAGCGGTTCCGTGATCTGGTCGGGCAGCGTGTGCAGCACGAGTTCCATCCTCAGCGTGGCCACCAGGAACAGGCGGTTACGCTCGACGACCGGCGACGCCACGGACTGATTGCCCGCGTCGGAATTGGTGTACAGCACCTTGCCATCACTGGCCCGCACGAGGGTGTCGTTACCCAGCACGATCACCGAGATCCCACCGATGGCTGTGGCCACTGGCGAGCCATGAAAGAAGCCGCCCGGATTCAGCCCTTCATGGCTGACCAGCGGAATCTCCCACGCCAGCTGGCCCGTCGCCGCGTCAAAGGCCAGCAGGTCACGCTCAAAGACGACGAACTTGCCCTCGACCAGAAGCGGGGAAGAGGAGAAGCCGTGCTCGACCGCCGGCCGTCGATCCACGCGGAGCCAACGGCGGTGGCCATCCAGGTCGTAGCAGGCACTCACGCCATTTCCGAACCAGGTGTAGATGAACTGCCCATCGGTGGCCGGAGTGAATCCGGAGAAGCCCACATCCGGCACGGCCCCCACGGTGTACTTCGCGGCAGCGATCCGTTTCATCTGCTTCTGCAGGTCTTTTTCGAGTTGGGCCTTCTCCTGCAGTTGTTCGGGCGTCGCCTGGCCAGCGACAAAACTCGCGTTGATGACCTCGATCTTCGCGGCGAGGACCGCGGTTTCGGGGTAGGCGGAGTGAGTTTTTTCCTCATCGGTGGCGGCTTCAAAGTAGCTGCTGTGTCGCACCCACAACACTCGGCCATCGGCCTTATTGATGCAGACCAGGTCGTTCGGTTCGCTGAGCAGGTAAAGCTTGTCGCGCACGATCACCGGTGCCCCCACCCCCTGTCCGCCTCCGTAGAAGGCGGGCATCACCCCGGGCAGCGGCGTCTGCCAGGCGATGTGCTGATCCTGGTATTCGGCGGGTGCCCAGCCATGCAGCACAGGCACCACATACCAGTCGGTGTCCCCGGGTGTCACTTTCAGCAGGAGTCGGTTCCAGCCCCGCTCCAGATTCAGCCGGAACCGTGTTCCGAAGGGTTGGCTCGGCTTGCCATTGACCCAGACGCGGACACCCCCGGGGCACGTCACATTCACTCGGAACACTCCGCCGGTGGGTGTATAGAGGTGGCTGCAGGCGTAGGCCACGACTTCGCCCGGTTTGCCGATCAAGGTGGCGAAGTCGAGGTAAGCCGTGTCGAGCGTCACTTTCCGCCAGACCCAGGAGCCAGTTGTCTGGCCCTCGTGAGGCGTGAATTGGCCTTCTTCGGGCAGCGTGTCTTTTTCGATTCCGCCTGACTCCGGTTTGGGGACGGGGCCGAGCACGAGCCACTCACGGATCACGCCATCCGGCAGCGGCGAACCACCTTGTTCCTCGCCCGATTTCGCAGCTCGATACCGGAGACCCTGCACCGCCGCACTGACCCGCGCCCAGGTCGTGGGTGGGTCGGCCGCAAGGTATTTCCCGGTTCCGTCGCCACGCCAGCCCATGGCGGATTCCGCGGCACGCAAGCTGGCCAGCGGCAGCACGCCGGCGCAATACGCTGCCGCGAGAGCCAACGCGTGAAGCCATCTGCTCATGAATGCCTCCCTTCGCCCCGGAGTACCGGGGCGAAGCGAACCGTTAGGGACACCTCCCCTCGCCCCGGTACTCCGGGGAGAGGGGCCGGGGGTGAGGGGCCGGGGGTGAGGGGCCGCTTGGCCTGTTGAGAATACTCGCTTGACTCACAGTTCCGTTCTCCCAGGTTTGGTTTTGCCCACGGATAGCAAAGCCGACCCACGGATGAAGACCGGGCAAGAACAAATCCGTGGGCCGGCCTTGCCATCCGTGAGGTCATTGCAACACAAACACGAGGGTGGCAATGGCCGCCTTTCAAGGGCTGGGGCAGAGTCGCTCACCTGGGCCCCTCACCCAACGCCGTTAAGGATTTTACGCGGCTTGGTCTTGGCATTCGAGTTGAAGTAGTTTTAGTTTTTGGGTTTCTGTGGCCGCGGTTACCTTCGGTGGGCCGGCGGACGGTTCTTCTTTTCGTCGGGGA
>JAPLNJ010001063.1 GCA_026692885.1 Planctomycetota bacterium | reverse complement strand
GGGGTAAGCTTCCAGCTTGCCGAATGCGCAGTTCAGGAAATCTTGAGAATTGAAAATGTGCAGACCTGGCAAGCTGGAAGCTTACCCCACTTCGGTTCGTGCTAGTATTTCAGCAGTCTCACCGGGGCGAGGGAGTGATTCTTGCGCCGTGTCTTGCAGACGGGCAAACTCTTTGGACGAATTCCGCCTAGGGAGTCGTGGAAGCGACTCTGGCGACGTCGGGGGTGATCGCAGCGGCAGCGGCTGACGAGGTTGCGCTGGGGGCCGGTGTTGCTTCGTTACCGGTCGCCATCGACAACAGCAAGCTGCCGTACTTCCCGCCGATTCGCAGCCGGGAATCACTCGGCTCCTGTGCCTCGTTTGCCACCACGTGCTACACCATGACGTACATGACGGCGATGGTGCAGGGTTGACTGTGACCCTTGAGTCCCGCGATCCCAGTCGGAATCCCGTCGCCCTGCCAATCCACGTACGACGTCTGGACCGTGCAGTCCCTGTGCCCCTAGACTAATGCTAAGTCACACTCGACCCCGAGCCTTCCACGCACCCAGTTGACAAGGAGACAGACCATGTCGCAGATCACACGTAGAGAGTTCGTCGGCAAGTCGATCCAAGGCGCGGCGGTGCTGGCCGCGGCGGCTGCGACGCGGCCCGTGGCCCGCGGCGCTCAGACGGGATCCGCTAACGAAAAAGTTGTCCTGGCACTCCTGGGTGCGGGCGGGCGGGGCCTGCATGTCATCCAGGGACTGGTCGCAGTCCCGCACGTCGAGATCAAGTGGATCTGCGATCTGGAGGAAGGCCGCGGCGGGAAGGCCGCGCAGGCGTTGGAAAGAATCCAAGGCAAGGCTCCTCAGATCACCAAGGACATGCGCCAGGTGTTCGACGACAAAGACGTGCACGGCGTGGTGGTCGCCACTCCGGAGCAATGGCATGCCTTGGCCACGATCTGGGCCTGCCAAGCCGGCAAGGACGTGTACGTCGAGAAGTGCATCTCCCGCCGCGTCGAAGAAAGCCGCAAGATGGTCGACGCCGCGCGCAAGTACCAGCGGATCGTCCAGGCCGGGACCCAGCACCGCAGCGGGCCGTACATGGCCGCCGCACGCCAGTACATCCAGGACGGCAAACTGGGCGACGTGTTCTACGTCAAGGTCTGCAATATGCTGCCCGAAACGTACGGCGGCTATCCGCAGTCGCAGGTGCCCGACAGCGCTCCACCGCCGGGACTCGATTGGGACCAGTGGCTCGGCCCAGCGCCCGAGCGGCCGTACAACGCCCAAATGCATCGCAACTGGCATGGCTGGTGGGATTTCTCCGGAGGCAATTCGTCCGACGGCATTCATCAACTCGATCTGGCGCGCATGCTGTTGGGCGAACCGCCGCACCCCAAGTCCGTCCAATGCGTCGGCGGCCGCTGGCGATACCAGGATAAAGCCGAGATGCCAGACGTGCAGATTGTCAGCTTCCAGTGGGACAAGCTGGCCATGACTTTCGAGAACACGGGTTTTACACCGGTACAGACCAAGACGCCGGCGAAGATCCACCCCGACGACAAGCTGCCCAACTGGCTACAGAGTTCCACTCGCATCGAGATCTATGGTACGAAAGGGACGATGTTCCTGGGCCGGCATTTCCTGGGCTGGCAGGTCTTGGTGCCGGGCAGCAAGATCGCCGCCGAGCAGTTCGAAGAGAACCCGGAGAAATTCCACTTCCAGAATTTTGTCGACTGCATCCGCAGCCGCCAGCGACCCAACGCCGACGTGGAGTTGGCCCACCTGGGCGCGTGCCTGGAACACTTGGGCAATATCTCTTATCGGCTGGGTAATCAGAAATTGACCTTCGACCCCCCGACCGAGAAGTTCGTCGGTCACGACGAGGCCAACCAACACCTGAAAGCCGCCGCGCGAAAACACTATCGGATTCCCGACGTCATCTGACATGTGCTATCCTGATCCTGCCTTCCGCAGCATTCCCCACGTCGGTGTTTTCACCAACGTCTTCGCAAACCCTGGGAGGAGAACATGCACGCATCCTTCGGCCGCTGGGCAAGTTTCGCCGGACTGATCCTGAGCATGGCGTTGGTAAACAACTCGCGGGCCGCCGCGCCGGATAACGCCGCTGAGCCGGAGAATCTGGCCCCGCGGGCGAAAGTCTGGGCGAGTTCGGAGTGGAGCGAGGCCTACGCCGCACGGTATGCCGTGGACGGCAAAGTGCCGGATGCGGAGTGCAAGGATGACCTCCAGCAGGCCTGGTGCATCCGTCGGCACGAGGTGGGCGATCATGGCGAGTTCACGCTTCAATGGCCACAGCCAGTGACCGTCGCCGAGATCGTGTACTTCGGCCGCACGGGCCAAGTGCTCGAAGAATGCTGGAAGGACTACGAGGTGTACTTGGACGCCGAGACCACGCCGACGGCCCGGGGCACGTTTCAGATGCTGCACGGCCCGCAGCGAATTCGTCTGGAGCCGCGCAGCGTGCAGCAGGTGCGACTGAAGTTCCTCAACTCCTACGGCCCCTACAACGGCGGCGCTTCGGAGATCGCGGTCTACGCATCCAGCCCCTCCGCGATCCAATTGGAGCGGTTTCTCGGCCTGCCCTCTTCCGGCCAGCTGAAGCAGCTGCTGCTGGCCGGGGCGCTGGGCTTCCACGAGTTGCTGGTGATCCAACGCCAAGCCCTGAACACGTCGCATGTCTACACCTACCACGCCGAAGGGTTTCAGCCGGGCGGCGGACTCTACGTCTACTCGCCAGCCACCGGTGCGCTGCGCGAACTCGTGGCTTCCCCCACAGGCATGATCCTCGATGCGGAACTGTCCCCCGACGGTCAAGAAGTGGTCTTCTCCTGGAACCGCCAGGGCCAAGTCCTGCGCACCTCGCTGACCAATCAGGAGCAGGAACACGACCGGAGCGTTCCGGACGCCAATTATCAGGTCTATCGTATCCGCCTCGACGGCACGGGATTGACGCAGTTGACCCACGACCCGTGCAATAACCTGAATGCTTGCTGGCTGCCGGATGGCGGGATTGCCTTCATCTCCGATCGCAAACCGGCCTATGCGTACTGCTTCATCGTCACCTCGCCCGTGCTGTATCGCATGGAACGGGACGGCTCGCACCCGCAGCGACTGTCGTCAAACTACCTGATGGATTTCACACCGTCCGTGCTCAACGACGGACGCCTGCTCTACACCCGCTGGGAATATGTCGATCGGGGTGCCTGTCCGATCCAAAGCCTATGGGCAATCAATCCAGACGGCACGGGGTTGAGCGGCTTCTTCAAGAACCGCATGCTGTCGCCCGGCACGTTCATGCAGGGGCGGGCCATTCCGGGCACCGCCCAGGTGCTGGCCTTGGCGACAAACCACAATGGCAGTTGTCGAGGCGGCATCTGCATCCTGGACCCGCGGCGCGGCGCCAATGCGCGGGAGAGTGTGCGGAACGTCACGTCGGAAGTCGATATCTATCGCGTGGCCGGAGTCTACGGCAACGGTCTGCAGGGTCCCTACGAGACGCCTTTTCCCGTGGACGCCGCCTGCTACCTGGTCTCGCGCAACGGCAACCTGGAACTGCGGGACTACGACGCCACGGAGCGGTCGGTGTTGCTGAAGGCCAAGGGCGGACTCGGCTTCTACAGTGCCCAACCGGTCCGACCGCGCGCGCAGTCGCCGGTGCTTCCGTCCACCTTGCCGAAAGATCCCGCAGGCCCGTGGGCCACGGTGGTGCTGGGTAATGTGTACCGCGGACTGGAAGGCTATGTCCAGCCCGGCGAAATCAAGCAGATCTGCGTGGTGCAGGAGATCGAGAAGAGCACGTTCACACCGTTGATCCACGACGTGCCGTTCTGCCAGGGTTACGCAGCCAACACCGCATTTGGCTACCAGTTCCCGCTGGTGTCCTGCGGCGCGACGTACTCGCCCAAGAGAGTCTGGGGCTACGCGAACGTGGCCGAGGATGGTTCCGCCTGTTTCCAAGTGCCCGCCGAGATACCGATCTACTTCCTGGCGCTGGACGAACAGGGCCGAGCGGTGCAGCGGATGCGCACCTTCACGCACCTGATGCCCGGCGAAGTGCAGGGCTGCGTCGGCTGCCATGTGGACCGGAACTCCCAGGCGGATGCGCCGCAGCTCAGTCACAGCCGCGCCGTGCATCATGCTCCCGCCCCGCAGGAACTGGTTCCGCCTTCGTGGGGCGTGCGGGGTTTCAGCTATGCGGAAGTCGTACAGCCGGTGCTCGATCGCCACTGCGTGGAATGCCACAACGCGCGTGCGGCTCCCCTGGAAGTCGACCTCAGCGGCGACCGGACCGACATCTTCAACGTGTCCTACGACATCCTGGCCCGCAAGGGCACGCTGGGCGAGCGGAATCCCAGCGAGCACAACGTGCGGATCAACAGCCGCGACGAAGGCCGCAGTCCGTACACCAGCTGGATCGCCACGATCAACGGCGCGGACTACAACATCCTGATGGTCGAACCGAAAACCTGGGGCTCGCCAAGAAGCAAGCTGGCCGACATCGTGCTCAGCGGACATCCCGACGCGGACGGCAAACCTCGCTGTCGAGTCGATCCCGACGGCCAGCGCCGAATCATGGCCTGGATCGATTTGAACGTGCCCTACTATCCGTCATCGGCCCCCGACTATCCGCGGACCATGGGCTGTCGGCGGCTGATGCCCGAGGCGTTGGATGCGGTCCTGGATCGGGTGGCGAAGAATCGCTGCCAGCAGTGTCACTCGCAGGGCCTGCCGCGGAAGTTCTACACCCGGATCACCAACCCGCAGCTGAACAGTTTTCTGCTGGCCCCCTTGGCCAAGTCGGCGGGCGGTACCGAAGCCTGCGGCCAAGCGGTCTTTGCCTCCACAACCGACCCCGACTACCAAGCGATCCTGAAGACGTTCGAACCGATTCAACAGATCATCCGCCAGAAGCCCCGGCTGGATATGGTCGGCGGACAGCCCGTGTGGGATACTAGGCCCCGCTCGGATGATCGGTAGTACTGGTAGAGAAAACCCCAATCCAGAAAAGGAGCGTGCAAAATGATTTCGTTGAACCTGCGTGACTTGGTCTGCGGCAGTTTTTTGGCGTGTGTCTTGTTGCTGGCGGCAACCACGTCTGGCGCGGACGACGGCTTCGTTCCGTTGCTCAACGGCAAGGATCTGTCGGGCTGGAACACAACCGGTAACTGGATCGTGGAGGAAGGCGGCGCGGTGGCGCTCCATCCGCGGGCGGGAGAGCACGGCTGGACTCGCTACGACGCCTACCTGACGACCGCGCGCAAGTACAAGGATTTCGTCCTCGACCTGGAATTCAAGCTCAACAAGGGCGGTAACTCGGGAGTGTTCCTGCGCGTCGGGGACCCGAAGAGTCAGGTGAGCAGCGGCTTCGAGATCCAGATTCTGGACTCGCACGATAAGAAAGAGCCGTTGGGCGAGCATGACTGCGGCGGCGTGATCGGCACGGTGGGGCCTACCAAGAACATGGCCAAACCCGCGGGGGAATGGAATCGTTACGTCATCACCTGCCAGGGGACCCAGCTGAAAGTCGTCTTCAACGGCGAACAGGCGATCGACCTGGACCTTGCCAAATCCGCCGTGAAGGACCGTCCGCTGGAAGGCTATATTGGCTTCCAGGACGAGGGCTTGCCGGTCTGGTATCGCAATGTGCGGATCAAGGAATTGCGGTAAGACGCCCGTGGCGGAAGAGCCTAGCAAAGTGGACCATCACCGCATCGGTCATCCGGCATCGCTTCCACGTGGTCGCGTCTCTCCGAGACGCGAAATCCGGTCTCGGAGAGACCGGTCCACGTGAAGGGCAACGCCGTTAAGGATTTTGACGCGGGCAAGAACCGGCACGTACGTCGTAGCCAAAGTCGCCAGACTTCGGGGATTCACGCCAAGCGCCGGAATTCTGGCGAATTCGGCTACCAAAATCCTTTACGGCGTCACGTGAAGGGAATCGACTATTTCCGCGGTCGAATCGACTGCCCAGCGACTGGGTTTGGCATCCACGCTCCGCCCCCGCGGCCGACCGCAGATGCGATTGTTGGAAGAATTCGCAAACAATGAGTCCTGACCCCTTTGATTTGTGCCGGTGAGCCACGGTTTCCCGTCAGACGTGGTGTTGATGGCTCGGACGCTGCCGTAGAAAACGTCTTTCAGAACAAGCTCACGGAAGCTGGTGCGCAGGCTTTTGGCAGGATTCGTGGGAACGCCCTGCCCTTGGTCAATGACCTGCCAATCCAAGGCGGTCAGTTGATCGAGGAACGGTTTTTCCACGAAGGCGTATTCAGACATTTCCGCCTCTGATTCTGCTGGTCGGGGCGACGACAAAGTCAATCCTGCTGAAAACGGTCATGAGTCTCTCCCGCATTGTAGTCATCACGCTCCGCCGTGATGACAAAGGCGGCGGTTCACCGCCTTTGTGGACGCAGCGGAGCCGACGGATGTCATCACGGCGGAGCGTGATGACTACATTGGCGTGATGACTACATTGCCTTCGAATAATGGATGAATTCTCCGGGGCGCAGCTTGGCCTTCTGCGAATTGTCCGCGATGTATCGTCGCAGGTACTCGAACTGCTCCGGCGACCGGACCAAGTGGTCAAAACCGTCCTGCTGCCAGAATCGCCTGCGTTGTCCCAACGCCCTGTTGATCTTGCCCGCCGTGTAGTGCTTCCAAGATTCGCACTGAGCCAACATCGATTTCTCGTCCGGGAACGCCGCTAGTACGTGCGCATGATTCGGCATGACGATGAAATCGGTTAGTTCGTAACGTTCTCCGTCGAACTTCTGTAGACTCTCAGCGACGATCTTGCCGAGTTCCGGCCGTCGTAGCACGCACGCGCCGTGACAGTTATCCAAGTTGTCATGCCACTTTTCTGAGAAATCGCGGTCGAACGCGTTCTTGATCTTGGGATCCAACTCTTCCAGCCGTTGACGCCAGCCGAGAGCGAACGGGTCAATCTGGTGCAGGCGCAGGAACGCATTGCGTTCCCGCAGCCAGCGTTCCATGACCGGCTTGGGCAAGGAATCGTCGGTGCGGAATGTGATGTAGCAGATCGTTCCCGCCTGGGCCCAATGCGGCAGGCGGCGATGAACGACCAAGACCTCTTGCTTGGGATCAAAAACCTGGATTCGCTCCCGTACGTCACTCATGGATGCTCTCCTGCCGTCGTCAGTGTAGTCGTCACGCCAAGTAGTCATCACGCCAAGTAGTCATCACGCCAAGTAGTCATCACGCCAAGTAGTCATCACGCCAAGTAGTCATCACGCCAAGTAGTCATCACGCCAATGTAGTCATCACGCCAATGTAGTCATCACGCCAATGTAGTCATCACGCCAATGTAGTCATCACGCCAATGTAGTCATCACGCCAATGTAGTCATCACGCCAATGTAGTCA
>JAPLNJ010001062.1 GCA_026692885.1 Planctomycetota bacterium | reverse complement strand
TCCGAGGTCCCTGGATCCGCACCTGTTCGGCCTACCGATTCCACCGGGACCGATCGCGGCCCGGACTCCGCGAAAGGTGCTTACGGCCGACCAAGACGGCGACGCGGTGGTGGCTCAGGTCCGAGTCCAGGTCGGCGACTACCGCATCGTGTTGCTGCCTGACGGAGCACTGGCCGCACGAGCCGTCCAGGACACCACCGAGACGGACCGGGCCTTCGAGCCACTCAGCAAGGACGCGATCGCCAAACGGCTGACGAGTTCCTTGCCGAATGGCTTTCGGGCGAAGCAGACCGTGCGGTACTTGTACGTGTACGACTGCAGCGAGCTGTTCGCCGAAGCCACCAGCCGCATTCTGGAAACCATGTTTCGCGGCGTGGACGGGTACATGCGGGCCCAGAAGCTCGACGTCCAGCCACCCGAGACGCCTTTGGTCGTCATCATCTTCCGCACCGAAGCGGAGTTTCAACGCTACCGCCCGATGCCCCTGGACGTCGTGGCCTACTATGACGTGTTGAGCAACCGGACCGTGATGTATGAGGAAACCAAACTCTGGCAGATCAAGCCGGACTTGGCCCGGCAGCAGGCCATCTCTACGATCGCGCACGAAGGTGCCCACCAGATACTCCACAACATCGGCGTCCAACAGCGTCTGTCCCAGTGGCCGATGTGGCTCAACGAGGGCTTGGCGGAATTCCTCGCGCCGACGACCATCGACCGTCAGATGAAGTGGAAGGAGATCGGGCAAGTCAATGACTTGCGGATGTTTGAACTGGAGCAGTACATTCAGGGGCGGGCGGTCGAGAATGCCGATGGCCAGTTGGTGGCCCAGACCATCGGGGCCGCTCGCTTGACATCCACGGGCTATGCGGCCGCCTGGGCCTTGACGCATTATCTGGCCAAGTACCAGCGTGAAGAGTTCCACCGGTTCCTGCGGGATACCAGCCGGTTAGGCCCGCTGGCCAGCACGGGTCACATCGTTCCCCCGGGCGTGATTCCGGAGAACGTGCGATTGTTCAAGGACCGTTTTGGCGAAGATCTGGCCGAGCTAGAGCGACGCTTGTTGCTGCATCTGAAACGCCAGCCTTATGTCGACCCGTTTGCCGAGTGGCCCCACTTTGCGGCGTTGATCAGTGTTCCGGTCGGCCGGCGGTTGCGGCGTGAAGCTAACGTGTTCCACACGCCGGAGCAGGCCGAGAAATGGTGCCGCGAGTGCCTGGAACAAGTGACTGCCGAGCAACGCAATTCCGCCACCACCGCGGTCCGCCCATTCCCCAATCGCCTGTTGGCCGAACAACACGCCCGCCGTTGGCTCGACGGGAGTTGACTCCCGACACGGAGCTAGGGCACGCTACGACCGTCGCCGATTTCCAACGCTGCGGGCCAAGTCGGGAGCGCGAGCGGCGCCGGCTTGACGACCTGGGAGAAAATCTGCTCGATGCGGTCCACATCACGGCCTGCCCGGTACCTCTCACGCACCCGGCGCTGGCCCGCCAGCCCGAACGCGGCTCGGCCTGCGGAATCGGTCAACAGCCGCACAATCGCCTCCGCCAACGCGGGCGGCATGGCGGGCGGCACCAGGATTCCCGTCTCCCCATCGACGACGTTTTCCGGCAGGCCGCCCACATTCGTCGCCACGACGGCACGCCCAGCGGCCATGGCCTCCGGCATCGTCAGCCCCAGGGCCTCTTCCAAGGCCGCGGAGATGCAGACATCCAGCGACTTCATGACCACCGGGATATCTTTGCGATAGCCGGTCCAGATGATTTTGTCGGAGATGCCCAACCGGCGGGCCTCGCGCAGGATTCGGGCTTGGTACTGGGGGACCGCGTTGCCCACAATCACCAGCCTCGCAGCGGGGACAGCAGCCAGGATTTCCGGCATCGCACGCACGACGTACAGATGGCCCTTACGCCGGTACACGTCGCCCACGATCCCCAACAGCGGTGTCTGCTCGGAGACACCCAGGGACTGACGAAAGCGGACGCAGGCCTGATGCGAGACCCCGGAGAAATTATCCGCGTCGATCAGGTACGGAACGACCTCGATGCGGCTCGGCGAGACCAAACCCCAGCGGCTGTAGAATCGGCGGGTCGCTTCCGAATTGGCAATCACAAAGTCGTTAAAACGCCAGAACGGCTGGAAGGTGCGGCAGTGAGCGGTGGCGACACAGGGGGTTCCGCTGAACCAACGCAGCAGGACGCCCACCGAATGGGCACGGCTCATGTGCGTGTGCAGCAACTCAATGCGGCGATCGCGAATCACCCCTGTCAGCCGACGCAGTTCGTCCAGCGGCCAGCGATGGAGATCCGAGGTCACGATCTCGATCCGATCCCCCGCCAATTCTTCTGCAATCCAGGCTCCGGGCCGGCACACGAGCGTCAACTGGTGCCCACGGCGCAGCAGCTGCCGCATCAAGGCGATACACTGTAGCACCGCACCGTTCGGTTGTTTGCCCGACACAATCTCCAGGATCCGCACTCTCGGCATCCTTTCCGCCAGTGGTTCCGTGGCCCGCGTTTCCTACGCGGTAGCTCGGCGCCATTGTCACGGAATTGGCGAGGCGCGTCAAAGCCGATTTCCGGCATTGATCGGAACCACCGATGCAAGCTTGGAAGTGCCATAACGTGTCTCTACGCAGACAGTTACAGATCATGGGGAGCAACTAAGTGGCGCTATGCAGTTAGGTTCGGCCGCCCGCCACCCGGACTGTTACCAACTCGAAGCGTTTCGATCAAGGCCCATGTGTCGGCCACCTAAACTGCGCAGTTTTCCTACTCGATCCGTTTCGTAAGCTAATCTTGATTGCGAAGAATGCCCGTTGTTCACTCATGTTAGGGAGTCCCAACAATGTACCCCATGTTCTCGCAACACGCCTTCTCGAACCTCGGAGAATTGCTGGGACTGTTGTCGACGCTCGTGGCTGCCATGACTGCCTACGTGCAATTGGCACGCTTTTAGTTGAAGCGGGAGACGAGGCGGCTGTTCTGGTGAGTTTCAATGTATGAAGGAGATGTAGTCGTGCCCCAGTTTGACGATTTCGGAACGGCGTTAGCCCACAACTGGCCGTTTTGGTTGGTCAGCGTCGTATTGGTCGTGGCAGCAGTCATTGATGGAGTGAAGTTGAAGGTCCCGAACTGGATCACCTTCGCGTTGGTGATCAGCGGATGGATCTATAGCCCACTGGCCTTTGGCTGGGAGGGGCTGATGTGGAGCCTCGGCGGCACACTCTTGGGTTTGGCCCTGCTGCTGCCGGCCTACGCGATCGGTGGCATGGGCGCCGGCGATGTGAAGTTACTGGCCGGCGTGGGTGCCTGGGTGCATCCGACCCACACGATGTACGCCTTTTGTGCGACCGCGATTATCGGTGCCGTGATCGCCGTGATCCAAGCTTGGTGGCTGGGCGGACTGCGTAAGCACGCCAGCCAGTTTCAGTCCATGTTCTACGAAATCCTGATCATTCGGAATCCCAGCCAGTTGGCCGCCATCGCGGCTGATCGCAAGAGCACAATGTTGCTGCTGCCGTACGGAATTCCAATGACAATCGGCACGATCGTGTATTTTGCCTGGACGGGCATGCTGGTCTAGAAGTTACCGATTTCGGGGCTTCCCTCGAGGAGAAACTAACATGAAGCCAGTTCTTTTGATCGCGATCGCGCTTGCCTGCGGCTTGGTAGCCGCTGTCGGAGCGGCCCGTTACATGGGCGAGAACCACAATACAGCTGAAATTCCTTCGGTCAAGATCTTGGTCGCCACACACGAGATCAACATCAACGAGGAGTTGAACGGCGACAAGCTGGAGTTGGTCGAATGGCCCAGGAATCGGCTACCCAAAGGAACTGTCTCGGAACTGCAGAAACTGGCCGATACGCACGCTCGCACGCGACTTTATCCAGGTGAACCGATCCTGATGAGCAAAGTCCTGGCGGCTGGGGAGAGCAACGAAACCCTTAAGGTTCCGCTGGGGTACCGAGTCGTGTCCGTGAAAGTGAACATGGAGTCGTCGGTCTCTAATCTGGTTAAGCCGGGTGATCGAGTCGACTTGGTGGTTGTCATTCGCAGTAACAGTAACCGAGAGTCGATTTCGAAGACCATCCTGCGTGCGGTTCGCGTGTTTGCGGTGAACAGCGAAACAGTCCGAAATGCCGAACACGACAGCGCTCCCCTGGACATCCGCGCAGCATCCTTGTTGGTGACCCCTGACCAAGCCGAAAAACTGCTGATGGCGGCCGAACTGGGCCAATTGCGTCTGGCGCTGCGTAGCCCCGATGACATTAGCGTGGAAGAGACAACAGGCTGTTCCTACCAGCAGCTGTTGGGGCGTGGTGAGGTGGCCGATCACACGCTTGCCTCGGCCGCCACTGGGGCCAAACGTACTGCGGAGCAGCCTCGTTGGACGATGCTTGTCTGTTCGCCACAAAAGCAGTTCCGTTGGTCTTCGGAAGACTCGCCCTCAGAACGCCGGGATGCACGCGATGTGTCAACCGGGAAGCGACCGGTGGCAGACCGGGTGCAAGCCGATCAAGCGGAGCAACAGGATCCATCCGATCAGGAGCCATCCGACCAAGCGGAGCACCAGGAGCACAGCGAGACCGACATCGTGAAGAAATAGCTTGAGCGTTCGGTTGTAGGGCGGGTTGCCAATCCGTCCTACGGTAGAGCGTCCCCACTGCTGTGAACATCTTGCGGTTGTACAGGTCCTCGATTTTCTCGATCCGACGCTCTGCGTCGGAACGCAAGCCACGGACGCTCTGCGTCCTTGGGTAGACGACGCGGAGCGTCAAAACACTTGCGTTCCCACGCGGAGCGTGGGAACGAGAGAACTTCCGATCAAGGCCCCACCCACGGTTGCATTGTTCGCAACCTGCGGGTTGTGCGGCGTCTGTCTCACCGCCCTGGCGCGGACCTCCCACATTAGGTGAGGATTTCCCTGCGGGACCTTCGAATAAGAGAACGAGACCTCACCGTCGCGGTGCTTGGACGTGCATCTCTGCGGTGTGGACGGCCCCCCAACGGACCAACTTGGTCCATGGATGCCGAGCTTCAATTCGCGTCACGGAAGATCCAGCCATGCAAAGCAATGCGACTATCCCGCAGCTCCGTTTCCGTTGGGCAAGCCACGCGGTTCGCACGCTGGGAATCCTGGTCGGCCTTCTCGGCTTGGCCCGACCGCTCTCCGCCGAACCGGTCGAGACGTCGCCGCTGACATTTCACATTGGCAAACCTGCCGAGCGGTTGGATATGATGGTCAACACCAGCCGCGTCTTGAGCCTGGAAAACAAGGTACCGCGTCTGTTTGTGAGCGACCCGAGCGTGATTCAGGCCACCCCGCTGTCCCCGCATCAAATCCAAGTCTCGGCGCTCAAACCCGGCCTGACCCAATTGAATCTGTGGGACGAGAAGGGAAGCCTCTTCTCCGTGGATGTCATCGTACTTCGCAACGCCGCGGAACTTATCGACTTACTGCGTACCGAATTCCCCGAAGCGACCCTCCACGTCCGCCCGCTGAATGACGAAACGGTCTACATCAAAGGTTTCGTTCCGCGCGCTTCCATGCTGGACGAAATCATCCTGTTGGCAAAAGGGTACTACCGGAACGTCATTAATGGCGTCGCCGTGGGAGGAGTCCAGCAGGTGGCACTGCATGTGAAGGTCATGGAAGTCTCCCGGAGTAAGCTGAAGCAACTGGGTATCGATTGGGCAGTGCTTGCCAGCAACTTCTCGCTCACGGAAAGTGCGGCCGGGGTGATCGGGACCGAGACCGTCCAACTGAATATTCTTGGCAGCGGTACCAAAGTCACCGCCTTTGTGCAGGCGTTGCGTCAGTATGATCTCGTAAAATTACTGGCGGAGCCAACCGTGGTTACAATGAGCGGGCGTGCTGCCAGTTTCAATTCGGGTGGGGAGATTCCGGTTCCCGTTCCAAATGGCCTAGGCACCATGGGGATAGAGTGGAAACAGTATGGAACTAAGATCGAGTTCGTTCCGGTCGTGTTGGGGAATGGCACGATCCGACTGGAAGTGCGCCCTAGCGTGAGCGAAGTTGATGAAGCGCGTGGCACCGACATCAGTGGCGTCAGGGTTCCGGCCCTGACTGAGCGGCATGTCGACACGGCCGTGGAGATGCGTGCCGGCCAGACGCTGGCCTTGGCGGGCTTGATCCAGAATCGCGTCGAGTCGCAGAATCGAGGCATCCCCTTCCTGGCCGACCTGCCTTGGGTTGGCCGCGCATTCTCGCGAGTTACCGAACGAGTCAACGAAGTCGAACTGCTGATCATGGTAACGCCGGAACTGATCGGCCCGCTCGATCCCCATCAAGTTCCCCAGTGCGGTCCCGGACAAACGACGTCCCCTCCCAGCGACTGCGAATTCTATTCCTACGGATACCTGGAAGTGCCCAATTGCTGCCCGGATGGCCAGTGTTCAAATTGCCAGAAAGGAACTGGCCTCCCGTCCACGGCCCAGGCTTTGCCATCCGGCCCGGCGGCCGTTGGCGGTCAACCTGTCGCACCTGATCCGTCGCAGTCGGTCTCACCGCTCCGTTCACGGTCGCTGCCCGTGCAGACGGACGCCAACGCAGCCAGCGGCTACCGTCCCAACACACTTGGCCCCGCCCGACCAGCGAGCGTTCCCGCTTCGCCAGCAGGAGCGACGTTTGGCCCGCTGGGTTACGACCCGCTCCGGTGAGTGTCAGGGGACCTCGCCATCGGCATCGAAAGAAACACGTCCCGTTTCGACCATCAATGCCTTGATCAGGCCCTTGCCGCTGAATTGTGAGTCAAGAAGACATTTCCAACAGGCCAGAATCGCCCTCCCACTCCAGTGAATAAAGTATTCCTGCCTTCCTTCTTGGCCGGAACTCAGGTAGCAGGAATCAGGAATATTGTTTTTCGAACGCCGATTGCAGGGCGCTTTCCGGGGCAGTATCATGCGCCCGTTATCAACCCTCAAGCGAGGTTCGGATGAGCGTCTATTTGCTGACGACGTTGGACACCAAAGGCCCTGAAGCGGCGTTCGTGCGAGATCGCCTGCGGGCCTTGGGCGTCCCGGTGACAGTGGTCGATACTGGCTGCATCGGCCAGCCCGCTTTCCCGGGTGAGGTGACCCGCCAGCAAGTGTTCGCGGCGGCCGGGACCACGCTCGCGGCGCTGCTCGAGCATCGCGATCGCGGTGCGGCGGTAACGCAGGCGGCGGCCGGAGCGGCCCAGTTGGTGCAGGCCGCTTTTGCACGCGGCGAATTGGACGGTGTCCTCGCCCTCGGCGGTTCAGCCGGGACCACAATCGGCACGACCGCGATGCGCACGCTGCCGATCGGCGTGCCGAAGGTCATGGTCAGCACACTGGCCTCGGGTCAAGTCCACCCGTGGGTCGGCAACAAAGACATCCTGATGCTGAATTCGGTCGTGGATATCGCTGGCCTGAACCGGATCAGTCGGCGGATTCTGGCCAACGCCGCCAGTGCCATGGCCGGCATGGTTCTGCACCAAGCCGCTGACGCGGCCGAGGATCGGCCGGTCGTGGCCGCGACGATGTTCGGCGTGACCACGGCTTGTGTGCTGCGCGCCCGCGAAGTGTTGGAACAGGCTGGCTACGAAGTCCTGGTGTTCCACGCCACGGGTAGCGGCGGGCAGGCGATGGAGTCCTTGATCGCCGATGGCTTGATCGCCGGCGTGCTGGACATCACCACCACGGAACTGGCGGACGAACTAGTCGGTGGCATCCTGACCGCCGGCCCGAACCGGCTGACGGCGGCAGCCCGGTGCGGCGTACCCCAAGTCGTGTCGGTCGGTGCGATTGATATGGTCAACTTCGGCCCCCCGGAGACCGTACCCGATAAGTTCCGCAGCCGCCAGTTCTACCAGCACAACCCCACGGTGACCTTGATGCGGACCACGGTCCAGGAGAATGCCGAACTGGGCCGCGAAATCGGCCGTAAGGTGGCGGCCTCGACCGGACCTGCGGCGTTGCTGGTGCCGTTACGAGGCGTGTCCGCCATCGACTGCGAAGGTCAACCGTTTGACGACCCGCAGGCGAGGCAGGCGCTGTTGGCAGGCATCCGGCAGCAGCACGGCGCGATCGAGCTCCGGGAGCTGGACTGCCACATCAACGATCCGGAGTTTGCCGAAGCCGCCGCCAGGAAATTGATCGAGTTCTTGGAGAAATAACGTAGGTCAGGCTTTCCAGCCTGACGTCTGACAGAACGAAGGCCGGCCTAACGACGTCAGGGCCTTGATCGTAACCCTGCAAAATGCTAGCAGGGTGGCTGGTGGCTGAGCCTAGGCGAAGCCGCAGCAACAGTGGACTGGGGCTTCGCTTAGGCTCAGCCACCAGCCACCCGCTGCGTTGCTAGCCCTGACAACATTACGATCAAGGCCGACGTCAGGCTGGAAAGCCTGACCTACCCACCCCCAATCCACGGAGTTTCCATCATGGCCCTGTTTTCCCGCAATGACGTCCTCGCCAAGTTACGCCAAAAGGTTGCCTCCGGCCGAGCGATCGTCGGCGGCGGCGCCGGCACCGGACTCAGTGCCAAGATGTCCGAGGCGGGCGGCATTGACCTGCTGGTGATCTACAACTCCGGCCGGTTCCGGATGGCCGGCCGCGGCTCGTTATCGGGACTGTTGCCCTACGGCGATGCCAACGCAATTGTGATGGACATGGCGCGGGAGGTGATTCCGGTGGTCCTCCATACGCCCGTGCTGGCGGGCGTCTGCGGCACCGATCCGTTCCGCGTGATGAAGTTGTTCCTGCGTGACGTGGACGCCGCCGGCTTTTCGGGCGTCCAGAACTTCCCCACCGTCGGCCTGTTCGACGGCAAGATGCGGGTGAATCTGGAAGAAACCGGTATGGGGTATGGCCTGGAAGTGGACCTGATCCGCACGGCCCACGAAATGGGCCTGTTGACGACGCCCTACTGCTTCAATCCCGACGAAGCCGCGGCGATGGCCGAGGCGGGAGCGGACATCCTGATTCCCCACATGGGCCTGACCACCAAAGGCACGATCGGTGCGAGCACCGCGCGGACGCTGGAGGAATCAGCCCGGTCGGTCCAGGAGATGTGCGATGCCGCCAAGCGGGTCCGGCCGGACATCCTGGTCCTGTGCCACGGTGGCCCGATCGCCGAGCCGGAAGATGCCCAGTACATCCTGGACCACACCCAAGGCATCGTGGGCTTTTACGGCGCCAGCAGCATGGAGCGTCTGCCGGTCGAGCCGGCCATCGCCAACCGCGTCCGGGAATTCACCAACCTCAAGTTCCCGCGGTAGCGGCAGCCTACGTGAGGCATCCCGCCGAGCGAAGCGTTGCCTCCAACCAAGCCGCGTCTTCTGCGTCTCTTAGTCTCGGCGAGAGCGGCAGGGCGTAATTGATCGAGAGTCCGTAGTTCGAGACGACATAGATCGAGTTGACCAGCGGCGCCAAATCGAGTTGCAGGTCATGCTCGCCGGGCAAGAGCGGAACCGGGATGATCGGCAACCGGTCGCGCAAGCCGATCGGCCACAGGCCGCATTTGCCGGGGCGGTTCATCCGAAACAACGCCACGAAGTAGGCCCCCGCCGGATAGTTGATCGCCAGTGGCATGCGAGTTCCGCCGCGCAGCAGGTCAATCTCCACGAAGTTCCTTTCGCCGAGCAGGCAGGCGTTGCGTTTCAGCAGGTATTGGTGCCGTCCCTGCCCGCCGCGTTTATTGGAAGGCGACAAGACTTCGATGGTCGTGACGATGTGTCCGGAACGCATCTCGCGAATATCGAGAAACTTCTCCCGGAATTCCAATTCGACTGCGATTTCGGTTTCCACGGGAGCTTCCAACACCGCGGCGCCGCCGCCTGACCTCGAACGGTCTGCGACGGCCACGACGCTGGCGTCGGATTGGACGAGCGTCTCGTCCACCGCTCCAATTTCGGTCGGCGAGCAAACGTCCACATAGTACCGTTCGCCGGTGCGCACCGCGTAGTGGGGAGGTAACTGGGGGGCGATCGCGCGTTTGATTTCGGCAATTATGTCCGCGTGAAAATCATCCCACAGGCCAGACATTTCGATGTACGGGTCCATGCCAGGAAAAGGGCATTGCATGACGAAGCCTGACTTAGTTCGAGGCGAGTGACATCGACACGCTACTGTTTATAAGCCGCAGAAGCGGACCATTCAAGCGTGGAAAAGGTGTCTCTCGTTCCCATGCTCCGCGGCTGTGAAAGAATCAAATCAGCTGACAATGGTTGCCCAAAATGTAGGGTGGGCTGTGCCCACCAAGCACAAGCAGTGGTGGTGGGCACAGCCCACCCACCCCTGTAAATGTGCGATTCTCTGGGGAAACCGTAGCGTCGGGCCTTGTTGGAGTTCACGCTTTAGCGTGCCAAGCGGGCGATGCCCGCCGCACAAGACACGCTAAAGCGTGAACTCAAACGAGATTAACACCTTTACAGGGGTGGGCACAGCCCACCCTACGATTCTTTCACAGGCTCTCCGCGTGGGAACGCCAGTATTTCGACGCTCCGCGTCGTTTGCCCAAGGACGCAGAGCGTCCGCGACTTGCGTTCCGACGCAGAGCGTCGGAACGAGAAGCCTCGATGACTTGAACCACCGCAAGTTGTTCACCGCAGTGGCTTTCCATGCAGACTCCGCAGCCCAGTACCCGAAACGTCGTTTGTGTTGTATCATCAGCGGCATGACGGTAAGCAAAGCTTCTGACTCCGAAACCTCCCCCGCCGCGGCGATCCGCACGTTGATCGTCGACAACGACCGTGCCCACGCCCATACCATGGCGGAGATTCTGGTTCGCATCGGTTTCCCCTGCGACGTGGCCACATCGGGCCCGGAGGGCTTGCGGCAGGTCCAACAGAACACCTACGAGATCGTGATCACCGACCTGGTCATGAACGAAGTCGATGGGATGCAACTGCTGGCGCGAGCCAAGGAAGTGCTGCCCGAAAGCCAAGTCATCATGGTCACGGGCCACGCTTCCGTGCCGAAGGCGGTCGAGGCCATGCAGCATGGTGCGTTTAACTTTCTGGAGAAGCCCATCTCGGCCGATCGGCTGCGGGTGGTGTTTGAACACGCCGTGGACGAGGTCCGACTCCGGCAGCAAAATCGGGAACTGACCCAACAAAACCTGGAGTTGACCCAGCGGCTGGACGATCGGTTCGGCTTCGAGGGCATCATCTACACCAGTGACAAGATGAAGTCGGTGATCGATCGCATCAAGCGGATCGCGCCCACCGACGCCACCGTCTTGATCACCGGCGAAAGCGGCACCGGCAAGGAACTGATTGCTCAGGCGATCCATCAGAATAGCCCGTCGCGCAAGAACAAACGCATGGTGCCGCTGAACGCCCGCGCGGTGGCCGAGAATTTGGTGGAGAGCGAGTTGTTCGGCCACGTCAAAGGCGCCTTCACCGACGCCGTCACGGATCGGGTGGGCGCATTTGAGTATGCCAACGGCGGAACGCTGTTCCTGGACGAAGTCGGCGACATGCCGATGTCCACACAGGTCAAGCTGCTGCGGGTCGTCGAAGAGCACCAGGTGACACGCGTGGGTGACAACAAGCCCATTCCGGTCAACGTGCGCCTCGTCTCCGCGACGAACCGCAGCCTGGAAGACGCGGTCGAAAGCGGCGAATTTCGCCGCGACCTGTACTACCGCATCAAGGTCATCACGATCGAACTGCCGAGTCTGCGCGAGCGGCGGGAGGACATCCTGCCGTTGGTAGACCATTTCCGCAAGCTCTTCGCCAAACGGCACAACAAGTCGGTCAAAAACATCTCGCCGGCCGTCAGCCGCCGCCTGTTCGCCTACGACTGGCCGGGCAACGTGCGGCACCTGCGGAACGCCGTGGAGACGATGGTTGTACTTGATATGGACGGTCTCTTGGATGTCGATGACCTGCCTTCGGAGTTGGCCGCCGTGGACGAACGCCAAGTGGCGGTCTTGGAAGGCCCGATGAGCTTGGTCGGTAAGCCGTTCACCGAGTATGAACGCTGGGCGATTGAACAGACCTTGAAGCTGACCAACGGCAACCGCGAAGAAACAGCCAACATCCTGGGCATCGGGGCGCGGACCCTGTATCGCAAGCTGGAGAAGTTTAACTTATGACCAATAAGCAACTCGTCATTGAGATCGTGCGCAGTCTGCCCGAGACGTTGACTCTGGACGAGATCAGCGAGGAGGTTGCTCTGCTCGCGGCCATCCGTAAGGGCGAGGAGGCCGCGGAAGCCGGGCGCGTCACACCGCATGAGGAAGTCAGGCGGATGGTTACCTCATGGTCTGCAAGATAGTCTGGACTGATCCGGCGTTGAAGGACCTCCAAGATCTTGTATCGCACATTGCGCAAGACAGTCCGGTTGCGGCGGAACGCGTCGGCGACGAAATCGTGGCCCGCATCGACCTGCTTATGAATCATCCGTTCATGGGGGCCGTGTATCGGCGCTCTCGGCACCGCGACATCCGCGAAGTGCTTTGCCGGAAGTACCGCATACTCTACCGGGTGATCGAGGAAGAGCGGCGTGTCGAAATACTGACGGTCTGGCACGGAGCACGGCGGGAACCCAGGATTACCGGATAGAGCCGGTACACCGATCTTAATCGAGATGGACCAGACGCCGGCCTCGCCGGCCTGCTTGATGGCGAACGGATTCCATGCCTGAGATCAAACAACTGACACCCAGCGTGATCAACAAGATCGCCGCCGGCGAAGTGATCGAGCGGCCGGCCAGCGTCGTCAAGGAGTTGCTGGAGAATGCGGTCGACGCCGGCTGCACGCGAATCGATGTGGCCGTGGAGAAGGGTGGCACCGAGTTGATTCGCGTGGTCGACAACGGCTGCGGCATCTCCGCGGATCAGTTACCGCTGGCCGTGGCCAGCCATGCGACCAGCAAGATTCGCGACGCGGATGATCTGTTCGACGTGCGCACGCTCGGTTTCCGAGGGGAAGCCCTGGCCTCGATCGCGGAAGTCAGCCATCTGCGACTGCGGAGCCGTACGGCCGACCAGTCGGCTGGGGCTGAGCTGGAAGTGCTCGGCGGGCAGCTGGGACCGGTGGTGCCTTGCGGCTGCCCCGTGGGGACACTGGTCGAAGTCCGGCAATTGTTCTGCAACATGCCCGTGCGGCGGAAGTTCCTGCGCACCACGCCGACCGAAATGGGACACATCAGCGAAGCCTTCACCCGAATCGCATTGGCCTACCCACGAGTCCACTTCACGCTGCGGCACAACGATCAGCCGATCCATGATCTGCCACCGGTCGACAACTGGCGGGAGCGGATCACGATGCTGTTCGGCACGGAGATCGGCGAGGCGCTGATTCCGGTCGAAAGCGACGACGGCCAGATCCGGCTCAACGGCCTGGCCGTGAACCCTACGTTCAGCCGCGGCGACAACCGCATGCAGTACCTGTTCCTGAACGGGCGGCATATCCGCGATCGGGCGTTGCAGCATGCGTTGGCCGAGGCTTATCGCGGCCTGTTGTTGACCGGCCGTTACCCAGCTGTCTTTCTGCGTCTGGAGATCCCGGCAAATTCCGTCGACGTGAACGTGCATCCCACGAAGCTGGAAGTCCGCTTCCAGGACGGCGGTCGCATTTACAGCCAGGTGCTGGGCGCGCTGCGCAAGAAATTCCTCACCACCGATCTGACGCCGCACGTCGGGACCGCGTTGCCGCGGCCGGTCGAGGACACCCCGGCGGGGGCACACGACCCAACGCAGGCCGATCGGCATCGGCAAGAACTGGTCCAATGGGCCACAGGCCAGTTGGCGACCGGCCGCGCGGCTCCGCCTGCCGCAGCTGCAGGTCAGCCGGAAATGCCGGCGCGACAGGCCACACTGGGCCTGAATTATGGGTTCGGCGACCGCCGCGTCCCCGAGTTCCGGCCGTTTCCGGAAGGTGGTGGTGCGGGACTCGCAGCAGCGGCACTCCACCACGCCGACCCCGGCGCTCCGCCAACGTCGCAGCCGGTGGTCCCGGACAGTGTGACCGGTCCTCAGACGTCCCTGCCGCCGTCTGTCGGAGGTCGTGGGGGCCTGCAAGTCCACAATCGCTACTTGATCACGGAGAACGAGGCAGGTGTGGTGATCATCGATCAGCACGCCCTGCACGAGCGGATTCTGTACGAGCAGTTGCGGGAAAAGGTCTTGTCCGGGCACCTGGAGCGGCAGCGGCTGTTGGTGCCCGAACCCGTCTCCTTGACGCCCGCCGAGGCGGCGGCCGCGTTGGAGGCCCGCCAGACGCTGACGCAATTGGGCATCGAGATCGAGCCGTTTGGTGGCGACACAGTCCTGGTCTCCAGCTATCCCGCGATGCTGGCCAATTTCAACCCGACGGAGGTGCTGCGGCAGTTGATCGCCCAGTTGTTGACCAGCGACCAACCGCCGCAGAAACGGGACTTGCTGGACGAAATGTTGCACATGATCTCGTGCAAGGCGGCGATCAAGGCGGGCGATCGGCTCACACCCGAGGAAGTCACCGCGCTGCTGGAGCAGCGGCACTTGTTCCAGGACACGCACCATTGTCCCCACGGCCGCCCCACGGCCTTGGTGTTCACCCGGGAAGAACTCGACAAGCGATTCAAGCGGATGTGATACGCCGGCCTTGATCGTAACCTCGCGAAACGCTAGCAGTAGCCGAAGTCGTGAGACTTGGGGGCGAAGCGGCCAAAACCGAAGTCTCACGACTTCGGCTACGACGCCAGCACTGACCGCAGTTTGCAACGTTATGATCAAGGCCGATACGCCAAATTGTAAAGGGGAGGGAACTAGTCTAGAATGGCGCCGCTCGGTTGGCGTGGACCGGTCCCCCGTCCTGCGCC
>JAPLNJ010001061.1 GCA_026692885.1 Planctomycetota bacterium | reverse complement strand
GACACCTGGAAGAACCGTTTGGTGCTAGGGTGAATCGCCCCGCGGAATCGTGTGTAGGGTGGGCTGTGCCCACCCGCGAAAACAGCTTGCGGTGGGCACCGCCCACCCTACGGATCGAGAGAAAAGTCCATGCCGTCTGCGCCCGTCGTTGTCCTCTCGCAAACCACCAGCTCCGATCCTGCAAAACGGGAACTCCAAGAGCGGCTTGTAGCGGCGCTGGCGTCCGACGTCGGCGTCCGGGTGTGGGTGGTGCCCCACGTCTACGACTTGCCGACCGACGGGCCCAGCGTGACCGCGCTGCGGCAACTCGACGGCGACCTGATCGTGCTGTCGTGGTTGTATCCGCGCGGGATGCATTGGACACTTGACCGGCACGGGGTGCGTGGCCAAATCGGCCGCACACCAATGGCCGCCGCGGACGTCAGTCCGCGGGTTGACAAGCAGCCGACCAACGCGTCTGAACGACACGTCTTCGAATTGCGTGAGACGCCGGACCGGACCGTCTACTGCCTGGATCTTCGCGATCACAACGCAGCGGAACCAATCGTCGAGGAAGTACGACGCATTGTCGCTAAACTCAGCCATCAGACGCCGCTGGAGCTGGCACCGCAAGTGCAACGCATCGAGGAACCGTCGCCCCGCCGTTGGTACCCGGTGATCGATTTCAGCCGCTGCACCAACTGCATGGAGTGCATCGACTTCTGTCTGTTCGGCGTGTACGGTGTGTACCGGGCCGATCAGATTCTGGTCGAGCAACCGGACAATTGCCGCAAAGGCTGTCCGGCCTGCAGCCGTGTGTGTCCGGCCAGCGCGATCGTTTTCCCGCAGCACAAGACACCGGGGATCGCGGGGGTCGGCGGCGAGGCCAGTGACTGGAAGCTCGATCTTTCCGACTTATTCGGCGGACTGCAGCAGGCCGAGGGACTGCGTGCGATTGCGGCGCGAGAACGCGAGGACCATTTGGCTCTGTCGGGGCCGGCCGTAACGCCGACGTCCGTCGAGAGTCCCGAAACCGAGGCTCGTCACGAGGTCCGAACGCCAGACGAACTGGACCAGTTGCTGGATCAAGTCGAAGGATTGGATCTCTGAACTGGACCTCTGAACGGTGGACGACGCCGGGTTTTTCGTCTAACGTGGTGTGACAGTGCCGCCCTCGCGGCAGGCATTCTGTCGATTCCACGAGCGGCTGTCCTGTCGGGTGGGCTGTACCCACCACAGGCTGCTTTCGCTGGTGGGCGCAGCCCTCCCTGCAGGAGGTCGACAGCGGTGTTCGGAATCTCGTAGTCACCACATCCAGAGAGGCATCCATGAAGAAACCACACACACCCGCGGATCGCGCGGCTGCACGCTTGGCCAAAGCCGAGCGCAGGTTGGCCAAAGCGGAAGCCAAGCTGACCAAAGCCGAAACCAAGTTGACCAAAGCCGGAGCCAAACTCGAAGCCGGCAAGCAGAAGCTGGAACAGGCCCGTGCCACCCGCCAAGCCGCGGTTGCCGAAATGCAGGAATTGAATGCCAGCCCGTTGACGGAGGCGCCGACGGAGATTTCGCCGTCCGAAACCGGCTCGCCGCCCACGGATACGACACGGGAGTAGCCGGGTTACGCCTACTGGCCGCTCGAAAACGTCGTACGCGGCTTGGATCTTCCAGTTTATGTTTCTCGCACGGATGGCAGAGCCAGAGCACGGATGAAAATCGAACAAGAAAGAAATCCGTGCTCTGGCTCTGCCATCCGCGCGAAGATCGCAAGAAGAGTCGCACTTGGGCCAGGTACGTTTTCAGGGCAGAACCTGGGAACGAGAAAAACGTCAGCCTGGAAAAGCTGACCTACTTGGCGGTCACTCGACTACCGCAGCACCGCAGTGTCCCGCAAATCTCACAACTCGAAAGGAGCTCCTTGTCATGCGATTGTCAAATTGGTGGATCAGGTCCGTCGGACTGTGCAGTTCGTTACTGGTGGGCTGGGCGTGTGAAGGCCGAGCCGGCACCTTTGGCGAGGATGTGGCGTTTATGAAGAAGCATGTCCCCGTGCTCGTCTTAGCAGATGACTCTGGTCAGGCACAGGTCGCGGTGATACCCGCATACCAGGGCCGCGTCATGACGAGTACGGCCGCGGGGCCGGCTGGCCCCAGTTACGGCTGGATCAATCGCCAGGCGATTGCGGACGGCACGCGGAAGCCGCACATCAACGTCTTCGGCGGCGAAGATCGCTTCTGGCTGGGACCCGAAGGCGGCCAGTACTCGATCTTCTTCCGCCAGGGCGACGCCTTCACCCTGGAGCAATGGCAGACACCCGAGGCCATCGACTGGGGCGCATGGGAGATCGTCTCGCAGTCGCAGACCGAGGCCCGCTTTCGCAAAGCCATCCAGTTGGTGAATTACTCCGGGACCGAATTCCAGTTGACCGTGGACCGGAGCGTGCGTCTCCTGCCGCGCGCCAAAGTGGCGGAATTGTTGGGGGTGGAAATCGGATCGGGCCTGGGATTGGTGGCTTACGAATCCGAGAATCGCCTGACCAACACCGGTAGCCAAGCCTGGACCAAAGACCGCGGCCTGCTGTCGATTTGGATTCTAGGCATGTATCAGCCGTCCGAGCAGACCACGGTGGCCATTCCGTTCCAGCGCGGCCCCGAGGAAAAGCTCGGACCGAAAGTGAATGACGCCTACTTCGGCAAAGTTCCCGCCGACCGATTGCAGGTCGGCGAGCAGCACTTGTTCTTCAGCGGCGACGGCAAGTACCGCAGCAAGATCGGCATCAGCCCTCAGCGGGCGAAACCGCTGCTGGGCAGCTACGCGGCGGAGTCGAAGCTGTTGACGCTAGTCCAGTACACGCTGCCCAAGGGTGCGAAAGACTATGTGAACTCCATGTGGGAGCTTCAAAAACAGCCGTATGCGGGCGACGTCGTCAACAGCTACAACGATGGCCCGCCAGCCCCCGGCAAGCAGCCGATGGGACCGTTCTACGAACTTGAGAGTTCGTCCCCGGCCGCCGCCTTGGCACCCGGCCAGTCGCTGACTCACGTCCACCGCACGCTGCACGTCCAAGGGCCGGAACAGCAGCTCAGCACCATTTCGTCCAAGACGCTGGGCGTGAGCGTTCAGGAGATCCGGACGGCATTGACGGGCGGGAAGTGAAAGCTCAATTCTCAGCCGTTCCTTGGGCAGACGACGCGGAGAGGCGGTGAATAAATCGTAGGGTGGGCCAAGTACTCGCGGCCCACCATCGAAAGCAAGGCCATTTTCTTAGAATTGGTGTACTGGACAGGACCGGTCGACTCCAAGGTTCCGGCCAGCGGTCGGGACTTGTGCGGTGAGCCGATCGCGCCAACAATGGCGAACCGAGGAAGCGTACGACGACCCGAGTCACATTTTCGCAGCAAAGGACGCGCGATGGACGGTATCCCCGTGCTTACCGCTGAAGGCGAGGGTATCGCCCAAGCTTGGGAGAATTCGTTGGTCCGGCTCTTCCAGCAGGGCTGCGACATCAGCACGCAGTATGACAAACCCGGCGACCCGCCCAGCAAAGACGCGACGATGATCGTCACGGTGGCGGACCCGCTGGCCGAGCCGATGATCCACCGGGATTTTCCCGGCGGGCTGGAGGATCTGCAGGAATACGTGCTGGAGGTCTTGGACGGCATCAAGGACCATTGCGTTCGAGATTCGAGCGACCCCCAGGACAAACGCTGGGAGTACACCTACCACCAGCGACTATGCGCCTACGCGGTGCCGACCCTGGCACCGATCGACCAGATCGAAGACCTGTGTCAACAGCTGGCCAAGACCAGTTACACTCGCCGTGCTCAGGCAGTCACCTGGAAGGCTTGGGAAGACCGGAGCTGCTACGATCCGCCTTGCCTGCAAAGTCTGTGGTGCCGAATCACCGAGGAAGCCGGCACGCACGTGTTGAGTATGAACGTCCGCTTCCGCAGCAACGACGCCTACAAGGCCGCCTTCATGAACATGTTTGCGCTGGTCCAGTTGCAGGCCCGGGTTGCGGCGAGAGTTTCGGCACTGACGGGCCGCGAGGTCAAGTTGGGCCGCTACTGTCACATGGCGGACAGCTACCACATCTACGGCACGAACTTAACGGAGTTCCAGTCGCGATTCTTGGGCGCGTTGAAGACGCGCGATTTCGCCGGCCGGACGATGTGTTATGCCGACGTGCGGGACTTGATGGAGGAAGCCCGCCCGGCAATCCTGGCCAAGGCCGAGAGTATGGGTCGGTAGGAGATCAGACGGTCAACGCTTCGTCGCCGATGTAGAGCTGCAGGATCTGGTGCTGCACTTGAATGGCGCGAATGAGTACCCAGATCTGATCGGAGGTGAACTTCTTAGGATCCGACTTGGCCATGTTTTCCAGTTCCTCGGTCATGGCCGCGTGCTGATCAGCCGTCGCCTGCCATCGCAGGTTGACTTCTCGCCAGGCTCTGGTCAGCACGTTGCTATCCTCCAGCTGATCGACGTCTTGCGTCCAGTTGGCCAGTAACAGACAGTACCGGGCGACATTGCGGGTGTCTGTGCCGGGCTGCAGATCTTCGATACGGCGAGCAAGTTCTTGGCAGTTCATGGTTTCGGCTAGGGTCGTAAGTTCGCTGACGGGCTGAGGTAAAGCCCCCGAGGTCCACGAGAGCAGACCCGTGCTACCAGAACTGTAGGTCAAAACTGCAACCGGGCAAACGATTTTGACTGGCTACGGAATTCGGGCCGGTTGCGGGAACTCGATCGTGAATTGCGTGCCGCGACCGACTTCGCTCTGGACGCTGATGGTCCCGCCGTGGGCTTCGATGATTTTACGGGCGGTCGGCAAGCCCAGTCCGGAGCCGTCGTTCTTGGTCGAGTAGAAGGCGTCAAACATGTGCAGCGCGGTGTAGCCGTCCATACCACAGCCCGTGTCGATCAGGTCTAACGCCACGCCGGTGCGCGTAATCCGCGTGCGGACCATGAGTTGCCCCCCGTCGGGCATCGCTTCCAGGCTGTTCTTGACCAGATTGAACAGCGCGGCATGGAGGGTCTGCTCGTCCAGCTTGATACTAGGCAGATCCTGATCGAGATAGCGAATAAACTCGACGCCGCTCTCGCGGGCTTGGGGTTCGAACAGCGTAAGAACCCGCTCAACAATGTCATTCAAACAGCCGGATGACAGCTCCAGATCCCGCAACCGGGCGAACTTCAGAAAGTCCCGCAGCAGATGCTCCAGACGGATGCACTGCTTCTGGACGACTTCGATCTTGTTCAGCGCCCGCCGCTCCCGGGGCGACTCCGCTTCCGCAAAGTCCTCCGCCAACAGATCCATATTCATGCTGATGACCGAGAGCGGATTCTTGATTTCGTGCGCCAGCGACCCAGCGAATTCTGCCAGTTCGTTGTACTGGGTCCGCAGACGCTGAACAATCTCTTCGATCTTCGAGTGCGAGTCGGGCATAGCCTGTTACCTTACTGCTGAGCGGCCCAGTCGGCGAGGGCCGCGCGGACTTGGGGAATCCGCTCGACCGCCACGCTCACGGCGTCGGCTCCCATGTCAGCCAAGAGCTTCGCCCCCTGCGTGCTGACCGCCATTTCCCCGCAGACGGTCACCGGCTTGCCGGCAGCGCGGCAGGCGGTAATCACGTGCCGAACCATCCGCAGCAGGCCGGGATGCAGCGGATCGCACACAATCTCCGACACGGGATCGTCCCGGCTGACCCCCATGGCCGAGGCGAGCAGATCGTTCGTGCCCAAGCAGACGAAGTCGACCTGTCCGGCCCACTCCTCCACCATCGTGACGGCCACCGGCACTTCGATCATGATTCCCAAGGGAATCTGTGAGACGCACGGCAAGCCTTCGCGTTGCAGTTCTTCGTGGACCTCGGCCACCGTCGACTTGACCCACGCGAGTTGTTCGGAACTTACAATCAGCGGCACCAGGATGCGTACTGGCCCCACGACCCCCGCGCGCAAGATCGCTCGGACCTGCTGCCGAAACACACGCTGCACTGCAGGTGAGCGCAGCACTAACCGCCAGTCCAGACAGCCCGGATCCGGCTGGTCCGCGGAAGGCGGCGGGGCTTTCTCCTCGCGCAGGTCAAACGTGCGAATGTTGGCGGGGCGACCGTCCAGCAAAGTCAACAATTGACGGTAGTTGCGGTACTGTTGCTCCTCGCTAACCATAGCCCGGCGGGACAGGATCAGGAACTCGGTGCGATACAGGCCCACGCCGGCCGCGCCGTGGGCCATGGCCTGCCGCACCTCGGAGACCAGGTTGATGTTGGCCTCGACCACCGGCCCCACGGGCGAGGTGGACACTGGAGCCGACGGGCACGTTCCGACCTGCTCGCGGAGGGCGACCCGCGCGGTCAGTTTCGACCGGTATTCGGCTAATAACGCTTCCGTCGGTTGCACGAAGACCTGCCCTCGATCACCGTCCACCAACAGCTTGGCACCGGCCCGCACGGAGGCGGCCAGATTCGGCACCTGGGCCAACATGGGGATGCCCAGGCTGCGTGCCAGAATCGCGGCGTGGCTGGTCCGTCCCCCGTGCTCGACGATCACCGCTGCCACCTGGTCCGCGTCCACGGAGAACAGTTCCGCCACCGAGGCTTCCTCCCCCACCAGGACCAACCGCTGGTCCGCAGTGCCGGGTTCCGTCGCCGTGGGCTGCAAATGCCACAGGATCCGCCGAAAGACATCTTTGATGTCGTACATTCGCTCGCGGAAATAGGGGCTGCCCAACTTGGCGAACGCGCGCGAGTACTTGTCGACCGTGCGGAGTGCGGCCGCTTCAGCGCTGGCGCCCTCGCCCAGAAAACCGGCCAGATCGTCCTCGATCTTGGTGTCTCGCAGGAGCATCAACTGGGCCTGCAGGATGGCCCCTTGGTCTTCGCCGACCAGATCTGCGATGCGTTGGCTGACCCGCTCGGTATCCTGGCGGGCCCGTTCCATGGCGGCGGTCAAACGCCGCTGCTCATCCGCCCGATCGCCAGCTTTGTGAGCCAGCAGATCCCAGTCGAATTTTTGGGCCCAGAAGGCGCCGCCGAAGCCCACGCCCGGACTGAGCGATGTGCCACCGAGCGACCGCTGTTCCTGTCCTCCGTTCGCCCCGGACGCGGTGCTGGCGGGAGCTTCGACTTGCTTCAGCAGCCAAGCTTCCCCGACCAGCGGCGACAATTGCGAGGCGGCTGTGATCAGCATGCGGACCTCATTCTTGGAGTACTCGCGCGACTGGATAGTCTGCAGCACAAGTACGCCGATCGCCTTGCCGCCATCCAGCAGGGGTACGCCCAGATACGAGTGAAACTGTTCTTCGCCAGCGTCTGGAAAATACTTGAAGCGGGGATGCAACTTGGCTTCCTTGACCACGACTGGCTCACCTCGCTGCGCCACCAACCCCGTCAGGCCTTCGTCCAGTCGCATGCGGATCTGCCCCACGCCCTCCGATTTCAACCCCACCGTCTCTGCGAGTACCAACTGCAGGCTGCGTGGCTCCAGCAGATACACCGAACAGACTTCGGTGCCGAACCGATTCGCGAGCAGATGTACGGTATTCGATAACGTCTGTTGCGGATTGCGGCTGTGCATGACCAGTTTGCTGATATCTTCCAGCGTGACGAACAACGAACTTTCAGGGATTTGTTCCATAGTGGTCCGTTCGAAGTTTTCTCGGTTGAAGGTATATCCGCGCGTCGTGCGGATTCGAATCCGTCCTGTCCCACGGCCTGCGGGCCGCACGGTCGAGCTGCTGGGCGACGAGCTGGCTGCATTATACCGGGAACGGCGTTCTTCCCAAGTACGGCGAACGGACCCGGCCGAACTGTGCCTGCGTTGACTCGCTGGGGCCAGCAGGGTACGTTGACGGAAGATTAAGCCTGGATGATTCATGGCTCGGACCAACGGAAGCGGCTCTCAGCCGCCTTGAGATTGCCCGGAATTGCGATCATGACCCTCGCCTACGAACAACTCCTGAACGATGAGTTGACTTGGGCCCTACGCGAAGGGAGCAGGCACTTCGAAGAACAGAGCGCCGTTTACCAGGCTCTCCGCAAGATCACGCAGCGTCTGAACGCGTTGGGCATCCCCTATGCCATCGCGGGTGGCATGGCACTCTTCTCGCACGGTTTTCGGCGTTTCACGGAGGACATCGATATCTTGGTGACCCGCGAGGGCTTGGAGCAGATTCATCGGGAGCTTGAGGGACTGGGATACGTGCCCGTGTTCTCGGGCAGCAAGAATCTTCGAGATGCCGAGTTGGGCGTCCGGATCGAATTCCTTGTGGCGGGTGGTTACCCCGGCGACGGAAAGCCGAAACCGGTCCAATTCCCACACCCGCTTGCAGCCAGCGAAGAAAAGAACGGTATACGCTGGCTGAGTCTGCCCGCGCTGATCAACTTAAAACTGGCGTCCGGCCTGACCAACTCGGGTCGCCTGCGAGATTTGGCCGACATCCAGGAATTGATTCGTTTGTTGCGACTACCGGCGGATTATGCCATGCAGTTGCAGCTTTTTGTGCGAGACGAATTTCGGCGGCTGTGGCAGTCGGTTCAAGCTGGGGCTGCCGAGCTTCCGGAATCATGCTCTTAGTGCGACGGAGTTGCAGTTGAGCTATTCTAGCCGTAACCGCGTAGCTGGAGGGAGATCACAACTTATGTGCTGGGTTCCGAGAAGAAGTTGTCGGACGATCGGTTGGCAGATCCCGGTCCTGGCCTTGCTCGGCGAGGCCCTGTTGTGGGTGTCGGCGATGGCCTGCGATACGCCGGTCTACCGTTACGCCATGTATCGCTGGGAGCCGGCACCGTACGAAGTGTTCTTCTTCCACAGCGGGCCGATCGATGCGGTCAACGCCCGACTCAACGGCTTGATCCAAGCGGCCCAGGCTGCTGCGGGCCAGCCCGCCAATATCACGCTGTTGCCGGTTGATTTGAGCAAAGACGCGGAACTCAAGACGGTCCCGCGCCAAGTCCGCGAAGCTTGGACCAGCCAAAAGAATCCGCAGCCGCCCTCCTACTTGGTCTACACGCCTACGGGGATCAACGTGTTTGCGGGGCATCTGGACGAAGCCGCCCTGCAGAAGATGCTAAGGTCTCCGGCACGGGACGAGATCACCAAACAACTAGCAGAAGGTAAGGCCGGGGTACTCGTGCTGGTGACTGGCCCTGACGCCAAGGCCACGGCTGAGGCCGAGAAGTTGATTGCTGACGTGATTCAGGAAATCGCAGACGGTAAGATCCCTTTCTACACACCGCCCACCGCCGCGGAAGGTGCGCCGGGCCAGGCAAACGCGGGACCTAAGCTGGCTGTCGGGTGGGTCCAAGTCGCCCGCGACGATCCACGCGAGCGATGGCTGGTGGAGGCGTTGTTGTCCTCGGAGGAAGACTTGAAGGCGGAACGGTTCGCCAGCGAGCATATGGTCTTCCCAGTCTTTGGTCGCGGACGCGCCCTGCCACCGTGCGTGGGCAAGGGGGTCACGCGGGATAATTTGATCGCCTGCGTCGAATTTGTGACGGGAGCCTGCTCCTGCACGGTGAAAGACCAGAACCCCGGCGTGGACCTGCTGATCGCACACGACTGGCTGGCGACGGCCGAGAAGCTGGCGGAGGGGTTTGGCATGGAGGAAGGCAATGAATCGCAACTGGGGGCCGCCGGTCTGTTTCCGCAATTGATGATTCCTGCGGGAGCGGCGAAAGAGCCGGCGGCCAGCAGCGATGACGCCCACCCGGGCGAGGAGGCCAAACCTGGTTCACAGCCGTCCACTCCGGACGCTGCCGCACCATCGATTGACGCGGCCAAGAGTGACGCGGCGCCTTCGCACGAACAACAGAAATCGAAGCTGAACCCGGAATCGCAATCGCTGCCGGTTGGCGAAAGCTCGACACCGTCCGAGCCGGAGGCTACCGAGGAAGACGAGTTGCCGTCGCCCGCGACGCTAGTAACAACGGCTGACGATGTGTTCTCGAGTGTGCTCTTTGTCGGGGCCGGCGTGGCGGCTGCCTTGGTTTTGCTCTTTGGTCTCACATTCTTCATCTTGCGCCCTCGGTAAGTCAGGTCTGCGTGGATGATCCAGTTGGAACACGTCAGTAAGGTTTTTCCCACCGCTCGCGGCGCAGTGCGCGCGCTGGACGACGTGTCGCTGGAGGTGCGCCGGGGTCAGTTCGTGGCGATCTGTGGTGCCAGCGGTTGCGGAAAATCCACGCTGCTGTCCTTGGTGGGTGGCTTAGCCCTGCCAACCTCGGGCCGCGTGATCGTGGATAACCAGGAACTCTCGCGTCTGTCATCGGCGGAGCGGGCCAGGTTCCGAGCGGAGAAGCTGGGTTTCGTCTTCCAGATGTTCCACTTGCTGCCGTACCTAACCGTCCTGGACAACGTGTTGCTGGCGGCACCGCCGGCAACGCGACGGTCCGCCCGCGGCGAAGCCGAACGCTGGTTGGAGACGTTTGGTCTGAGCGAGCGGCGCTGGCATCGGCCTGGGGAATTGAGCGTAGGCCAGCGGCAGCGGGTCGCCATGGCGCGCGCGCTGCTGAACCGGCCCCAACTGCTGCTGGCCGACGAGCCGACCGGCAATCTCGATCCGCAGACCGCCGCGGCACTGCTGGAAAGCCTGTCCCAATATCATGCCGCCGGCGGCACGATTCTGTTGGTGACCCATGACGCGCAGGCAGCGGCACACGCGGACTACCGGGTGAGCCTGGACCAGGGGCGAGTCCAAGCCGAACCATCCGCCGCGGCGCGCGGTTACCTTCCATAACCCCGCTTCGGGAAGGCCCGTTCGTGCAGGACCGTAGGAAATGCTATATTACCGAACCTTCGCAACGTGCAAACCAAGTAGGACTTCGCCAAGCTTAGTGGGGCCGGTGTTTTTCCGATGAGGTGCTCATGGCGGCTTTGACTACCGCAGCAGAATTTCTGGCGCTGCTGAAAAAGAGCCGGTTGTTTCCCAACGGCGAACTGAAAACCGCCGTCCAGAAGTATGGGCTGGAGGACATGCTCGCGCCCGACGACGTAGCGGACGCGCTGGTCGCCTGCGGCCTGCTGACGCGCTACCAAGCCAATCGTCTGTTGGCCGGCTCTCGGCGTGGCCTGTTCCTTGACGACTACAAAATTATCGAAATCCTCGGCTTTGGCGGCATGGGGTACCTGTACGCGGCGGAGGACCTGAAAACCGGCTGGAAAGTCGCTCTGAAGGTGCTCTCTGACCGACATCGGCATGACAGCGGCATGCTTTCACGATTTCGCCTGGAAGCCGAAGCCGGCCTGAAATTGAACCATCCGAACCTTGTGCGGACCAAGTCCCTGAACACCAGCGAAGACATCTACGGGGTTCTGCACTACATGGTCTTGGAGTTGGTCAAAGGGATCAGTCTGCACGAGTTGTTGGAAATCCGCAAACGCACGCTCGCTTGGCGGCAGGCCTGCGACATGATCGTCCAAACCGCCGCCGGTCTGCACTACGCTCACGAACAAGGACTCGTCCACCGGGACGTCAAGCCCGAGAATTTGCTGATCCGGCCCGACGGTACGCTCAAGTTGCTGGACTTCGGCTTGGCGATGGTCGAGCGCAGCGAGGCGGAGTACTCGATGGCCATGATTCAGGGCCAGGACTGCCTGGGCACCGCCGACTACATTTCGCCGGAACAGTCGCGGGACAGCCTGCACGTCGATCGCCGCGCCGACATCTACAGTCTGGGCTGTTCCTTCTATTTTCTGCTCACCGGCCGGCCCCCGTTTCTAGGCAAGTCCGTCGCCGAGAAACTGGCGGGGCATCGCCAGGAGAAGGCTCCGCTGGTCCACGCACTGAACCCGGCGGTTCCGGAGCGGCTCGCGAGAATCGTGCAGAAGATGATGGCCAAACACCCCGAGAATCGGTTCCAGACGGCAGCCGAACTGAGCCACTACCTGGAACCGCTGGCGGAGCGCAAGCCCATCGATTTCGATTTCGATGCCATCCTGGCGGTGCGCGCCGCAGCAGCCGAGGAACGGTTGGCCGCCGAGAGTTTTATCCGCGGAGACTCCAAGATCAGTTCCATGAGCAAACTGACCATCAGCAAATCGTCCACCACGAAACTGCCGAGCGGGGACCTCCTCGCGGACAAGAAATAGACCCGAATGCATGGGGAACACGTTCATCCGACGACCGCGAGCGACGGGTAGCCGACGGTTTACCCTCGCGAAGAGTGGGGATGCTCCGAGTTCCCGCCTCGCAAACCTCCGGAGCCCGGCGAACCACGTTGGCAGGAGAATCACAAGGCCGAATTCTGCCTGATTCTGCCCCCATCATTCTGCTCATTCTGCTTGTTCCCCCACCGGGGTGGGTGTCCAATACTTCTCTTCCTGCCTGCCCTTGGAACTTGCGTCACCGGATTTCCGCGATGATCAGGGTCCTGTCATCATCGCATCAGCCAGGAGATGCTCGACAGCCGCTGCCGCCGTTCGAGTAACGCCTCGCCATCCGCCAAGAGCGTTGCCAATTCGTGAGGCTCCGGTTCGGCCGGCGTGTCGCCTTCGGTCTTGCGTCCTGGAAACAGATTCCACCAGCGGCGCGCCACCTCCTCGTCGCTCCGCGACCGTTGCGATGCCTCGCAGGGCCGGGGCCGAACGACCAGGATCAGGCGGCGGGGACGGGAAGACGCCACCACCGGCAACCCACCTTACCCCCGCGCGCCTGCATCCTTCATAGTTCGGCTTCGCCCGCATCTTACAGCAACTCGAACGCCGATTTGACCTGACGCGCCGCACCGCAATACAGACAGCGATTGTGTCGTAGATCAACCGGCCTGCCACATTCCGCACACATGATTGCCGCGTTGCTTTCGCCGCGCCCCGCGTCGATCTGTTGGAACCGCGCCAGCAATTCGGCCTCCGTCAGCCCAAGACGCTCCGAAAGCAAGGAATACATCGCCTGCAGGAGGGTAGCCTGTTTGTCCACGTGGCGCTCGAGGTCCGCCACCGCATCCCGAAGGCTCGAGATCTTATTCCGCGCGTCGGCTAGATTCGTGCGCTCAGTCAAGGGATCGACCAGCGGAGTTAATCCGCCAAGACCAAGGGAAATCACGTCGGGATCCATCGTAAAGGTCTCCTTAAGCCGAAGTGCCGACTAGGGGCCACTGGAGCCGAACGATAGGGATCAATCGGCGGCGACGGGTGGACCATCCACACCGCTAGACGCAACCGCCGCTCGATTGCATCCGGTTATGCCCTGTACCTACAAAGCGTGGACGTCATTAGGCGAGCTTCCAATACCTCGCCCGTTCACGATCAGCGTTTCAAACAGAATCTCGACATCGGCCTCTACGTTGCCTCCTTGCTGTTCGAGCCTTTCTCGGACCTGCGAAAGCGTTCGAGCATTCACCATTGCCTC
The DNA here is from genome assembly GCA_026692885.1 of Planctomycetota bacterium. Next base: position 2,851 of record JAPLNJ010001061.1, on the reverse strand, counting down.
AAGGCATGCGAGCGTGCCCGCTCGGCTAATTCCGGCAAAAAGCAACCACCTTACGTTTGCCATATGTGGATTAGTTAGCCGATAGACAAGCCCAAAGTCTTTTCCGGTCGTGAAGGTGCGTGGCTGATCTACGAAATTGACCTCAGCCGCAAAGCACTGGCGACTCTCCTTGTTGTAGATGACGTAAGGATCGCGAAGATTCTTTTCCTGGACTAGCTCGCCGTGCTGCGGATCGTTCGCATCCAAAAAACAATAGCGCGTTCTGCCGCTGATAACATCGAGAAGGGACTTGGTTATTCCGTTTCGTCGTGGTCCGCCGATCGAAATGACATTACGTTCCAGGATATTGCCTCTGATCTCACTTTCGAGGTTCAGACGGAGCATTTCCTGCTTTTGGAGATGTGTGCGAATGGTGTCCAAGGCGAACACATCACCCCATGAGAAATTATCTTCCGAGGTCCGCCCCAGAAAGACGTCGACAGGTGACGATACGATTGGTTCCCAGAACCACTGTTCGAGAGGCCGCTGTGCAATGTGACGCCACACCTCGTCAGCTACGATGTTGGCCAAAATGTCGAGTGACTTGCGAAGATTGGTTTTCTCGTACGGAAGGTACGTTATACCTTTCACATCCGACGGGATCTCGTTCTGTGCCTCCGAATTCACCATCAACACGACACGCTTCCTTTCGGCCATGGCATATCCAGCCTCTAGGAATACGTTCGGATTGCGATCAGACACTTCAAACACGCAGAGTACCGACGATTCAATGGCCTCCTTCAACTCTCCCAACAGAAGGCCACCCACGACCGGTTCGAACCGCTTTGCGACAATAGCAACCGTAATCCCGTGCTGGCGAGCAACGATTGCCTCAGCTTGCTTGCATGCGTCCGCAAGGGTCTCTTTCAGCAGCTCGGGATCAAACTGGCGAGTGGTAAACTGGTAGCCGTAGAAGACGGCGAATTGCGGGGTGCTTGGGGCTGTAGCATCCATTTGCGGTGTCCATGGTAACGGGAATCACAGCGGACGTTTGCTTGGCCTAACGACCCGGATGACCACGGCGGCGTCATCCAGCCTATTTCCATCCCGGACCATGCCGCCGCCTGTGGTTCATCCGATGGTTACGATGTTCTTTTACGCCCTCGATACCCGTTCCGCGCCACGCCGCCGAGCGTGGAGCCGCGGGCGAGCTTGGGTTTGTTTGTCGCCGTCAGTATACCGCGCTGCCCGGCGAGCGCCCATCAGGGCAGCCGGCAAGCGTTTGACCCAGCCGCGGGCCATCTGGCCTTCCATGCCGACTGACTTGTGCGCCGCGAGCAGCCCTTCTGGCCATGCACGCCGGCCGACGATGCCCCACCAGCGACCGGTCCATTCAGCACACCGGGACAGAAATCGTAACGACCGGCGTCACCGGGCCGCGCCGGATGACGTTTCCATTTTTCCATGCCCGGATCGCGGCTCCGGTGCCCACTTTGATTCGGCGCCGCCGGGGACACGTTCAGGGAATACCTATTTGCAACAGTATCACCACGGCATCAACCACTCGGCGAAGCGTGTCATCGCGTAACTTGCCCACGGATTTGGCGATCAACCGTTCATGGGCCGTGAACAGCTTCGCGGGTCGCGAGTAACTTACCACCTTCAACCCTCCCGAGACGAAATCGGGATCATCGAGAGGGATGGCCCGAGAATCCCCATAGGCGTTGCTCGTAATCTGGCACAAGACCCAGTCGCCACGCCCAGCGTCCGCCAAACAGACGGCCGGTCTGAGTTTCGACTGCGACAGGTCGGAAAACGGGAACCGAACAAGGACTACTTCGCCGACTGCAGGTGTGACCACGCCACGTCCTCCTCGGGTCGGTCCCAATCTTCGGCCAATGCGGCTTCGCTCAACAACGCGGTTTCGTCAGCAAAGGGGGTCGGTCGTTCATCGAGGATGGTGACCAGAGCGCGTCGTGGGACGGTCAATTCGATCGCCTCCAACAACTGGACCTTTCCGTGTTCATCAACGACAGCTTCCACAGTTTGAATCATGGCATCCTCCGAAGGGGATCATGGGTCGGGCTTGGCTCCCAACAGCATACAGTGTACGCGAAGATGCAGCGCCGTGGAATCCATACCCGTTCCGCGCCACGCCGCCGAGCGTGGAGCCGTGGGCGAGCTTGGCTTTGTTTGTCGCGGTCAGTATACCGCGCTGCCCGGCGAGCGGCCATCAACCGGGGCCAGACGGCAAGCGTTTGATCCAGCCGCCGACCATCTGGCCTTCCATCGTGACAGACTTGAGCACCGTCAGTGGCGTGCCCTTCCCTGCCGGTTGACTTGTGCGCCGCAAACGGCCCTTATGGCCATGCACGCCGGCCGACGATGCCCCACCACCGACCGGTCCATTCAGCACACGGGGACAGGAATCGTAACGACACGGATGACCACGCGGCCGGCATCCGCCTTGATTCAATCCCGGACCATGTCGGCCGCTGTGGTCCATCCGCTAGTTCAAGTAAGCCGCTGTCGCGGCGGACCCGTGCTGCCTGACGAATCAGCACGGCCAACGACAGACATTTCTTTGCTCTCACACATCCCGCAACGCACAGTTCTCCTGACCGCGACGGATTCCCGCGCGCCACTTCGGCACGCAGCGTCCGCGGAGGCTTTCTCAGGAGTACCTGCCCATGACCCGTCGTGCCCCCAATTCTAGCCGACCCGTGCGCCCCTCGTCCACCCCCGCTCGGCGAAAAGGGATTCCCCTCACCCCCCTCGCTCAGCAGATGCTCCAGGACATGCAGCTGGCCGGCCTGGCCGAGCCGACGCATGAATCCTACCTCCGCGCCGTGCGCAAGTTCGCCCAGTGGCT
>JAPLNJ010001060.1 GCA_026692885.1 Planctomycetota bacterium | reverse complement strand
GGCGAGACGATGGCCGTGCTGATGGCCACGGGGCATTCCGTGCGGATTCCGCACCACCTGACCGATCCGGTCTGCACGCTGACGGCCACTATCGCCGCGGAACTCGGCGAAGCGGTCAGCGGAGGCGATCATTATCGCGTGCTGTTCGTGATCGGCATGGTGCTGTTCGGCGTGGCCTTCGTGGTCAATCTCACCGCCGACGTGTGCGTGAAAGGCTGGCGAGGTGGCAGCCATGACTGAACGGCATCAAGACGCGTTGTTGCCCGTCAATCAACGGTTCACAAGCACGGACCACGCGGTCTTCACGGCGACCGACTTCGAGCGTTGGAAGCAACGCAAGGAGACCATTGCCAAGACCATCTTCCTGCTGATGGCCCTGGCGCTCGTCCTGCCGCTGGGCGCGATCCTGAGCTACCTGGTCGTGAAAGCCTGGCCCGTGTTGTCCTGGAGCTTCCTGTTCACGAACCCGCAAGACGGCATGACGGCGGGCGGCATCTGGGCGCCGCTGGTCGGCACGTTCCTGCTGGTGTTGCTCTCGCTGCTGATTGCCGCGCCGATTGGCGTGCTGGCGGGGGTCTACCTGAACGAGTACGCGGGTGACAACTGGGTCACCCGGATCATCAACCTGGCGGTGATGAACCTGGCCGGTGTCCCCAGCATCGTGCATGCCTTGTTCGGGGTTGGGGCTTTCGTCGTGTTCGCCAAGCTGGGTGCTTCCCTGCTGGCCGCGTCCTGTACGATTGCCGTGATGACCCTGCCGGTAATCATCACTAGCTCGCGCGAAGCCCTGGCGGCGGTGCCCATGTCTTTCCGGGAAGCCTGCTGGAACATGGGGGCCACGCGGTGGCAGACGATTCGCACGATCGTGCTGCCCAATTCGATTAGCGGCATCCTGACGGGCGTGATCTTGCAAGTGGCCCGTGCAGCAGGGGAAACGGCCCCGATCTTGTTTACCGGGGCCGCCTTCTCCGTGTCCCTGGCGCCCTCGGGCTGGGAATCCTGGGTCCCGTTTGGGCTGCAGGATCAATTCATGGCCTTGTCCTACCATCTGTTTATCCTCTGCACGCAGGTCCCCGGAGCGTCCGATGCACTGCAGTATGGCACGGCCGTGGTGCTGATCGGGCTGGTGCTGTTGGTCAACAGCCTGTCCATCGGGCTGCGGGTCTATCTCCGGTCGCGCAAGAAATGGTGAGCCGCCGATGAATCCGCACGTTGAATTCCGAGATGTCACGGTCGCCTACGGCGGGCGGGCGGCGCTCCGTCAGGTGACCCTGCAGATCCCCGAACGACAGATTTTCGCCATCATCGGCCCGGCCAATTCCGGCAAGACCACCCTGCTCAAGTGCATCAATCGGACGATCGATTTCGTGCCGTCGGCCCGGGTGACCGGCCTGGTACAGGTGGCCGGCCAGGACGTGAATCGTCTGCGGAACGTCTACGAACTGCGGCGGCGTGTGGGCATGGTGTTCCCGCTGCCGGTCGGCCTGCCGCTGACTGTCTACGAAAACGTGGCCTACGCGCCCCGCCGGGCGGGGTTGCACGACCGCCAGGAACTGGACGGCCTGGTCGAACACTGCCTCCGTCAGGCCGTGTTGTGGGAGGAAGTGAAGGACCGCCTGCAGACGCTGGGCACCAAACTTTCGGGCGGTCAGCAACAACGATTGACCTTGGCTCGGGCCCTGTCGCACCGACCGGAAATTCTCTGCCTGGACGAGTTCTCGATCGCGATCGATCCGGTAACGACGATGAAGATCGAGGATGTGCTGCTGGAGTTAAAGGACGAGATGACGATCGTGTTGGTCACCAACTTGGTCCAGCAGGCGCACCGGCTGGCTGATTATACGGCCTTCCTGAATAGCGGGACGTTGGTCGAAGCCGGAGAAACCGAGAAGATGTTTGAGAAGCCGGACAACCCGTTGACCTACCAGTACGTCACGGGTGGCTTCGGATAAGGACCGGCGAATCAATAGGTGTCGGGTTTTCAAAGTAGTCATCACGCTCCGCGTGATGACATGTCGTCACGGCGGAGCGTGACGACTACTATACTTGCGACAGTTATTGATTCGCCGGTCCTAAGTTACCCTGTCAGGAGTTACGCGGTGTCGAGGGCTGGGCCCACCAGCTGCGGCAGCTTGTGGTGGGCACAGCCCACCCTACACTAGATCGACAGCATGACGACCGGAACAGAACCGCCAACCCGACTCTGTATTCAAACCCTGGACTTGAACCTGCGGTACGGGACGTTCCACGCGCTGAAGGGCATCACGCTGAGCATCAAGCAGGGGCTGATCACCGGTCTGATCGGGCCGTCAGGCTGCGGCAAGACGACGTTGCTGCGCTGCTTCAACCGCATCAACGAGCGTTACGGCAACGTGACCACCACGGGCGAGGTCACGATCCTGGGCAAGAACATCTACGACTCGGATGTGTCGCTCAGCGAGTTGCGCAAAACGGTCGGGATGGTGTTTCAGCGTCCCAATCCGTTGCCCATCTCGGTGTACAAGAATGTGCTGTTCGGCGTTCGTGTGCACACGCGTCGCGGCGAGTTGTCGCGCAGCCGACTGGACGAAATGGCAGAAACCGCCTTGCGGGAGGTCGACCTCTGGGATGACGTCAAGGACGGGCTGCACAAGTCGGCCACGCAACTGACGTTGGAACAGCAGCAGAAACTCTGTATTGCCCGATTGCTGCCCCTAAAGCCAAGCGTCATCCTGATGGACGAGCCGTGTTCCGCCTTGGATGCCGCGGGCACCGGCAAGATCGAGGAATTGCTCGACACCTTTCGCGAGAAGTACACGGTGGTGATCGTGACTCACAACATGGCCCAGGCCCGCCGGGCGAGTGACGAGTGCTTCTTCATGCTCCTGGGGGAAGTCATCGAGCAAGGCGAAACAGCACAGGTCTTCTTTAATCCTAGGGACGAGCGGACCGAAATGTACGTCGAGGGACGATACGGCTAGTAGACCGAAGGACTATTGACATGAAACGCTTCGACAACGATTTGGCCTATTTGCAACAGCGGATCCACGAGATGGGCGATTTGGCCAGAGCCATGGTCGTGCTGGCCGCCCAAGCGGTCAAGGATCGGACCACGGATGTGTTCGACGACATGGCCGCGCTGGAGTCGCGACTGAACCGGATGCAGATGGAAATCGACCATCATGCCATTCGGATGCTGACGGTGTACGGCCCCGTAGCTGCGGATTTGCGGTACGTGCTGGTGGCCACCCACATGACATCCCAACTGGAACGGATGGGCGACCAATGCACCAACGTCTGCGAGTCCTTGCGGCTGATGACCAGCGATCCGCAGCAACACCCGATGCTGGCCAAACTCCCGAAGATGGCCGATTTGGTCTGCGAAATCGTGGATGACTCGTTGGCTGCGTTCTTCTCGCGCAACGTCGAAAAAGCCGTTGTTACCCGGAGCCACGACGATCTGGTCGATGCGCTGAACGAGCAGATCATGAAGGAACTATTGACCGACGACGTGCTGCAGGAAGTACTGGCCGGCGCCCGCGGAATTGCCGATGCCGTGGCCCAGATTCTCATCGCCCGCTATCTGGAACGCGTGGCGGATCAGGCCACGAACATCTGCAAAGAAGTGATCTACATGGTCCGCGGTGACGACGTGCGGCACACGCCCAAATCGCCCCGCCCGCAAACGGAGACCGACCCCAGTTGAGCCGCATCTTGGAGTGCGGCGGACCCAGAGGATACCCCGTCGCCGCACTCCAAGTTTACGCTTTCAAACGTAAGAGGGCCGCGTCCAGGCAATCGAGCAGTTCTGGTTGGCACAAGAGCTGCCGGGCTCCGTCCTGAGTGACCCAGCACCGCTGCCGCCAATCGGCCTCCTCCCAGTCCTTGTCGCTACGGGTCACGCCCATCAGCATCACCACGACCGACAGGATGCGGCCGTTCTTGCGGGCCTCGTAGCTGCCGAGTGGCTTGCCCACCAGTCGGCCGTGCAAACCGGCCTCTTCCAGGGCTTCTTTCCGGGCGGTCACGGCCGGCGTATCGCCTGGATCGATCAGCCCTTTCGGAAAGACCCAGCGTCCGGCGCTGGACGTAATCAGGCAGAATTCCAGCCGCTTTCCCTTCCTTCGAAACGGCACCGCACAGGCTTGCTGGAAATCGGTCGTGCTACAGGTAGCCCAGGGAATCATGTGCGCAGTAGGAGCCGATGGCCGGTAGAACCAGGCTGGGTGAGGGTCGCTGAGGGTGCCATATTCCGAGCCGATACTCATAAGTTCCGGAAATTATTGCGTGTTTGGTAATCTGTGTCGACAGCAAAAATATCCCAGCGTCTTTTCGGGCCGGGGGCAGGCTTACCGAATTCAATTTTCCCGGTCAGGAGCCTTGATCATAACGTTGCGAAATGCTCGCAGTGTCGGGAGCTTCTCGGATGGGACCAAAATGTCAACCCGCCGCACTCACCCTCCTATTCCATTGGCAACCTCAGGCTCAGTAGAATGGGCCGAACAGCTGACGATCCTCCGCTGCCGGTGCGGCAGCGTGTTCTGTTCGTTCACGATTTGCGAGGCACGAAAGATTATGCACAAGTACGTCATCATGGGAGTCCAGGGGTGTGGCAAAGGAACGCAAGCGAAACTGCTCTGCAAGGACTTTGCGCTAGTCCACATTGCGGTCGGCGACATCTTCCGCTGGCACGTCCAACAGCACACCAAGCTGGCCGCGCGCATCCAGCGGATCATGAACGCCGGGCAGTTGGTGCCCGACGACATCGTGATCGAGATCATGCGGCGACGCTTGGAGGAGCACGACTGGAACTACGGGTTCATCTTGGACGGTTTTCCGCGAAATCGCCCCCAGGCCGAGTTCTTCCTGGAGGGCTATGACATTGACGCCGTGATCCACGTCTATGTTCCCGACGACGTGGTTGTGCAGCGAATCGTGGGGCGGCGGTTGTGCAGCGCCTGCGGCCGAGATTGGAACGTCGTTTTCCAGTCCCCGCCGTCGCCTGAGACGTGCGAATGCGGCGGCCAGCTGAAGGCGCGCCCGGACGATAATGAGACGGCCGTGCGATCGCGTTTGGCCGACTACCACGACAAGACGGAACCCGTCCTGGAGATGTTCCGGAAGAAGGACACCGTGATCGATGCGGACGGCACCCAATCGCCGACAGCCGTGCAGGCCGAGATTCGCCAGAAGCTCGGACTGTAATACCCCGTAGGTCCCGGCTGCCGGACGGGACTTGCTGCGGTAATCCCTATTGAGTCCTGGGTTGCCAATTGCCTGGGAGAGCGAGGCTCCTGCCGAGCCGGAACTCCTGCCGAGCCGCCGCAGGTCGTCAGGGATGGTCCACGGCTCCGCGGGAGCGTCGCCATCCCAATCCATGTTCTCTCGTCCTCTTCGGGCTAACAGCCCACGAAGCAATCGCTGCCATAATCCAGTATGAGGCTTGGCCGCTTGGCGTCCATCGGTAGCATCTGGAGGCAGCCACCGTCACGGTTTGTCCAGTTTAATGTCGAAGGTGTTGTCGCCCGGCTTGACGATGCACTCGAGCCCCGATTTCTGCCGGGATTCGTAGCGCAGATGGAATAACCCTTTCTTCTCGAGTTGGCTGCTGTCCTGAGGCTGAGGGTGATGCACGGTGACCGTGTACGTGCCGACGGGGGCCCCATCGCCGGTCTTGACAGTTGTCAACGCATAGGTGCCATCTTCGGCAGTGAACCCGCGGGCGCTAACATGGTTTGTCGCATCGTCGAACGTGACGATCACACCCTTCAAGGGACTGCCATCGGCCAACGTCACTTTCCCATGCAGGGGCGCGGTCTTGGTGCCGGAGCACCCGGCCAAACTGGCCACCATCACGAGCAAACACGCAGAGCTACGCCACGGTTTCATCGTTACTCCCACGCTTTGAGATTGAAAACTACGTTTTCCGGTGCACGGAGGCCCGACCAACGGACTCACGCAGAGCCTAGAATTTGCCAAGCGGTTCGCGGTCCTGACGATTACCCAGACGGTAGAGGGTGGTCAGGTCGATCGCGATCCCAACCGGCCGGACAGAGCCGTCTCCCAGCAGAAAATGACAGATACCTGGGTGCCAACTTCCAAAGGTGTGGTAGCGCTCCGGACTGTGATCGAAGGGACCGCGGCCGAGCCCGTTGGGGTGGTCCATTTTGCGAACGCTGTGGCACTCCCACCAGCCTGTGGTTTGTGTGACGTAGATGTTGCCGTCCGCGCTGCCGCCGTTGGACCCCCCCTTATAGAGTTAATCCACGCAGATGTGTTTTTCGCCGACGAAGGCCGTATTGCTCAGCCCGTCGATCACATCCGCGAATCCGGTGCGAGATGACCACTTGGGGCCGCTCCGCTCGGCTCCCACCATGGCTCCGCACAAGATCTTCAGGCCCTGCCATTGGTGCTGGTAGTCGCTTGTCGCGACCGAACAAGCGGCGTAATCCCCCGTCGCTCCGACTTGCGGCACGCCGTCCGAAAGCAGGGCCCCTGTGCGTCGCGACGGACATCGATACACCTTCAAGCAGGCCGCTGGCTGGGCAGCGGCTGCCGGATTGGGCCCCGCATCCCAGGTCTGCGTCAAATCGAATTGGTCGTACAGCGCCTGCTGCTCCAGATACGGCAGGATGACGACGAACCACGTCCCATACTTGTCATTGGGAGGTGCGCCCCCAGTGTGGGTCGGCGGCAGGTGGGAGAAGGAGTCGTGGAAATGGTGGATGGCCACCCCGATTTGTTTCAAGTTGCTCGAACATTCCGTCCGCCGCGCTGACTCGCGGGCCGACTGGACCGCTGGCAGCAGCAGCGCGACCAGAACGCCGATGATGGCGATCACCACCAACAACTCAACCAGCGTGAAACCGTATCGACCACACTGTCGCATGACGCGTCCCCTCGTGAATTCGGGAGCAAAAAAGACCGGCCAAGGCGCCCTGACTATGACCTCCTGCCGCTGACGTGTCAAGTTGGCAAAACTCTACTCGCCACGGGGATGCATTGATCATAACGTTGTGCAAAACGCTAGCAGGAGGAGGTCTGGGTGGCTGGGGCAGAGTGCAGCGATGCCCCAGAAACCGGGGACTGCTCTCCGTGTGCCAACCCACCAAAATGGTCACCACCTGCATGTCGCTCAGTCCCAACGCCCGCAATTTGTCGCCGTAAGTCGTCATGGTTTTGTCTCCTTTGGTGTGTCCCGTCTCAAATAGAACGCCGCGACGCTGTTTCCTGGTCAGATTTTCAAGAAAAATCGCGGGGACATGACGAGACAGGCGGCGGGTGGGACTTGGCGGCGGGCGGTTGGGCGGGGGCGGGCGGGGGCGGGCAGGCACATAATGTGTTTTCGGGCACAGCCGTCAGCACAACGCGACACTTGCCACGTCGCCATGATTCCCGTTTGACCGCGACGGACCAAACGACATCGCGTGGTTTAGGGAGCACTTAATCACCTGATGTGAGTGCTGCGACAGCCATCACAGACAAAGGCTGTTGAGTTACTGCCGAGGGTTATGCGTGATACGTGTTTTGGCACCTGCTGTGAGTGCTGAAACAGCCATCACGGGCAAGGGCTGTTGAGTCCCTGACGTGGGTTGTGGGTGATGCGTATTCCGTCACTGGCAGGGACATGCCCAAAGTTTTTGACCCTGATGGAAGCGCTGTGACAGCCATCATGCCCAATGTGTGTTCCATCACTGACAGGGGTTGTTGGGACACCCGCAATGTTTCATCACTGGTGGAGACATGCCCATAGTTTCTTTGTCCCCTGACAGGAGCAATGTCTTATCCCCAACAGTTATTAACACACAGACGCATTGATGAGTTCTTCGGTCTTCTCGCGTTAGCGATCCTCCGTGCGTAGCACGTCAGGGATAAAGAAATGCTAATAGAATGTTAAGGACGGCAGACCCAGATGTTGTAAGTGCCACGTTTGCTAGTGGTTACGACACTTCTTGCCTGAGTCGTCATGGAAAAAGTGCAGCGCTTTACGGAAAATATGCAGCGCTTTGCGGAAAAAGTGCAGCGCTTGCCCTGCGGCTCCCACCGCCCACTTTTCAGCCCAAAACCTTTTCTTGGAGAATTGTGGCGGCATCACTATAATAGGTTATAGGCATTACGGGCGTAACAGGGGCAATGGAGACATCCAACCGAACACACGAATTAGAAGCAAGCAACGTCCTTCGTTGTGTCCAATGCCTATGGCGGCCCGGGAGATGAGGCTCGTGCCCGGGCTGGCCGAACTGCACTACAACATCGACTGGCGGCGGAACAATTGGACCTATCTGGAGAAGGAGTCGAGGCGTGCGTTCGGGGCAGCTGGTGATTCCCCGGCCATCCTGGCGTGGGCGCTGTGCGACGAACCACAAAAGGACATCGTCGGCGAGATGGAGACGTTTCGCCGAGTTGAAACGTACCTGGGTCGCCGTGGTGAACGACGACACCGATCATAAGCAGACGCTGAAGGTCCGCTTGCTGAACCCCCACGACGTGCGCGACCTGCGCCGCGGGCAGGTGCTCAAGCGTGCGGCAGACAACACCGTCACTGTGACCTTGGGTCCGGGCGACGGCACCTTGCTGGAAGAGATTCCCTAGCCCGCGGCAGACATCGCCGGCAGGCTCCGCGACCCCGAATTGGCTGACGGATTAGGGCTTGGACACGAAGCGAACTGGAATGCAGTTTATGTCAGGCAACGAAATGGTTGAAATGATTCGGTCCGTGTTCGAGTGGGCCGCCCTGCTGATTGAGGTTCTCGGCGCCGGGATCATCGTCGCGGAGTAATCAAGGTCACGATTACGCGAGGAACGGTTCGTTACCTGTTTCAGTTGGGACAACCGGGCGCGTACGAGAACTACAAGCATCAGTTGGGCAAGACCTTGTTGTTGGGCCTAGAGTTTCTCGTTGCGGCAGATGTGGTCAGGACGGTCGCCTTGGAACCCACCTTGACCAATGTCGCAGTGCTCGGTTTGCTCGTGCTCAACGGCCTAGAAAGACGCGACTGGCGCCAAGACTGGCGGCGCTGCAGTGTCCGCAAACACACAGCGCACGCCGAACCCATGGCTGTTGACGCGAGTCCGATATGACGGCCGTCAGTCCTGCCGACAGGAGAGCCTGGACTACTTCGTCGTGTTCGGCGAGCGGCACCTGAACCACCTGGTCCACGAAATTGTGGCCTACTACCACGAGGCGCGGCCGCACCAGGTCAAAGACAACGACCTGCTGGTCCCGGCGGCGGATGCGAAGAAGGCCGAAGAACGGGCGTCGTGCGTCTCTCGGACATCCGCTGTAGAAAGCGGCTGGGCGGGCTACTGAAGCACTACTAACGGAAGGCGGCGTTGGGGCGTCTGCTTTGCCTCGCGTCAAAGCCTTCGCCCGACAGCCTTCGCACCCAGCCGCTCTACGCGGGGTCGAGATGCTGCTACAATCGTCGGCCGGCGGACCCAAGCATGGCAACTATGGAACGAGGTAACTTCATGAAGGCTCGCTGGAGCACGGTCGGGATCCCTTGGATGGAGCTGATAGCAACGGGTTCGCTGGGTGAACAGCACCCGTTCGCGCTGTGAGTTGTCTGCTCTCGCAACTCAAGGGATAGGCACGCGAGGGGCGCGAGATGGTAGCTTGGATGGACCAATGAGCCGGGATCGGCTCCCGGTTTACGGCAGATCGGGGAGGTCGAAATTTGTATGATGAGACTCAAAGCGTTGGCGCTGTTCGTCCTGTGGTTGTTGGCTGATTCGGCACTGCTTCCTGCGCAGGTGCCGACCAACGATCTTCCGCTTCGGATCGGTGTGGATCAAACGGGCAGCAATCCGTTCCGCGGCGAGATTGCCGCGGTACGGCTCTATGACCACGCCCTCTCTTCGGCCGAACTGAAGAGACTGGCCCAGAAGCGGTTCGACGCCAAACAAGACCTGCCGGGCATGGTGGAGCAGTGGTTCCAGCCGAAACTACCGTTGAAGTCCGAGAAGCAGTTCGACTTTCCCAACGGCTGCACGATCGAGGCGTGGATTCTGGCTGGCCGCGATGCGATCGGGCGAATCGTGGACAAGATCACTCCGGGCGGCAGCGACGGATTCCTGTTGGACCTGGAGCCTGCCAACACCCTGCGATTGATCGTCGGTAACGACAATCTCCAGCATGTCCTGCCGCGCACAGATCAGCATATCCATGTGGCGGCAACCGTTGACCCGGCGTGTTCGTTGTTGCTTTTCATCGCCGGCGACCGTGTGGCCGGCGTCCCGAGCGGGTTTGATGGCGTCGCGATAACCGGCGCAGCCCACGGGCCGGACAAGCCCCTGACGCTTTGGTATCGTCGCCCCGCGGCACGCTGGGCGGAGGCAATACCGATCGGCAATGGCCGCCTAGGCGGCATGCTATGGGGCGGGGTAAAGACGGAGCGGATCGACCTCAACGAGGACACCCTCTGGTCGGGAGAGCCTTACAACAACGTAAATCCCAAAGGGCTGCGGGCGCTGCCCAAGATCCGGCAACTACTCCGCGAGGGCAACCATCGCGAGGCGCAACGACTTGTCGAAAGCGACATGAACGGCAAGTACAACGAGAGCTACCAGCCGCTGGGCGACCTTTCGATCGAGTTCCCCGCGACCACGAATGTGACGAACTACCGGCGTGAACTCGATCTGGCGGAAGCCGTGGCTCGCGTGCAGTTCGAAGACGCGGGCGTTCGCTATACGCGCGAAGTCTTCGCTTCCTATCCGGACCAAGCCATCGTCGTACGGCTGACCAGCGACAAGCCGGGCAAGGTGTCTTTTGTCGCGTCACTCGGCTGCCAGTTGCACCATGCGACCAAGGCCGGCAAGGGTTTCTTGCAACTCACGGGCCGCTGTCCCGCTCATGCAGATCCGAGTTACGTCGGCCACGGTGAGATCTGGGACGATGCGCCGGACGGAAAAGGAATGCGATTTGAGACGCGGCTCGTGCCTGCCACCGAGGGCGGGCGCGTCACGATCACGGACAAGGCGATCCAGGCGGAAGGTTGCGACAGGGTCACTCTGCTGTTGGTCGCCGCGACCAGCTACAACGGACCTTGGAAGAGCCCCAGTCGTGAAGGCAAAGCCCCGGGGGAGCTTTGCGACGAGTATCGCGCGGCCGTCCACGGCCAGTCCTACGAGGCGATTCGTTCGAAGCACGTCGCTGATCATCAGCAGCTCTTCCAGCGGGTTTCCCTGGATCTGGGCGACAGCGAAGCAGCGAATTTGCCGACGGACATCAGATTGAGGAGCTACCGGCCCTGCAAGGACCCGTCGCTGGCGGTGCTCTACTATCAGTTCGGCCGGTACTTGTTGATTGCCTCGTCGCGGCCGGGCTCGCAGCCGGCGAACTTGCAGGGAATCTGGAACCACGAGATCCATCCGCCCTGGTCGGCCAATTGGACTCTGAACTGCAACGTCCAGATCAATTACTGGCCAGTCGAGACGGCGAACCTTGCGGAATGTCATCTGCCGCTGGTGGATCTTACCGAGCAACTCAGCGTCGATGGGACAAACGTGGCGAAGGCCCTCTACAATGTGCGCGGCTGGACGGCGCACCACAACACCGATATCTGGCGGCAGGCAGGCCCGGTCAGCGGCAGCGCCGTATGGAGCATCTTCCAGGTGGGCGGGGCCTGGCTCTGCCAGCACCTCTGGGAACACCTGTGCTGCGCTACGGCCCCAAGACGATCGAGCTGGATCCACGCGAACGCGTGAAGGGCTGTTGGACATTCGATTTCTAGTGCAGAATGCTCTCAAGGCGATGACGATGCGGCATGCCATGGTGCAGAAGCCATGCGAACATGTCGTTGTGCTCAAGGTCGCCAGTGATGATCTCAAGCCGGCTCCGGTATCGGTGGAATGAACGATCAGGTCGTGTGCAGAATGACCCGATGATTGGTCCGGGCCAAAGGGAGACGAGGATGAGAAGAATTCTCTCGGCAGTGTGCGGTAGGGTGCTGGCGACAGCACTCCTGGCGGCATTATCGGTCGCCTGGGACGGTGTGCCAGTACTTGCGGCCGACTCTGAAATTCGGGTCGAACGCGCCGGGACCGTGAAGCCGCTACCGTATCAGGCCGAGGAACTCCTCAGTCAGGCAGGGCGTTACAACTACGCCGACGCCTACCTTGACCAAATCTGCTTCCCGCTCGGCGGAATAGGTTCGGGGTGCATCTCGCTTAGCGGTCGCGGCGCCCTGGTGGATTGGTCGATTTTCGGCAATCCCAATCTCGGTTGGCGTCCCGAATTGACTTTCCTGGGACTGTGGGCGAAAGCCGAAGATGAAACTGCGGTATTCCGGGTGTTGGAAGGCGAAAAACCGCCGCCCTACGGATGGGGCAACGAGAATCAGGGCTCCGGGCGACTGGCCATGGTGGGACTTCCCCACATGCGCACGGCCGTGTTTGAAGGCCGCTTCCCCTTTGCCAAGGTGCTGCTGAAAGACCCGGACATGCCGCTCGAAGTTACCATCGAGGGGTGGAGTCCCTTCATTCCTGGCAACGACCGCGAGTCCTCACTGCCGGTGGCGTGTCTAAACATCACTTTGAAGAACGTCTCTGGAAAAACGGTGCAAGGTACTCTGGGATACAACCTCAAGAACCTGGCCGCGGAAGGAAAGAGCGAGGGGACGCTCAGCGAACTGCTGCGTCGTGACGGGTACGATCTGCTGTTGATGCGCCGCGACAGTGGTGCCAAGGATGGCAGTCTGGCTGTAGCCACCCCGTGCCGCATCACCACCTGGCAGAAACGTTGGACACCTTCGGGCATGGGTCCCAGCGGAGGCTTCCAGCACTTCGCCGAAACCTTCTGTCTCCAGGGACGCTACGACGTCGTTAAGACCATCGAGGAACTCGATCGATCCCACAAGACTTCGGCGCGTCCGGATATCGTCATCGATGATTTTGAAAGTGGCACCTACGACCACTGGACGATTGAAGGCGAGGCCTTTGGCCGCGTGCCGGCGGCCATCGAACAACAGCAACATCCCACGAAAGTCACCAACTACCAGGGCCGGTTTCTGGCGGATTCGTGGATCAGCGGAAAGACCGATGCCACCACCGGGAAGCTCATTTCAAAGCCTTTTGCCATTGACCGACGCCACCTCTCCTTTCTCATCGCTGGCGGCAAGCATCCGGGGAAGACGTGTCTCAACCTGCTGGTAAACAAACAGGTGGTCCGCACCGCCACGGGTACTGACAGTGAAGATCTGATGCCCACGTCGTGGGATGTCGCCGAGTTCTCCGGCCAGACGGCCCATCTGGAGATCGTCGACGGCCACTCCGGTGGCTGGGGTCACATCCTGATCGACAACGTCGTCCTGAGTGACCGAAGCGACGAGGACGTGTGGTCCGGCGGCATGGGATCGATCGGCGTGCAGGTCCGGTTGGAGGCCGGCGCCAGTACTAATATTCCTCTGGTGCTGGCCTGGTACTTTCCGGCGCGGCAGGATGTTCCGGGCGTGCGGAATTACTATTCGACCCAGTGGTCAGACGCTGCGGCGGTGGCGGATTATCTGCTGGCCAACCGGGAACGATTGGAGCAGCAGACGCGGGCATTTCAGGAGACCTTCTTCGCCTCGACCCTGCCCGGCGTCATTCTGGAATCCGTGTCCAGCCAATTGGCCATCCTGCGGTCGCCAACGGTATTTCGCGAAGCCAACGGAACTCTGCATGGCTGGGAGGGTTGCTGGCCCAACGGCGGCTCCTGCGAGGGAACGATCACTCACGTTTACCACTACGTGCAGTCCATTGCCTATCTCTTTCCGGCTTTGGAACGTGGCATGCGGGAGTTCGACTTCAGCAGACGCTTTGACCCCCAGACCGGTGGTCTGCGGATGCGTGTCTGGCCGACCCGTATTGGAGATGCCAATGTCGCCGTCGACGGCCACTTCGGCACGATTCTGCGTGCCTGCCGCGAATGGCAGGTCAGTGGCGACACCGACTGGTTACGCAAACAGTGGATGGGCGTGAAGAAGGCGATTGAGTTCCCTTGGACACATTGGGACAAGGACCGAGATGGACGGCTGGATCCGAATACCGGGTGGCATTGCACGCTCGATCAGGACCTGCGCGGTGATGAGACCTACGGCAACAGCATGTACATGGCCGGTCTGCTGGCCGGCGAGAAGTTGGCGCGAGCCATGGGGGATGCGGAATTGGCCCATGAGTGCCGCCGGGTGTTCGACGTCGGGAGCAAGAAAACCGACGAATTGTGCTGGAACGGCGAGTACTACCGCCAAGTCTTCGCTGGCCAGGACACCCGCAACACCTGGCTGAATGGCGTGATCAGCGAACAACTGATTGGCCAATGGTGGTCGGATATGCTGGGGCTGGGCGAGATCTATCCGCGTGAACACATGCAGAGCGCCATCGCCGCGGTTTTCAAGTACAATTTTGTTCCGAATTGCCGCAAGCTGCTCAATACCGGTTACACCCTGGCCGTGAACGACGACGCCGGGTTGGTGATCTGTGCCTGGCCCAAGAATGACCGTCCCCCGCAGGCCCTGTTCTATGCCGACACGATCGAAGTCGGGTACGAGGATCAGGCAGCTGCTAACCTCATCTACCACGGTTATGTGCTGGAAGGACTGGCCGTGATGAAGGCCATCCGTGATCGTTATGACGGCCGCAAGCGTGATCCGTACAACCAACTCGAATGCGGCGGCTACTACGCGCGATCCCTGGCCAACTATAGCCTATTGCTGGCCTTGAGCGGTTACCGGGTGGACGCACCGGCTGGTCGGCTGGAATTTGCACCGAAGTTGACACCGGAGAACTTCCGGTGCTTCTTCGCTGGCGGCGAAGGCTGGGGCAGTTACAGTCAGCAGCAGGACGGCTCCGCGTTTACCGCGAATCTCGAGATCAAATGGGGCCAATGTCGGTTACGAACGCTGGCGCTCGCTTTGCCGGCGACCTGCCCTGGAGCCTCCGTGAAGGTGACCACGGCGGGCCAGTCCGTGGACTGCGTTGCCCAACGTCTCGGCGCGCAGCTGTTGGTCTCCCTCGTCCGAGAAGTCGTTGTGTCGTCGAACCAAAGATTGACGGTGGTTGTTCGTTGAAGTGCATCGAACTGCGATTGGTTCTCACGCCTATTGAAAGTGATGATGGTTGAGCAAAATGGCGATTCAATTCCTGAGTGTGGTTTTCTCTGTACTTCTTAGCGCTGTCTGTGCTGCTGATGAGAGTACGCTCATCGGCCATCTCAAGGGAGGCCAGACGCAGACCATCGTCACGTACGGGACCAGCCTAACGGCTGGCGGCGCGTGGGTGGGGCAGTTCCAGAGGGCGTTGGACCGGAGATTTCCCGGCCTCGCCAAAGTAGTCAACAGTGGGGCAGGGGCGATGTGGTCGAAGTGGGGCGTGGACAATCTGGAAGCCCGCGTGATTGAAAAGAAACCGGATGCGGTACTGATCGAGTTCGCCATCAATGATGCGTTTCTTGAGTACAAGACCTCGATCGAGGAGGCTCGTAAGAACCTGGAGAGCATGATCGACCGCATCCGGAAGGCCAATCCCCAGTGCCAGATCATCCTCATGACGATGAATCCGCCGATCGGCGTTCATTTGGAGAGGCGTCCGAAGGTGGATGAGTATTACGAGCTCTACCGGCAGGTGGCTAAGGATCGCAAATTCTTGCTGATCGACCACAACGCGAACTGGAAGAGAGTTCTGCAGGAAGATGCGGCAAGCTTCCACAAGTTAGTGCCCGACGGTATTCATCCCGATGCGCGAGGCTGCGAGACGGTGATTCTGCCGCAACTGCTCCAGTCCCTCGGCGTTGCAGAAGCCAGCGTAAGTCCGGCGACCGATCCGACGGCCAATGCTCAGGCGGCCGAGGCGATCCACAACGACCTAGTCACAGTGACCGTGGATCACGGTCGCTACGCCATTCGCGTTCAGGGGCAGGCTGCGCCGTTCGCGAGCGGCGCTCTACGCTATCCAGGGACGATCAAGGTCGCTCCGGCAAGAGATGCCGTCTTCGGCGAGGGCCAGGCGCTCAACGTCACCGCTGCTGACGGCGCGGGCGAATCATTCCAGATTTTCCCTGGTTTGCCCTTCGTACTGCACCATTCCATCCTCGTCAACGCGGGGACCACGGTCACCGTATTGAACAAGGTTCCGCTCATGGAGGCGGTCCTGGACCTGGGTCAACCTGTGGACCAGTTAGTGGGCCTTGGCACAGGCGGCCTCAAGTCCTTGGCGCAGAACGTCGGCAGTTACGCCTGGATGGCGGTGGCGGATCCCGCATCGCGCGCTGGCGTAGTGGGCGGCTGGTTAACGCACGAACGGGGCAGCGGCGTCGTCTTCACCAAGGTTGAAGGCGACAAGCCGAACCTCGAAGCTCGACTGGAATACGGCTGCTTGCGTATCGAACCCGGCCAGTCCGTAGTGAGCGAAACCTTCCTCATCGGCCGGTTTGCCGATGCGCGTCTGGGTCTGGAAGCCTGGGCCGATACCGTGGCCAAACACCTGGGTATCAAACTGCCAACGATGCCCATCGTCTACTGCACCTGGTACGACAACGTGCATGGCGGATCCGGCAACGCCGAGGCTCTTGCCGAACTAAGTGCCTTTGCCACCAAGACACTGAAGCCGTACGGGCTCACCTGCCTGCAGATCGATGATGGTTGGCAGATGGGCGATTCGAAAGGCAACGGCCCGCGAAAGGACTTCAGCGCCTACGATCCTCACGGTCCGTATCCCCACGGCATGAAACGCACGGCCGAGGGGCTGCAGGTGGATGGCTTCACGGCAGGTCTGTGGATCCTGCCCTTCGGTGGGACCTGGAACGATCCCTTCTTCGCGCCGCATCAGGAGTGGTTCGTGAAGAAGACGGACGGTAAACCCTTTGATACCGCCTGGGGCGGCACGGCTTTGGACATGACCCATCCCGGCGCCCGAGCTTTCGTGAAGGGCGAAATCCAACAGGCCGTGCACGATTGGGGCTACCGCTATCTGAAACTCGATGGCCTGTCGACGGGTGCCGGGGTGCAACCGCAATATGTCAATGATGCCTGGCGAGAGGACCACCTCGGCGACGCCGTTTTCCACGACCCGACCAAGACCAACATCCAAGTCTTCCGCGACGGACTGCGTCTGATCCGCGAGACGGCGGGGCCGCAGACCTTCATCCTCGGCTGCTGTGCGCCGCAGAATATGCGTTCCTACGCCGGCGTGTTCGGCCTGGTGGATGCCATGCGCATGGGGCCCGACAATGGCGGGGCCTGGGAATCCTGGAAAAGCGTATCGCCGGATTTCGGTTCGCGCAATTATCATCTCAACGGCCGCATTTGGTGGAGCGATCCAGATCCCATCTATGTGCGTCCCACCATCAGTTTGCAGCGCGCGCGATGCATCGCATCATGGAATGCCATCGCGGGGCAGATGATCTCGTTGAGCGACTGGCTACCAACCCTGCCGACAGAACGTCTGGATATCATTCGCCGCTGCATTCCCAGCCACGGGGTCACGGCGCGGCCCATCGATCTGCTCAGGACCTGGCCGCCGCAGCAGTGGTTGGTCACCGACGCGCGGCCGAATCATCAGCGCCGCGATGTGGTCGGCTTCTTCAACTGGTCCGACAAGCCCCAAGATCTGTCCTTGGCGGTGGCGGGACTGGGACTTCCCCAGGCCGACGAATACGCCGCCTTCGACTTCTGGAACCCGGTCCTCCTTGAGCCGTTCAAGGGAACTCTCCAGCTGAGCATTCCGGGCGAGACCTGCGGCATCCTCGCGGTGCGTCCGCTGTTACCACGCCCGTTCCTGATCAGCACCTCGCGTCATGTCTCGCAGGGCATTCTCGAAGTGAAACAGGAAGTCTGGGACGCACAGGCCCAAACCCTGGCGGGAACCAGTGCCGTGGTGGCGGACGACGTCTATGAGTTACGCATCGTGGCCCGCGCGCCCGCGGCGGCCTGGTCGCTGGTCAAGGCGGAAGTCTCGGCCGAGGACGCGGCTGCGGGTGTGACGATCACGGCTTTCGGAGCCAACGGCTTGGTGCGCGCGGTGATCAAGTCGCCGGTCAGCCGCGACGTGTCGTGGACCCTGCGTTTCACGCCGGACACGCCGACCTGACGATCATCGAAGACGGGAATTTATCTTGACTATCACCGGAAAGGAATGAAATGCCGATTCGCCAGACACTCCAGTTGTCCTTGTTGGCCGCCTCGGTTTGTGCGGCAACCGTGGGCGCAGCCGCCGACGCCCCCTTCCACGGCTCATTAAGTCGCGCGCCGGCGCAACGCTGGGAAGACGCGTTCGTCACCGGGAACGGCCGTATGGGGGCCATCCTTTTCGGCAATCCGGCCAACGATACGCTGGTCGTCAACCACTGTCGGCTCTTCCTGCCGCTCGGCAACCGTGAGCTTGTGCCCGACCTCGCGCAACACCTACCCGAGTTGCGCCAGGTCATCCGCGACAAGGGCTATGGAGAGGCCATGAACTTCCTGCTGGGCAAGGCCAAGGCGCAGGGCTATCCCGGTCTCATCCCGACGGATCCGTTCCATCCCGGGTTGTTCATCAACATCCGCCAGCCCGCCAGCGGGGCCATCACCGATTACGAACGCACGGAGGACTTCCAGACCGGGGAAATCTGTGTCCGCTGGCGCGACGATCGGGGAGCGTTCCAGCGGCGACTGTTCGTCTCGCGCACTGATAATCTTGTCGCGCTCTCTCTGACCGGCCCCGCGCCCTGTGAACTGGACTTCCCGGCCGTCGGCCATCGGCTCATCGGGCCACAACAGGAGACGACGCCGGAGTGGGTGACTTACCACAATGTCTATGCCAAAGGCAAAGGCGGCTACGATGCCGCCGTCCGCGTCATCCGCCAGGACGAGGGCCGCGACGTGCTCCTGCTGATCCGCATCGTGCCGTGGAAGACACCGCTTCCCAAGGAAATGAGCGAAGCCTGGGCGTACTCGCCCGATCATCCGGATTTCGAGCATCCTGGTGTCTTTGCTGCCGTCCCGGCACTGGCGGACAGTTCCGTGGTCGCCTACCGTGTGGCGGCGGAGGCGAAGTCGCTGCTGCCTCGCCTGAAGGAATCGCTGGCCGGCGTCCGTCCCGACTACGCCACGTTGTTCGCCCCACATGCGCAGGCGCACGCGGCGTTGTTCAATCGAGTCTCGTTGGATCTCGCCGGCGCCGAGGACCGCGGAAGGACGACCGAGGAATTGCTCGACGTGGCGAAGAAAGAAGACCGGTTGCCGCCCGCCTTGATGGAGAAAATGTACGACGCGGGCCGGTATATGCTCATCTGTTCGGCCGGCGAGTTGCTGCCGAACCTGCAGGGCATCTGGACCGGCTCCTGGGATCCGGCCTGGTCAGGCGACTTTACGCTGGATACCAATGTTCAGGCGGCAATGGCTTCCGCCTGCAGCGCGAACTTGCCGGATCTCATGGAAGGCTACTTCCGGCTGATGGAAGGGTTCTATCCCGAGTGGCGGCTGAACGCGAAGCGGATTTACGGCTGCCGCGGCTTCTTCAGCAACGCGCGAGCATCGAACACCTGCCTGCTCCTGCATTGGGGCGGTTGGGAAGGCGTCTTCTGGACTGCAGGCAGCGGCTGGTTGGCGAGTTTCTTCAACGACTACGCCGCGACCACGGGCGACCACCAGTTCCTCGCCAAGCGGGTCGTTCCGCTACTGAAGGAGACGGCGGCATTCTACGAGGATTTCCTGGCTGGCACCGAGAAGGACGGGCGAGCGACGTTTATCCCGTCGTACAATCCCGAGACCGGATGCGGACTCAATGCGACGATGGACATTGCTGTTGCTCGGGAGGTGCTTCTCAACCTGATCGCCGCCTGTCGCAAGTTGCGAATCGAGGAACAGGACCTTCCGAAATGGGAATCGCTGTTGGCGAAACTGCCGGAATATCCAGTCAACGACCGTGGGGAACTGTCCGAGTGGCCCAGTGGCAAGGTCGACGCCGGCCATCGGCACCACTCACAGCTCTATCCCTGCTTCCAGAGCTTTGATTCGCTGTTCGTGACGGATGCCAGGCTGCGGAAGGCAGCGCAGGCTACGGTGCGCGCCAAGATTGCCGGCAGCGACCGTGGTGGTGAGCAGTCTTCTTTCGGTCGCGTGCAGTGCGGCGTGGCGGCGGCATTCCTGGGCCTGCCGGAAGAAGCGTACGGCCGGTTGAAGGTCATGGCGGTGAAACGCTCGATGAACCCGAGCCTCATCACCTCGCACGAGCCTGACGCCGGCATCTTCAACACCGACGGCAACGGCGGCATCCCGCACATCGTCAACACGATGCTCGTCTTCGGCCACCCCGGCCAGATCGACCTGCTGCCCGCGCTGCCGGATGCCTGGCCCAGCGGTTGCGTTAAGGGTCTGCGCACCCACGGAGGGTTCACCGTGGACCTTGAATGGACAAACAGGAAAGTCACGAACTACCGCATCGCCTCGGACACACCGTGCGAGGTGAAGGTGCGAGTGAATGGTGAACTCAAGACCATCACATCGGAGAGGTTGCGATGAAGGCAACGCTGATCGTCGCCAGGGAAGATGCCCTGAAGAATCGGGCGGGCAATGTGAATTCTCCAAGAGAACGATGTCTTGCGACCTGGGTTGTCGCACGGTTGGCCATCGCTGTCCTCGTGGCGAGCACGGCTGTGCCGGTGGTCGGCGCTGAGACCAAGGCGGCCAAGTTGTTCCGCGATCACATGATCCTCCAGCGGGACATGACGGTGCCGGTATGGGGAACCGCCGATGCGGCGTCGAAGGTAACGGTCGCCTTTGGCGGCCAGCGCAAGGAGGCGGTGGCCGATGCCAACGGCCGGTGGATGGTGCGGTTAGACCCCCTGCCGGCCAACGCGGTCCCGTTCGAACTGCGGATCACCGGCGGCAACACCGTCACGATCAAAGACGTCCTGGTCGGCGAGGTGTGGCTCGCCTCGGGCCAATCGAACATGGAGTTTGGTTTCCAGGCCAAGGACTATCCCGACGAGGTGGCCAAGGGTGCGCGGCCGATGCTGAGAATGTGCTTTGTCAACCAGGTCGCATCACCCACTCCGGCCAATGATGTCGAGACTTGGTGGAAAGTGCTGGACCGGGAGAGCATGGCCAAGGGCAATTTCGGTTCCGCCATCGGATTCTTTTTCATCCAGCGATTGCAGGAGGAGCTCCATGTTCCCGTGGGGCTGATCCAGAGCGCCTGGGGCGGTACGCCCATCGAACCCTGGATCAGTCGCGAGGCAATGATGGCCAATCCTGCGCTTCGCGAGATGGCTGAGGACACCGTCGCAAGGCGCGCGTGGGAGGCGAAGCACAAGTCGGATTGGAAGTCGCCCGAACCGCAACACCTCGCCAATCAGCTTTTCAACGGCAAGATCCATCCCCTCATTCCCTTCGCCCTACGCGGCGCGTTGTGGTGCCAGGGGGAGTCCAGTTCCGAGCGATCGACGGCGTACTACCGCACCGCGCTAGAAACCCTTATCGCTGATTGGCGCACCCGCTGGGACCAGGGGCCTTTCCCGTTCTACATCGTGCAACTCCCAAACATCGGCGACGCCGACAAGCCGTGGCCAAACCTGTGGGACATCGGTTGGGTGGCGGTGCGTGAGGCGCAGCTGCAGGTCTCGCGTCAGTTCCCTCACAGCGGCTTGGCGGTGGCCGTCGACATCGGCGATCCCAAGGACGTCCATTACCGCAACAAACGGGATGCCGGAGTGCGTCTGGCGCTGAATGCCCTGGCGAAGGACTACGGCCGGACGTTGGAATGGTCGGGCCCGCTCTACGAGTCCATGACGGTCGAAGGCTCCGCGATTCGGCTGCGGTTCTCCCATGCGGAGGGCCTGACGGCCAAGGGTGGCGGCCCCCTGAAACGCTTCCTCATCGCCGGTAACGATCTGGATTTTGTCCCGGCCGAGGCCCGTATCGACGCCGGCGGCGTGGTGGTGTCGAACGCCGCCGTGCCGCAACCGGTAGCGGTGCGCTATGCCTGGGAGAGCAATCCCGATGGCTGCAACTTGGTCAACTCCGCAGGCTTGCCTGCATCCCCCTTTTGCACAGATAACGCCGAGACTTGCGGGAGATTGCTGCCTCTGAAGGGAGCCGATTTCGCCTATCCCTACGCCACGGTGGAGGAGAAAGACAGCGTCCAGGCCACGGGCTGGACCTGCCACGTCGAAGGGCCAAGCCGGCCCATCGTCAAGCTGGACCTGGGGGTGAACGGCGACCGGCAGTTTCTCTTCTGGGGTGATCCGAATGGCTCCTTGCGGCAGGCGATTCCTGCCTCCCAGCATGTGGTAGCGGCGACCGGCGATCGCTACCTGCTGCGCTACTACGCCGGTGGTTTCGGCGAAGGCGGGTACACCGTCATCGCGAGGTTGCTCATCGACGGCAGGGTGGCGGCGGTCAAGCCGGCCACCTTCGATAGGCTGGGCGGCGGCTGGACCTCGCGTAGTCTATCGTACGTGGCGAGCGAATCTGACCGGAATAAGCCGGTCGGAGTCGAATTCGCCATCAGGAAGGACGGCGGTGCCTGGGTCGTGTGCTGGTTCGGGTCAGTGTCTTTGTGGGTGGCTGATAACAAGACGAGTCCATCCGCGGTCAAGGAGGCTTCGCGATGAGAGTTTCTCCCATACTGGTCCTGCTGCCGTTACTGCTTATGGCGATCCCGCAGGTTGGTGCCCTGGTCGCAACCGAGGCCGAGACGACAGCCGCGACGCCGCAGCCCGTGGACATGAAGAAGACCCTACTCAATTCCTTCGAGGACGACGCGGTCCTCGCCACGTTGGGGACCAGGCAGGCCCGCCTCGCGCTGTCCGATCAGCACGCGACCGCAGGACACACGAGCTTGGAGGTGGTCTTCGGCGTCGCCGATTACCCCAATGTCTCGCTCCGGGCGGAGAAGTTACTGACCGTAACGGACTGGCGGCCCTATGGTGCCCTTCTGTTCGATGCCTACAGCCCCGACGAGAAGCCGCTCCGGGTCTCCGTACGGATCGATGACAGCACCAACCACAATTGGACCACCGGCGTCGAACTGCCGCCACGAAGGCAGGTGCGAGTGGCCTTGGTCCTGCGTTTGCCGAAGACCGGCATGCGCGGATATCCCATGTCCGCCGCCTGTCAGGCGGACCTGAGCGGTTACTTCTGGCAGACCACCTTCGATTTAGGGAACATCGCGTCGTTTCAGTTCTTCCTCGACCATCCGAAACAGGAACGGACGGTTTTCATCGACAACCTCCAGCTGACCGAGATTCCGCCCCTCACGAACATCGTCGACCGCTATGGCCAGTTCACACGGGCCGACTGGCCGGGGAAGATCCACGTCGATCGGGACCTGATCGATTGTCAGTTCCAGGCCCAGGCGGTCCGCTTGCCGGGCACGCGCAACGCCGCTTTGGAGACCGACATGAAGGAACTGTTGTCGGAGTTCGCTCAGCGATATTACGCCACGGTCGCCGCCCTGATGAAGAAGCACGCCCCCCACCAGCTCTACCTGGGATCGCGATTCTCAGCCGTGCCGCCTGACGAAGTGGCGTTGGCCTCGGCGAAGCATTGCGATGTGGTTTCCTACAACATCTACGGCCGGACCGACACCCTCGTCTCCCGCGGCAGGCAGATCGCACTCTTCGACCGCCCAGTCCTGATCGGCGAATTCCATTTCGGCGCGTTGGACCGGGGCATGTTCCACGGCGGCATGGTGGGAGTGTCGAGCCAGGAGGAGCGGGGCGTCCAGTACGCCGAGTACATCCAGACGGCCCTGGCCCAGCCCTGGTGCGTCGGAGCGCATTGGTTTACCTACGGCGACGAGATGCTGACCGGACGTGGCGACGGCGAAAACTTCAACATCGGCTTCGTCAGCGTCGCTGACGTGCCGTATCCAGAACTGGTGAGCCGAGCGAGCGAGATCAATGCCGAAATCTACAGACTCCGTGGACGGATGGCGAAATGATCTTCGGATCGAACGGCTACGGACGCGAGGCATTCTGCCGCTTACGGTCTCCAGATTCACGGCTGCACCTGTTTCGGCCGGATCGGTGACGACTTATCATGCAGCCAGAACAGTGGGCTTTGGTAGGCCGCTCGAGAGGGCGGTCCTCGTGACACTTGAACCCGACCAGAAGGTGCCTCATGATTATGACGATCCCGTTCAATAAATCGCGCGCCTGTGTAGCTGGGATCTTCCTTATGCTGCTGGCAGTTCCTTGCAAGGTTACGGCCCAAGAGGCAGACACCTCGAAGCTCAAGACCTTCGGAACCATCGGCAAGGAGGTGCGTCCGCTCAAGGGCGATACCGAAGCGGAACTGTTTCGTCACGCCGGCAAGGGCTGCCTGACGCACATGTGGTTCGGCGGCGGGTGGAAAGACTGCGAAAGGACGCGACTCCGCATCTACATCGACGGCGAGACAAAGCCCTCGATCGACATGGAACTTTACTTAGGCCACGGGATCGGCTTCGGCGACGACTTCTCGCCGTGGGGCACGGCGCGGATCGGCAAGATCGGCACTGGCACGAGCGTCTACAACACGTACCGAATTCCCTTTGGTACGAGCGTTCGCGTCACGGCGCAGCGATCCACCGAGGCACCCGACGCGCCGGAGTTCTGGTGGATCGTTCGCGGCACCGAGAACCTGCCGGTGACGCTCGGTGGCGTGGCCTTGCCCGATAGAGCGCGTCTGAAACTGCACAAGGTGGAGGGCCACACAGCGCAGCCGTTGGAAGAGTTCCCCTTGTGCGACGTGCCAGGCGACGGGGCGCTCTATCAGGTGACGATGGCGGCCAAAGGGTTGCGCAAGAGCGCCAAGGACCAGTGGAAGGACCTCGGCTACCTGGAAGCCTGCATGCGGGCCTACATCGGCGGTGCCCAGCAGCCCCTGATGCTCTCGTCGGGCCTCGAAGACTATTTTCTTGGCACCTACTACTTCAACAGAGGACGCTATGCGACCCCGGTCGCGGGGCTTACGCACTTCAACACGGTCGAAAACGAGTTCTCCGCGTATCGCTTCCACGAAGACGATCCCGTGTTCTTTCAGAACGGCCTGCGTCTGACCTGCCGTTGTGGCGAGAAGATCGGCGACAAGGTGTTCCATGATCCGCCCGCTACACGATACACGACCTACGTGTGGCTGTATCAGTGGTAGAAAGAACAAGGCATACTACCATGGAGCTTCAGCCGGCTGACCGGGGCGTCCGTCGAAGCGATCGTCGCAACAATACCGACGCGGGCACCGGCTTGGTATCCGACCGCCTTTGCCGTATCGATAACCTTGCCGCCGCCCATTCCGACCACGACCTCGCAGGCTTGCTGCTTGGCGAC
>JAPLNJ010001059.1 GCA_026692885.1 Planctomycetota bacterium | reverse complement strand
TGCCGCGCCCGCACGCAACTTGGCCTGCTGGTGCTGGTACATAACGGATTGACCATCGCGAAGGCACGGCCGACCCCAATCAACCAGCCGCAAAGTGACGTAAGTCTGGAAGAAATGGCAGCTTAAAAGTGGGACAATCTGGATCGGCCAAGGTGCTGTAGCGTGAGTGCTTATCGACGCGCCCCAACTGAGCCTCCAGGTCGGCCAGACAACGCCAAGCACGATAGATAATCGCGTTGGTGTACCCGTCTTTGTGGCCGCAGTTGAGCGCGTCGAACCAGGCGCACGATCGAGCCGGCTGCTTCAGCGTGCCCCGGTTTCCGCTCTGGACAGCCTCGACCAATCCATCGTTGTCGATGTCCCGTTTCGCCAGAAACTCAGCGATGAACTCCAAACGCTCGATCCGTTGGCCCAGCCACGCTTTGTCATCCGTGGCCTCGACGTAGTCCCAGGCTGCGACGAGCGGTCCCGCGTTGGCATCCAGAAAGTTCCCGTAGTCCCAGTAACAGACCACCTCGCCGGTCGGACGCGTACGCTGCTCCAGCCACCAATCCAACGACCGTCGGACGAGAGCTGCCACGGAGATATCCGGTGTGAGTTGTGGCGTCCACAGGACCTGATCGGCGTAGAACCACAGGGAACAACTGGCCGGATCGCTGATGACATTATTGCCCAGGATGCCGGCCGGCGCGCTGAACGGCCGAGTCTGATCGCCCCACCGAGCGCTCGGCTGGAAGGCACCGAACCAACCTCGCCGTGCTTTCTCCCACAGGGACTGATCGGTCAGGCCCTGCGGCGCTGGCAGCCGGAGCGGCGCTAGATTCAGCGAACAGCTTTCGCCCGACTTCAGCGGCGGCAGTTCCACGACCAATTCCACAGTCTTATCAGCCCGGCTGCCTTCCAGGCGTGCCTTCAGTCGCTGGCCACCTGACTCCGAGAGCAGCATTTGGCCGAAATCGGGAGCATTGATCACCGCCGGCAGACGCAAGCTGCCGTCGTCATCCCACTGGCTGGGCAGCACGGTCGTCGGCGTGACGCGTGGGTCAAAGGGTACGAGCAGCTCTACTCCCTCCATGCGGTCCGTGCCGGCTCCCTGCTTCGAGAACGTCATGGCGAGCGAAGCGGCTGCTGGGCGCACACTCCAGAGCAATTCGACACCCGGTGCGGGTGCCAGGCGATACGTGCTGACGTTCGGTTTTGCATCGATCGAGCCGAGACGAAGGTCCTCGCCCGGCTTCCCTTGTCCGCCGGAACGCGCCCGCAGACGCATCGGTTGTCCAGGACGCAACAGATTGGTCTCCGCCCGTGAGCCGCCTTCGGTGTCCCAACTCAGGAATCCGACTTCCGGCTGCCGCTTGCCCATCTCGATACGCAATCGCGGTTCGCCAGCCCCAACCGCAGAGTCGTCTACGAGGCCCAACAGAATCAATCCAATCAGCAGACGAGCCGGATGCCAGTTCATCTTCGTGGTGGTTTGCACGTGATCATCGTCCATCGCAGGAGTTGTAAGTCGAAACGTAGGGAGTGTACCACACGACGGGCCTGACGAAATCGCTCGAAACGCCATCCGACAAAGACAACCTGCGTGGCGGCCTCCGATGTGTCTCGGTGTGACCATGAGTCCCCGTTGTCCTTTGGTTCCCGTCACGACCCGTAGCGGCGGACCAACTCGGCGTTTTCGGCCGGTTCGTCGTTGAACTCGTTATACATGCCGACGATGACGGCATCGGTGGGCTTGATCGACTGGAAGGTCTGGCGGAAGGCCCGCTCGACCCACTCGCGATGCCAGGAGCACCTTCCCGCCGCGAGAATCTTGAACGCCAGGCAAGGGCGTCTTGTGTGGCGGATCGCCTGAAACATCCGCGGCGGATCTTCGGTCAAGTACACCTCGCTCACGGGAATGGGCACGTGGTCGAGCAGCTTCTTGAGTTCCTCGGCGCTACGGTTCCGCTCGTAGACGCAAGTCATGTAATAGTCGACGTCCCAGCCCTTGGATTCGATGGCGTCGACCACCGCAGGCATGTGGGTGGAGACACCGACGAGCATTCCCGCCTGACGCACCTGCTTCAGGAACTCATGCACCTTGTCGAGCTGGCCCGACTTGAAGAGGTGATCGGTAGCTTCGCCTTGATGGGCCACGCCGATCGCTCCGGCATCTTTGGCCTTGGCGATGATGTCCGTGCCCGCCTCGATCACGATCAGCTGCATCTTTCCGCCTTCTGCGATGTAGCGGCGGTGCAGGTCCAGCTCACCGGCGAAGCTGGCTTGCCAGCAGTTGATTCCCACTTGTTCGCAACGCCGCAAGGTCTTGACGATTTGGTCGGGCGTGTAATATCGCCGCATGTGCTGGTTGAGAGATACCGACAGATGGGAATTCGCCTTAAATGGATTATCGCCGCAGATGAGCCGCGAAACCGAGTGCTCGCCCAGCCGGATCTGCGGCAAGGGGTGCGTCTCCGCGACAGCCGCGGCGCCGTAGGCCACACCGGCTGCGGCGAGCGCGACAGGGGCCGTCCCGACCTGCTTGAGGAACTCGCGGCGACCACTGGCAGCCGGGCCTGCCTGGCGTTCCCTCTCCTCTGTATTCCCGAATTCGAGCGGATACATGTGCTTTCCTTTCCGTTACGATCTGGTTCCCAACTTGAACACTGCAAGCCCTGTCTCGGCAGCCTCCACTTTCCAGCACAGCGTCGCGCAACTGACAGTCCGTCCCTTGGATCTTCACGTAAACGGTCGTCATTGTCTACCAGCCCGGACCATCGCCAGTTTCTGCCGCCGTGTCAGCTTCTTGATCGCCGCTTCCCGCTTCAATGCCAGACTCTGGCTGCACTGGGACTCCTGATACACCTGCTTGACCGGGCGGCGGCTACGGGTGTACCCAGCTCTGGCGACCTCCCGTTGGGCTGCGCCGCACGCTGGTCCGAAAGCTAAATACCCCCCCATTTCTGCGTCATAATAACATGGAGACCAGGCTTAGGTGTCAACGCCCGGTCTTCACACCCCTGACGGCTGCCTTGCCTGTTTCGTTTTGAATCTGCTTTCAGACTAGGCAGCCTTTACACCCTCTCGCCATCTCACGTCCCGATCTTGCTCTCACCTGCCACCTTGGCGTGACTGTTCCTCGTTTCAAACGCCGCTGGTACCCAGCTCTGGCGACCTACCGTTGGGCTGCGACGCACGCCGGTCAGGAAGCTAAATACCCCCCCATTTTGCGTCACAATTATATGAAGGTAAGGCTTAGGTAGCAGCGACTGGTTTTTGCGGGCTGATTGCTGCTTTTTCTGTCGGCGGCGATGGCGAAGACACGTTTCTGTTAGAGTCCTGCCGGCTAGTTCGGTGCGACTGTTCCTCGTTTCAGCCCCCCCCCCCCCGCCACACACATCCCTGGCCGAAGCCTGCTGTATCCACCGCCCGTGACTCGCCACCACGCCACGGTGGTTAGTCGTTGAGTCGTTGAAGTTCGTCTTGCGCCTCGGCATTGTGCCAGGGCGACTGTGTTCCCCCACACGGTCGCCCCGGTGTGGGCGACCATACCTAACAGGAGGTCGTCCCCATGATCGTGAGTGCGAAGAAACTGCGTCAATCGACCGCGTCCGCGTGCTGCGCCAAGTTCCTGTCGCTGCTGCCAGCCATCCAAGAGCAGGCCCGGTTCGCGTTCCGCAACGAGAAGGCGGAACATCGCCAGGACCTGACCGCCGAAGTCATCGCCAACTGCTGGGCCGCGCTCGTGCGTCTGGTCGAACGGGGCTTGCTCGAAGTCGTGTACCCGACGCCATTGGCCCAGTACGCCATCAAGCAGGTCCGTGACGGTCGCCGTGTTGGTGCCAAGCTCAATGTTCTGGATATCAGCTCCGAGTACTGCCAGGCCCACAAGCAGATCACCATCGAGCGTCTGGACGTCTTCGACGAACGCACAGGCGAGTGGCACGAGGTCCTGATCGAAGACCGCCATGCCGGCCCCGCCGAGACCGCGGCAGCCAGAATCGACATCGGAGAGTGGTTCGACAGTCTGCCCCGGCGCAAACGCCGGATTGCGCAGACACTGGCGACGGGCGAGACCACGAAGCGGACGGCACGCAAGTTCCGCGTCAGCCCCGGCCGGATCTCGCAGACCCGGCGCGAACTGGAGACGACGTGGGTTGAGTTCCAGGGCGACCCCCCGTTCGCTTGATTCAGCATCGCTGTTCACATGCAAGCCCGGCGGCACGCGGTTGTGTCGCCGGGCTTTCTGTCTTGTCCTTGTCACCCGTTCCATCTGCCTGGCATCCCGAATCCTGTCACGTTGGAGGAACCCGCATGAAGATGAATTGGTTGTGCCGCGTCCTGTGGACCGCACTGATCGTTCTGTTGATCGGCTGCGAAGAGACTGACCCGCGCGTGGCCCAGGTCGCGATGGAGTCAACCCGGCGTCAGGCCGAGCAGAACAAGCAGATGGCCGAACTGCAGCAACATGTGGCTGAGGGCACCAAGCAGCTCGTGGAGGCGGACTCACAGGCCAGGCAGAAGCTGGTGGAGTTGCAACGCGAGCTGCGGACCGACCAGGCCGAGGTCAGCCGACAGCGAGATTCGCTGGAAACTGAACGCCGGGAGATTGCCAAGGACCGTTACTGGGACTCGATCCTCGGCACATCAATCTGTGCCGGGGCCGGCATCCTGGCTTGCTTGCTGCCGTTGCTGGTGTGCTGCTGGCTCTTGTGGTGCACCCGCGACAAACAGGGCACCGACGAGGCCCTGGCCGAACTGCTAGTTGAAGAGCTGACTACCGATCGTCCCATACTGCTGCCAGCACGTCAGCTTGTCCCGCTGCTGGATCACCAACCGTCGAAACAGTCTGGGTCGGTCTCCGATGACGATCCTACGGACACGCTCAAGCGGGCCTGACGTCGATCTCGTCCGTCTGTCTAAAGTCCATCAACCATCAAGGATCAATTTCCATGTCGCATCTCGTCAGTATCAAGACGGAAGTCAGAGACGCCGCTGCCGTCCAGGCCGCGTGTCAACGACTCCGGCTACCTCAGCCCGTCCAGGGCACCCACAAACTGTTCAGCAGCTCTGCCACCGGGCTCGCTGTGCAACTGCCCAAGTGGCGTTATCCGGCTATCTGTGATGTTGCTTCGGGCCACGTCCAGTACGACAACTTCAACGGCCGCTGGGGCGAGAAAAAGCAGCTGGATACGTTCCTGCAAGCGTATGCCGTGGAGAAAGCCCGATCCGAGTGTCGTCGTAAGGGGCACACCTGCACCGAGCAGACCCTGAGCGATGGGTCGATCAAACTGACCGTCCAGGTAAACGGAGGTGCCGCATGAGCAAGATCATTGAGATCATCGTGTCGCCCAAGGGCGAGACCACCGTCACCACCAAGGGCTTCGCCGGTTCGTCCTGCCGCGAGGCCAGCAAGTTCTTGGAGCAAGCTCTGGGCCAGCAAACCAGTGAGCAACTGACGGCCGAGTTTCATCAGCAACAGCAGGTCGAGTTGGCCACGCAGCAGCGTGCTTGATTTTGTCACAACCGACTGGCCGTGACGTATCGAATTGGTGCCTGGCCAGCAACCGTGTTCCCGCTGGCCTGCACGGCATCGGCGGGAGCACTCAGGAGTTTCGTTCCTTTCGCTGCCGAGAGCACGCGGAAGAGGAACATGACGACCAGGAGGACTACTGATGGCTCATGTGCTGTTCATCCCGGCCAGCGGGCTGGTGGATATCCGGGACGGTAAGTTCGAGGACTTTCAGTCCTGGGTCGGCGGGTATGTCCAGTGTTTGCCGTTCACGGACACGACGGAGGCGTACGTGAACGAGGATGGCATTGCTCTAGGGCTACCACGGAACGAGCTTGCGACCAAGCTCTGCTTTGACTACCGGATCGGCTTGGCGCCTGGCGACTATATCAAGGGCGCCATGGTGATCGTCGGATGCAAAGACGAGAGCGGCGAGTTCGATGAGGTGGGAGCCGGCTTCGATATTCTCCAGCCGCTGCTTCATGAGTTGCTGGAGAAGGCTGCGATTCTTGCTCGGACGGGACCGCAGGCCACGGAGCGGAAAAGAACAATGTATAGGCAAACGCCAATCTGACCTGCGGGTGATGGTGTATGCGTTGGCGGTCCGGAGTGGCGATAACTGCCCGCGGACCGAATCAATTGATGCTGGCGATATCCTCGCCTGCGGAAGCACTCCGGACAGGGGCGTCTCGAAGCTAAAGCCCGCTGTTGGCCGTGCCGTGGTCAATCTGATCAGTCGTCAGTCCTACGCTCGGTGCCCAGGCCAGACTTCGACTTCCTCGTTCACGGGCCGTGTGCGCGACAGGCACGCACGGGTTCGCTGGCTGGCTGCGGTCACGCCTGTGCGACCACTTCAATGCAATCCGATAGGGACCGCGATTCGCGCACACCAACGAGTCGAGCGGTCACGATACTCCGAAAACACCAAGCCGTCCACCGTCAGGTTTCCCAAGGAATAGGTGATCAGATGATCCACGAATGCGAACTGCCAGAGATGCCAGACGAACAACACGCCGCCGCGTTTGCCAACAGCGTGGTGGACGGAGTGCGCATGTTCCGCGAAGAAGACGTCCACGTGGAAGCCGCAAGAATCGCGGGCCTTCCAAGCATGGGTGAACTGGTTGAGTACCGCGGCGCCGCAAGGCTGGCGTCGGTTTATCGGGCCTCCGTTGGCCGACTGATGGAACTTGTCGTCGAGATCGGTGCCGAGTGTGACAAGTTGAAGGCAGCCTTCCAGGACGACTACGCTTTCGGCGTGGACGTCTACTTCAACGGGTCACAGCACCACGCTAATGTCCAAGCGGCCGAATACCTGGAAGACCGGATGCGCCGAGCCGCCTGGGGCGTGCTGATCAACAAGCTCGGAATCCGCAAAATCATGTCGAGCAAGCGCCAGGAAGAACTTGACCGGGAGATTCACGGCGAGCGCCGGTGGGAACCAGCAACCGCTACGCAACTGCCGGAGATCAGTGAGGAAACGATCTACGAAGTGCTGGCCGGCACGATCCAATCAGCCGACGAGTTCATGTCTGAGGCAATCCACGAAGAGTATGACTTCTGGCGTCCTTCGCGGCACTGCGCCGACTACGTTCGCAACAGCGATTTCAAGCTGAACCGGAAGATCATCCGGCCGTGGATGGTCGAACGCGGATGGCCTGGCGAGTACTGGAGGCCGACGCACGGCCGCGAGAAGCACATTACGGCCCTGGACAACATCTTTCACCGACTGGATGGCAAGGGCATGCCGGAGACGCACTACGGGCCGCTTGGTTCGGCGATCCGCACCTGCGGACGAGACGGAAAGGGCCGCACCGATTTTTTTGCGTTTCGCTGCTTCAAGAATCAAAACCTTCACTTGGAGTTCCTGCGGCCGGACCTGCTGGAGCGATTCAACCTGCTTGCCGGCCGGAACCGTCTGCCATCGCCCGATGAATAACCATCGGAATTCCACGTTACCAGCTGTATCCCGTCGCTATACCAGTGGCTAGTGAGCCACTTCGTCCACGGCGGCCATGTGGTGCATGCTGTTCACTCGGATTTCTTCGTCGCCGTACACACGCTCCATCAGCGAGTTCTGCGCTGAGCAGACGCAGCAACAGAGTCTGACGGAGGGTGCCCAAAACGGCCTGCTTATTGTTGTTGTTCCCAGTCCGAAAACCGTCCACCAAAACCTAGGAGACCTCGTATGCCGCTCTGCACGCACCTGTCTGAATACATCTCCGCTTGTTTCACCGGCCTGTGGATTCAGTCCCACGAACACGAAGACGCCCTGACCGAAATCGCCCAGATGTGCCAAGGCGAGAACTGGCGACTGGTTGTGTGGGACATCCACCGCGGCCTGACCATCAACCGTCAAGACGATGGGGCCAGCGTCGACACCGGCACCAACGATCCCCTGGCTGCCATCCGATCGCTGGATGCGCTCGGCTCGGCCGACACGTCTTCGCTGTTGGTCCTGGTCAATTTTCACCGCTTCTTGAACAGTCCCGAGATCGTCCAGGCCCTGGCGGCTCAGATCGCCAAAGGAAAACTCCAGCGCACGTTCGTCGTAATCCTATCTCCGATCGTTTCGATCCCAGTGGAGTTAGAGAAACTCTTCGTCGTGATCGAGCACGACCTGCCCGGCCGCCAGCAACTCGATGACATCGCCCGCGGTATCGCGACCGAAGATGGTGAACTGCCGGTGGGCGCCGAGCTCGACATGTTGCTGGATGCGGCCGCCGGTCTGACCCGGTACGAAGCGGAGTCCGCCTACTCGTTGTCGCTGGTCCGACACGGCCGCCTCACGGCCGATGCGGTCTGGGACCTGAAGTGCCAAACGCTAAAGAAAAGTGGCCTGATGCAGCTGTACCGGGGCACCGAAGACTTCAGCAGCCTGGGCGGCCTGGCGTCGCTCAAGGCGTTCACCAAGCGGGCCTTGTTGCAGCCGAGTCGCAGCAATCCCCTGAAGCGGCCCCGTGGTGTGCTGCTGTTGTCGCCGCCCGGCTGCGGCAAGTCGCAGTTCTGCAAGTGCCTGGGCAAGGAAACCGGGCGTCCGGTGTTGATCTTGGACGTCGGGACGCTGATGGGGTCGTTAGTCGGGCAGACGGAGCAGCGAACTCGCGAGGCTTTGCAGATCATCGACGCGATGGCACCATGCGTGGCGATGATTGACGAAGTGGAAAAAGCGTTCTCGGGCGTGGGCAATTCCGGCCAGACGGACAGCGGCGTGTCGTCCCGAATGTTCGGCACGTTTCTGAGCTGGCTCAACGACCACGAGTCCGATGTGTTCGTGGTTTGCACGGCCAACGATGTCGCGAAGCTGCCGCCGGAGTTCAGTCGAGCGGAAAGATTTGACGGGACGTTTTTCCTGGACTTTCCGGGAGCAGACCAGAAGCAGGCCATCTGGCAAATCTATCTGGACCTGTTCGAGATCGACGCCAACCAGAAGCTGCCACCAGACGACAACTTCACGGGTGCCGAAATACGAAGTTGTTGTCGATTGGCTGCCCTACTGGACGTTCCGTTGGTCCAGGCCGCGCAGAACGTCGTGCCGGTGGCGGTCACGGCGGCCGAGTCGGTGGACCGATTGCGGACTTGGGCCATCGGCCGGTGCTTGGACGCCGACAAGGGCGGGATCTACGCACGCGAGGCTGGCAAGACCGGCACACGCCGCAAGGTGGCCCGCAATCCACTAAGCAACTGACAGCGGCCCCTTCTTAACACCAAGGAACCAAGGACCATCAACATGCCTGATTTGAAAGACGGCGAGTCGACCCTGGTGCAAGGGTCGGCTCGCCTACCGTATATCTTGAAGAACGTCGGCGGGGTGTATTCCTGCACGTGCCCCGCCTGGCGCAACCAGTCGCTGCCCATCGAACGTCGGACGTGCAAACACCCCCGCATTCCGTAGCGAACAGGCCGAACAGGAACGCCTGGGCGCACTGCTCTCGAAGCCTTCGGCGTCTACGCCTTCAGCCACACGCACCGTTCCAAACCTGCTGCTGGCCGAGCGGTAGGAAAACGACATCGACCTGGCTGGTTGGTGGATGAGCGAGAAGCTCGACGGAGTGCGGGCGTGGTGGACCGGCCGGGAGTTCCTCTCACGGCAGGGCAATGTGTATCACGCGCCCGACTGGTTTGTGGCGGGGCTGCCAAGCTTGCCGTTGGACGGCGAGTTGTGGCTGGATCGCAAAGCGTTTCAGCGGACCGTGAGTATCGTGCGCCGGCACGACCAAAGCGACCACTGGCGGCGGATCGCCTTTGTGGTGTTCGACGCACCGGCCGCCGATGGGCCGTTTGAGAACCGTCAAGCGTTTCTGGAGACCACGTTGCGGGAGCATCGGCCGCAGTATGCGCGGGTGCTTCAACACAATCGCTGCACCGGCATCAGCCATCTGCAAGCTGAATTGGCCCGTGTCGAGAGCCTGGGTGGCGAAGGCTTGATGCTCCGGCAGCCGGCATCACGGTACGAGCCAGGCCGATCGTCCACCTTGCTGAAGGTGAAGACGTTCCATGACGCGGAAGCCCGTGTGGTCGAGCACCTGCCGGGCTGTGGGCGTCACGCCGGACGACTGGGCGCGGTGGTCGCAGAGTTGCCCAACGGCCTGACCTTCTCGGTGGGCACCGGGTTCACGGACGCCGAGCGTCAACATCCACCGCCCATCGGCAGCTCGATCACGTTCCGGTACCAGGAACTGACCGAACGCGGCGTACCCCGGTTCCCGTCCTTCGTGCGGGTCCGGTCTAAAGCTGGCATGTCCGTGTTGGCCTGAACCATCCACGTCTTGGTCGCCGAGCAGCCGGGCATTCCGGCTGCTCGGCCCTATCCCCATCAACATCATCAACAACCTGAAAGAGTTCAACATGCACAAGCGTTACTTCGAGTTCGTCGGCGGCAATTCGGCGAAGTTCTGGGAACTCGGCGTCAGCGGCACTGAGGTGACGGTCCGCTTTGGGCGGATCGGCACGGACGGCCAGACGCAGGTGAAGTCCTTCCCGGACTCGGCGGCGGCGACCCGGCACGCGGAGAAACTCGTCACGGCCAAGATCGGCAAGGGCTACGTCGAAGCCGTCGCACCGTAAGCGGAATTCCCGCAACTCGTCGACCAGACAAGATTCCTGATCCCGGCGCAGTTCTGTGCCGGGATCGACACCGGATGGCCCCGCCTCCACAGAAGCCGTCAAACCGTCTGCGGAGGCGATGGCCGACCCCCTTCACTGACTCTTAACAACGAGAGGAATCCCCGTCATGGGATTGACGATTCACTACCGCCTGCGATCCACGGCGCAAAGTCCCGAACAGGCGAAGGACGTGGTGAGCCGCCTGCGAAGCCGGGCGTTGGACCTGCCCTTCGAGAGCGTCGGAGACATGATCGAACTGACGGGTGACGACTGCGACTGTGACCGATTCGACCAAGATCATCTGCACCGCTGGCTCTTGATCCAAGCCCAATCGTCGGTGACCGATCCGCTCGAACAGGCACGCCACTACTGCATCGTCCCGCTGCACGTCATCGCCTTCTCCTGCTGGCCGGGGCCGGGATGCGAACCGGCCAATTTCGGTCTCTGCCGTTACCCGGAGGTGATCCAAGTGGGCGGCCAGGACGGCCGGGGCCATCACCGCATCGAAACCAGGCTACACGGTTGGCGCTGGAGCAGTTTCTGCAAGACGGAATATGCTCGCAATCGTGAATACGGCGGGGCGAGTAACTCCCGCCGGTGTCACTTGGCCGTCGTCGACCTGCTCCAACGCGCGCAGTCGCTGGGCATCGTGCACGAGGTCCGAGACGAAGCGGGGTATTGGGAGAACCGGCAGGTTCTGGCACGGGCCCTGGGCTTGGCCTGCGCAACACCATGATGGCTTGCGGCCAGGAAGGTTCGGAACGCCCGTTCGCCGCGTTTGTTACTGCCCTCGACGCAAGACTCGCTCCGGCTGGCAGCGTAGCGCAGCAGGGTTCAGCCGTCAAGCTGCTGACCAGTCAGGTTGACCAGTCAGGTTGACCAGTCATGCTGACCAGTCAGGTCGAATTCTGGGGACCGCGTTAAGTGAACCACTTCGGCGGACCCTCCGGCCACAGCGGCCCAAGCGGCCCGTTTTTCGCCAGGTCGATTGGCTGACCAAGGTCCGGGTAGACTCCCAGGCTCAACGACACGAGGCGGTCATAATCAGCTCCGGCGGCATTGGCGTTGGTGGCGGCGACGTTGGTGGCGTTGGTGGCGGCGACGTTGGCGGCCTCAACGGTTTCGGTAGCTTCGGCGGCGTTGGCAGCTTCGGCGGCGGCACTGGCGGCTCTGGCCGCGTTGGCGACTAGGGCTGCGTGGGTGGCGTTAGCGGCCCTGGCGGCGCTGGCCGCTCTGGCGGCTCTGGCGGCGGCGTCAGCGGCTCCGGTGACTCTGGGGGCGCTGAAGGTTCTGACGCCGGCTGTGAAAGCGTTAGCGGCGGCGGCGGTCTCGCCTCGACAGAACCGCTCGCCTATCATCAAGACGGTCTCAATTGCCGCCTGGTGTCTCTCGCGGTCGGGAATGCGACTTGCCAGCCGGTACAGCGGCTGCACCCGTCTGGCACACCTCACCGCATACGCAACGATCGCCCGCAATGGCAGTTTCTTCAGTTGGTCTTTGGTGGGAAGCCCAGGCATCATCCTGTCTCACGTCCCTGGCTCTTGACCTTCGGGCTACGCGGTCCCGACGCCCAGCCAGAGAAGCTCGTTCCTTAAGGCTCCAGCCGCTAGACCTTGGCCAGCTGGCCTCGCCCGTGACACTCCAAACAATCCAAGGCCCCATTCGAGGAATCGTCCCCCGTCCCGTTGCACTCCCCGCAGACCGTGGTCGGACCGGCGGGAGCTGGCACAAATCCCTTGCCGTCGCAGACCGTACAGGAAAATGTCTTGATAGCCCCTGTCCCGCGACAATGGGGACAGGAGACATGCTGGGCCGCTACCCAGACTTTCTGTCGTCCTGCGCAGACACCACACGTCGAAAGCTCGGAGAGAAGTCCAAAGGGGTCCTTGCCGGTACCCTTGCAAAACGAACCTGTCACGTCTACCAGACCGATATTGTCGACCATGGAAAACTCCTTAAGAAACAAGTAGGGTACATCAAGCGCCGCGCCGATGTACCGGTTGATCGATTGATAAAGAACGGTCCCCAGGTACATCGGCGCGGCGCTTGATGTACCCTACGGAAACGAAGAACCCAACGCGATCATTCTCCCCTCGCCCCTGTACTCAGGGGAGAGGGGCCGGGGGTGAGGGGCGCGTCGCTGGCCTGGAACCCCTCACCCCACTGCTGTGACCATCTTGCAGTTGTCCAAGTCCTCGATTTCTCTCGTTCCGACGCTCTGCGTCGGAACGTAAGCCACGGACGCTCCGCGTCCTTGGGCAGACGACGCGGAGCGTCGAAGCACTTGCGTTCCCACGCGGAGCGTGGGAACGAGAGAGGCGTGAAGATGTTCGGGGCGAGGGGAACCGCTACAGCAACTTGCCGAGCGGGCCGAGGTCGATATTCAGTTCTTCACCCTCCACGCCGAACTCCTTCTTCAATCGCTCCATCTGCTCAGCCAGTTGCAGAAAGGTTGTGCCCAGCCGCTCCACTTCCGCTTCGGTCAGCGAGCCAGCCTCCATCCGCCGGATCGCTTGCCGTTCCAACAACTCCCGCAACAGTTCGATCAGCGTCAAGACAAGTTTTCCCAGGCCGTTCTTGACGTCGTCCGGATTGAGCTCAATGCGTGGAGCACGGCTGTGTGTGTCCGCGGCCATGACGCCGGCAAAGTCCGCCAAGGCTTCGGATTCGACGCGCGGGCAATCCGAGGCTGTGAAAGAATCAAATCGGCCGACGATGCTTGCACAAGGTGTAGGGTGGGCTGTGCCCACCAGACACAAGCAGTTGTGGTGGGCACAGCCCACCCTACGATTTTTTCACAGCCTCTCCGTGACACAAAGACTCATGATTGGCTCCCGGAAACCTTCAGGGACGGCCCCATGAGTCCCATCCCACTGGCCGTCTCGACCGAGGTCAAGATCAATTGCAGGCCGAGATAGATCAGATCGACGTCGGCCACCGAAATGACCACCTCGCCCGCAATCACGACGCCCTTGTTCAGGACCCGATC
>JAPLNJ010001058.1 GCA_026692885.1 Planctomycetota bacterium | reverse complement strand
CGGCGTAACGCCGCGCCAATTCGGCGAAATCACCGGGCACAACATCCGTGTCCCAGAGGCGGTCTTCGCGTTCCCAACGCATCTGCCGCCGCGGCTCGGCTGTGGTGAAGTCCCGTTCCAACAAGTCCCACAGGTCCGCCCGCGCCGCACCGGCCGCATCCGTCACATCGAATCGCACCGCACCGCGGCGGCCGACCCAATCGTCGATACCGATCCACGCCTCGAAGCGTTCGAACTTACCTCCCAGCGGAATCCGCACTTGACTGTCCGCGTAAACATGCAAGCCGTGCTCGAAGACTTGCCCGGCGATCTTCAGCGGCCCGCTGACGCCGGACTTCAGGTTCACGTCGAAGGCGCAGCGGCCCTTCAAGACCTCCCGTCCTGATCCGCGGCTGGCGATCACCGTCTTGCCATCCGCGGCCACCAGCAGCGCGTCGGCCCACGTGGCCGCTCCGCCGACCACATGCGGGACGCCGGTAACCAGCAGGTACAGATCCTGCACACCGGCGACCGGGACCTCGATCTTCACCGCGGCCTCGCCGCCGTGGAGGACCGGACTCGTATACGGCCGGAACTGGTTCGCTCTTGCCGACGGCTGGCTGGCCAGTGCGGTGCGCGCGGCGAACAGCGTGTCCTGCCAAGTCGGTTGCTTGACGTAGTACGGCGGGTCAGCGGCCTGGGCCGAAACAGGGAATCCGGCGAGCACCAGGAACCACACGCAGGTCGAGCGAAAACGGATTGTCATGTGCGTCACTCCTTAACGCGGCCTGTGGCCGCAACCAAGTAGCATGGCTCTCCAGAGCCGTGCCCGTGCGACTCAAACCTTTGAAGTTGCGCGTAGCCGAATTCGTGAGAATTCGCGAGGTATCGCGGGGGTCAACGACCACCGCAGCCTCCGAATTCTCACGAATTCGGCTACTCCCCGTCGAAATGTGCAACTTCAAGGACTCAAACCACCTTGATTTCCGAGCACGTCTCGCCACACGTGTCACGGTTCACTTCGCGACGTCGGTGATCTTCACCCGTTGCGGATCGTTCGTCCAGCCGTATCGTTTGGCAAACTCGCTTGGCGGCAAGGTGACTTGCAGACCGTCGTCTTGTTCCGCGACATACACGATGGCCTCCTGCGCTTGGT
This sequence comes from Planctomycetota bacterium, assembly GCA_026692885.1. The sequence goes on along the minus strand of JAPLNJ010001058.1, from coordinate 24,427 downwards.
CGGTGCCCTGGTAGTGGCCCTCGGCGGAGAGTAAGGCCCCCTGACCGTTGGCCAGTTGCAGCACCGATCCTTGCGGACTTCCGGTCTGGACGTTCCAGATCCGCGCGATCCCGCCCCACCCCGCGGCGACAAGGCGTTTGCTATCAGGCGAAATGGACAGGCCTTGCATCACGCCGTTCGCGTGGCCGGGCAAGGCCCGCAAGAGAGCGCTGGTCCGGGGATCACGCAGCTGGACTGAGTTATCCAGGCCGCCCAGAGCCAGGACGTTGCCGTCTTTGGACCACGCCAGCGAATCACAAAACGCCGGCGCCCCAGCGATCGACCGCGCCCGCTGCAAGGTCTTGGCGTCCCACAAGTTGACGTCCTGACTGATGCCGGCGGACGCCAGCAGTTCGTTATCCGGTGACCAAGTCAAAGCCCACACCCGGGGTTGAGCTTCAACGTGACGCAGCGGCTGTCCGGTTTCGACGTCCCAGAGATACACCTGGCCGTCGTCGCCGCCGGAGGCCAGCGTCTGGCCGTCGGCCGACCAAGCCAAGGGCCGCGACGCCTGCTTGTGTCCGGCGAGGGTCTTCCGGGATTCGCCGGTCTGGGCGTCCCAGATCCGGACGGTTGTATCCAGGCTGCTGGTCGCCAGCCGTTGGCCATCGGGGGACCAGACAACCCGGTGGATCGCGTCCCTATGTCCAGTCAGCGTCCGGACCAGTCGTCCCTCGGGCCAGTCCCAAATGCAAACGGTGTTGTCTTGGCCGCCCGAGGCCAAGCGTTTGCCATCCGGCGACCAGGCCACGTCATAGACCCAATTCGTATGTCCCCGCAGGATACGCAGGGGGGAAGCGGGGCCGGGTTGCCAAACGCGAACATCGTTGTCCGCTCCCACCGAGGCCAGGGCACTTCCGTCGGGGGACCAGAAACACCGCGGTCCCGTCATTAGCTGCCCGGTCAGCCAGCATTGACCGGCTCCGGAGCGATCCCAGAGCCAAGCGGTTCCGTCGTTGCCCACCGAAGCCAGCGACTTGCTAGCCCAATTCCACGCGACGCGGTGGACCCAATTGGTGTGGCCGCGAAGAACCTGGAGTTCCTGGCCGGTGCCGGCCGCCCACAAGCGGACCGTCCGATCGTGTCCCGTGGACGCGATGAGTTCACTTCCCGGCGACCAGGCCACACTCGTGACCAGGCCGACATGGCCTGTGAGGATGCGCACGGGCTGGTCCCCGGACGTGTCCCAAAGTCGGACGGTGCCGTCCGCACCGGCGGTGGCAAAATGTCCGCCGTCCGGGGCGATCGCCACGCCGAGCAACGGACCCGCGTCACCCTGCTGCGTACGCTGTACCTGTCCCGATTCAGCGTTCCACATCTGCACCGTGCCGTCGCCAGCGACGGAGATCAGGGTGGCGCCATCGGGCGACCAACAGACGCCCGTGAGCCCGGCGGTGTGACCTTCCAGCGTGGCGAGGCAACGGCCAGAGGCCGCCTCCCACACGCGCAGTGCCTTGTCGCCTCCGGCGGATGCAAGCTTGTCGCCGCGCGGCGACCAGGCGACTTCCGAGACACCTTGCGTGTGACCACGGAAGGTGCGCAAGAGTCGTCCGGGCAGAACTTCCCAGACGCGGACCGTGCAATCGCGACTGGCAGACGCCAGGTATCGGCCGTCGGGGGAAAACTCCAAGCTCGTGATCGTGTCGTCATGCCCGACGAGCAGATGGGTGAACACCGCCTGTTTCTCCCAGACGGTCCGAAGGCGAATGACGCCCTCGGCGCCACCGGTCGCGACGACCTTGCCCTGGGGATGGAAGGCGATTGCGTGCACGGGCGCGCGATGCTCGCGAGTTTCGATCGTCCAGCTGCGCAGGCCAGGAATGGGTGCGGGTTCGAGTACGGTCGCCAGCGTGCTGAGCGGCTCGCGGGCCTGCCTCGCCGGAAGCAGTTCGGGAGCAATGGCGGGTGTCGCGGGTGCGGCCCTCCTGATGCCTCTTTTTTCCAAGGGTTGCCCCAGCAGGTCTTGCCAGCGGCCCCTCTGCTCGCGGGACAGGATCGTGTCAAACGCAAGTTGGCTCTTCGCTCGATCCTCCTCGACGATACGCGTCAGCGGCAGCCAGAATTCACTCATGAAGTCCTGATAAGCGGACTTCAGCTTAGCGACTTGGTCCTCCGTCAGCCCCAGCGACTCCACAATCTGCCGATACCGCAATAAGGGTAACGGACCCAGACTATTGCGCGTCATCTGCAGGGTGATCTGCCGATATCTAAGCAATTGCTCCGGGGTCAGAATCGCGAATACGGCCGCGGCCTCAGAGGGACTGGGGCCTTGCGAGGCGGACAGCAGGTCCTGAATCGATTTGAGTTGCGGTTCGGTCAGCCTCAGCGTCAACTCGTTGGACAAGGAGAGCGCGAGGAACCGCGTGTCGGAGCTGCCGAGTTCCACTTGGCCAAGTTCCACTTGGCCAAACTCTGGGATGCGGCAAGGCTTACCGAAGAGGTCCCGCCAGCGTTCCCGCTGTTCCGCCGAGAGGATGGCATCGATCGCCGCCTGAGCCTGACGCCGCTCTTCCCGACTGACCCCGTCCCACAGGCTGCGCATCGGGAGCTGCTGATAAGCCGTCTTCAGTTGAGCTGTCTGCTCTGCCGTCAGACCCAGTCGCTCCACTACGAGGCGGTAACGCAACAAACCGATCGGATTTAGACTCTTGTTCGCCAGCTGCACTTCTATCTGTCGATACCTGTGCAATTGCTCCGCCGTCAGAATCTCGGTGAGGGCCGCATCTTCAAGCGTCGTGCGGTTCGATCCGGAGCGTCGCGTCTCCAGTGCGGCGAGCTGCGCTGCAGTCAACTCCAATTCCTGCACGACGAGTTCGTTCCGTAGGGCATGATATGAATGAGTGAAATCCTCTGTCCCAAAGTCGTTGGCCCTCGTTCTACGGAATGGAGCGGGCTTGGCCACGGCCAGCGGCTCCCCCAGCAATGCCTTCCAACGTCCCTGCTGCTCGGTGGTCAGGATGGTGTCGATCACGGCTTGACTCTTGGCTTGTTCCCCGGCACTGACCTCAGGCAGCAGCGACCAGAAACGACTCATAAAGCCTTGATAGGCGGATTTCAGTCGGGCGGCCTGATCCTCGGTTAGACCCAGCCCCTCCACCACGACACGGTAACGCAACAAGTAGATCGGCCCCTGACTGTGGCTCGCCATTTGCAGCACCAGACGCTGATAGGTGCGCAGTTGCTCCGCAGTCAAGATCGCCAACAATTCGGAACCGTCGGGGACGCGCTGGACCGGCCCCCTGGGTCGCCGCTCCCGAAGTGTGTTGACTTGCGATTCGGTCAGCGCCAGTTCCTTGGCGGCGAACGGTTGAAATCGATTCGCGTGGCTGAGTTCCACCTGGCCGAAGTCTTGCACCGTTCGCCCTGGACCGAGCAATTCCTGCCAGCGCTGCTTCTGCTCGGCCGACAGGATGGCATCAATCGTGGCCTGGTCCTTTTCTGGCTGTATACTACTGACGCGGTACGGCCCTCCCTTCCCGACCGGTGACTCTTGGTAGGCAAGCTTGAGTTTGTCGACCTGATCCGGCGTCAAGCCCAATCGCTCCACGACCGAGCGACAGCGAAACAGACTCATCGGTCCAGTCGAAGAAATATCGAGCTGCAGAGCAATCTGGCGACACCTGGCGATCTGTTTCGGAGTGAGAATTTCCGCCAAGGCCGATTCGCCAGTCCTGCCGAACTGCGTGGAACGTGCGCGGAGCTGTGCCGGCGACAAGGCGAGCTGCGCCGGCGACAACTTGAGCTCCTCGGCCACAGGTTCGCCTCGCAGGATCACGATCAAGATGTACCAGTCCTCCGTGCCGAATTCCGACACCGCGGGCCGAACGGACATGATGGCCGCGGGAGCGGCCAACGGCTCTCCCACGAGTTCCCTCCAACGCGATTTCTGCTCGGCGGAGAGCAGGGCGTCGAGCGCAGCTTGGTTCCTGTCCCGCGCTTCCTTGCTGATCCCGGGTAAGATTCCGGAAATCCCAAACCATGCACTCTTCAAGAGAGCTTGGAAAGCCGCACTGGCCTGTTCCCGTTGCTTGTCCGTCAGGCCCAGCGCCTCGACGACCACGCGGTAGCGGAACAAGTACGTTGGGCCGAGCCGACGCGTCGCTCGCTGCAGTTGGATCTCCCGATACCGCCGCAGCTGATCGGCGGTGAGAATCTCGCTCAGGGCGGCATCCGTGATCTCTTCGCCGCCGTCCGGCCTGGAATGCCGTTCTTCGAGAGCGATGACCTGCGTTTCCGTCAACTTCAACTCCTGAATTCCCGCCTGACTCAACAGGTCCATGTAGGTGTTCAAGAGTTCCAGCTTGCCGAACTCTTCCGCGACCGGTGCTGGTTTCGCAGGCTCAGCTGCCCGGAGGCCCGCGTGGTCCGCAGGACCGAGCGCCCCGATTAGCAGCCACAACACGGTCGCGCTGATCGAGACACGGGGACAAGGCGGGGCATGATGGACGCGGTTCGCCAGCGGCAGGCTGCCGGGAGCGTGATCCTCTGCCACGACGGGAACGCCGAATCGCAGCCACTGGTCCCGCTCTGGTTTGCACGAGTGGCCTGCGCCGAAAAGGGCTGGCTTCGGGGATGTGTCGTGCATCAGGTAGCCTCCTAGAATAGATGTCGGTTGCGCCCCGTGTCGTGATACACAGGCTGGCGCAATTGGTGTCACTCTGCCAAGACGGGAATCAAGAGCGGACCAATGATATCTCTAACCGGCCGTTCGCGATACACTCTACCCGCGATACGCTGCACCCGCCGACTTAGGACCGGCGCATCAATATGTGTCGCAAGTATAGTAGTCGTCACGCTCCGCCGTGACGACATGTCATCACGCGGAGCGTGATGACTACTTTGAAGACCCGACAGTTATTGATGCGCCGGTCCTTAACAGTGTCGATGCGTGGTCTGGAAGTGGCTGGATTTCGGTAATGGCGAAGATCGTCATTCACGTGGAAACGTGGTATCGGATCGCAGGCCGATACCATATTGAACGTGAACACCCTACATTGAATCGAACGACGGAAGCGAAATGGAGAAAATCCGAGGGGATAGCAAAATGAGTTCACTTCGCGATCTGGAAGAACAGTTAGCGTTGTTTACTCGCGCAGAAAAGGCCCAGCTTCTCCAATGGGTAGCCCGAGACATTGGCGACTCCTTTCCGGGAATCGAGAGCATTCCGCGGGTCTGCGGCGGAGAGCCGTGCGTCGTGCGGACGCGGATTCCAGTTTGGGTTTTGGAGCAAGCGCGACGGCAAGGGATCTCGGAGGCCGATCTACTGCGGAGCTACCCGACTTTACGGGCGGAGGACCTGGCGAACGCCTGGGCGTATGTCCGCGCTCACCGCGAAGAGATCGACAAGCAGATTCGTGAGAACGAGGAGGCGTAACGCGTGGCCAAACTGTACTCGAACGAGAACGCCAACATCCGCTCCCACGCAGGCAGTCTAGGACAGACGCATTAATAACTGTCGGATCTATTCAAAGTAGCCCGCACACTCCGTGTGCGGAAATCGGCACACGGAGTGTGCCGTCTACTATCCTTGCGACACTTATTGATGCGCCGGTCCCTAGCAGACGCACGGTCCCATCGTCCAGCATCACCCCGCGGGGAGTTTGCCTTGATCGCACGAAAAGCTTAAAGTGGGGACTTCACGTCACGTGTCCAGGGGTTTCCTGGTGCCACGCGGGACGGCAACTGTCGGGCCCGGCGGCCCTTGCTGGCGTCAGCCAAGAGGAGCGAATGATGAAACTTTGCCTGTGGCTATTCACCGTGGCCATCGCCTCGATCACTGTGGGGGCCGAACGCGACGCGGAGGCCCGGAAGGAACTGGCGGGCGTCTGGGCAGGACGCGTCGACGAGGGCGCCACCGGTCATCAACTCACCTTTACGCCCAATCAGATTGCGGGCAAGAAGGATGAAAAGCAGTATTTGGGCGAGGGCGGGTTCAAGCTGGACCTACTGAAGCAGCCGCGGTGGATGGATGCCACCGGGACCAAAGGACCGCAAAAAGGCCGGCGTTACTTGGGGATCTACGCCCTGGATGGTGAGACCCTCAAGTGGTGCGTGAGCATGCCGGGCAACGAACGGCCGACGGAGTTCGCCACGAAGGACGGTCAGTTCTTGCTCATCTTGAAGCGGCAGAAGTGAGCGACCTGGGACTCACGTAGCGGCGATCGGCAGCACCAGCAGGTGCGCGCGTGACCGGGCGCAGAGTTGCTGCCCCACGCCGGGATCGAGCAGTGCGTCGACGCCCTTCCGGGCGTGACTGGCGAACACGACCAGGTCCGGGTGAGCGTCCGCAATGGCGCGCAACAAGCACTCGGCCGGATGCCCTCGCAGCAGCAGCGCGGCGACGGCGACGCCCAGTTGTCGGGCCTGGTCCTCCGTGACGCGGAGCTGCTCCGCCAACTGCTCCGCTTCGATCTCCAGCAGTGCCAACGTCGCGGCCGGTTGCAGCTGCGCGGCCGTGGTTCTGCGACCTTCCAGGCTGGTGAACGTCGGAGCGACCGCGACCAGCGTCAAGGCGGCACCGCAGGCCGCCGCTAGCCGCAGGCCCAACTCCGGGCCCTGATCATGCCCCGGCCCAATGTCCACCGGCACCAGAATCTGGCGGCAGGGGAAGACGTCCGTCGGTCCGGCGTACTGGACCGGACTGAGCAGGACCGGCCGACCGCAGCGTGTCAGCACCTGCTCGGCGATGCTGCCGAACAGGATGCGCGACAGTCCGCCGGCGCCATGCGTCGTGATCGCAATCAGGCCCGCCCCGACCTCGTCCGCGTGCTCCACGATGCTGCGGGCCACATCGCCCACGCGGTCCATGTGGACATGCCAGTCCACCTGCAAGTCCGGCGACAGGCGAGAGGCCAACTGCCGCAGGTACGACTCGGCTTCGTCCGCGGCGGTCAGGTGCCGATCGGCATGGATTTGTGCCTTGGCGCGTTTCTCCAGGACGTGCAACAGCGTCAGGGGCACCGACGTCTTGGCCGCCAAGGCCGCCGCCGCCGGCAGCACGCGTTCTGCCAGCGACGAGCCGTCCAGCGGGATCAGAAGTTTTCGGAACACGCTTACCCTCCCACGCAAATGCGATAGACCAAGAAAATGTTCAGCGCGATGATCAACGCGCCGCAGGCCGAGGCCACCAGCGTTGTGAGGCGGTGGTTCGTCAACGGGCCCATCAGGCTGCGACGGGCCGTGAAGACGACCAGCGGCACGACGGCGAACGGGAGCGCAAAGCTCAATACGACCTGGCTGAGGACCAGCGATCGCGTCGGATCCCAGCCGGCCAGGATCACCCCCATCGACGGCAGCAGAGTCACGACGCGGCGTACCCACAGCGGGATCTGAAATCGCACGAAGCCTTGCATGATCACCTGGCCCGACATGGTCCCGACCACCGTCGAGGACAGCCCCGCGGCCAACAGCGAGATGCCAAACATCCAGCTGGCCGCCCGGCCCAGCAGGGGTGTCAGCGTGCGGTAAGCCTCCTCGATGGTGGCCAATTCCATCAGACCGGCTCGGTGGAAGGCCGCCGCCGACATGATCAACATGCAGGCATTCACGGCCCCGGCGACGCTCATGGCCAGCAGCACGTCGACGATTTGAAAGCGGAACAGGCGTTTCAGCTGCTGCGGATCTTTGACGCGGATGCGGCCTTGGGTCAGCGACGAATGCAGGAAGATCGCGTGCGGCATGACCGTCGCGCCCAGAATGCCGGCTGCCAGCAACACGCTTTCGGCACCCTGGAACCTGGGCACCACCGAGCCGACCAGGATCTCGCCCCAAGCGGGCTTGTCCAGGATCGTCTCGATGGCATAGCAGAAGGCCACCACCGCCACCATCGAGGTGATGACTGCCTCGAGCGGCCGAAATCCGTGCCGCTGCAGCGACAGTAATAGCACGGTCGCGACGACGGTCAGCAGACCGCCGAACCAGAGCGGCCCGCCGAGCAGCAATTGGAATCCCAAGGCGGCCCCGATGAACTCGGCCAGATCCGTGGCCATCGCCACGATCTCCATCAGGATCCACAAGAACCACACCACGGGCAACGGGAGACTGTCGCGACACAACTCGGCCAGATTGCGCCCCGTGGCGATGCCCAGTTTGGCGGCCAGCAGTTGGATCAGCATGGCCATCAGGTTGCAGGCCAGGACGACCCACAGCAACATATAGCCGTACTTCGCACCGGCCTCGATATTCGTGGCAAAATTCCCGGGGTCCATATACGCCACACTGGCGATGAACGATGGTCCCAGGAACGGCATCAGGCGCGCCAGGAGCGAGCCCTGGTGTTGCCCTTGCAGGACTTGCTCCGCGGCCGCAACGGTGCTGCGATCAGCGGAGGACGCGGTGGATTGCCGGTGTTCGGGAGGCATGGTTATCGTGGTAGAACAAAGGAATTTCTGCGAGGGAGAATTATGGCAAGAATAGCGGGACGCCGGAATATGGGGAGCAAAGTTCTTCGGGGACGCCACCGTAGGTCAGGCTTTCCAGCCTGACGCCTGCCCCACCTTGAAAAATTCCCGGCTTTGTGAAACTAAACGATGGGACGCGGTGTATAGCTGGGTGGAATTCGAGGGCACGGACTTCGAAGCCCACCCGAGTGCTTTGTCAAGGCTAAGAGTTAGGATCGCGCTAAGTCAGCGGCAAGGCGCTAGCCGCCGGTGGCTCGAAACCGGTGATGCGGTGGCGTAAGCTTCCAGCTTGCGTTTGACGCGATGCATCGAAAGGCAAGCAGGATGCTTAGGACCGGCGAATCAAAATAAGTGTCGGGTTTTCAAAGTAGTCATCACGCTCCGCGCGATGACATGTCGTCACGGCGGAGCGTGACGACTACTATACTTGCGACAGTTATTGATCCGCCGGTCCTTACCCCACTTTTTAGCCTCGAAAACGCACTAGGATGCTACCATCCCGCTTCTCCCCAGGAGATCAGACCATGAAGAAGTCGTTGCTGGCGATCGTCGTCGTGTTGTCGTGGGGCGTTGTCGCCTGGAGTCCGGCTGGCGAATCGGCTCGCCCCAGAGTCCGGCGATCCATGGCAGTCAAGCAGGCGGAGGAAAGGGCTCCGTACGACTCGTTGTTCCAAGTCTACGTGCCCACCTTTGCCGACGCGATCGTGTCGAAGGTCAAGCAAGCCTCGCAACAGGACGTCAACAATCGCCGGCCCGGCGAAAGCGACGAGGATTTTGCGATCCGCAAACAATTCGTCGAAGGCGTGGCGGCTTCGATAACCAAGGGCGTCAAGGAACTGGAGAACGTCAGCCTCGGCTGGCGTCTGGACAAGCAAGACAAGCGGACTTATTTCGACCTGACCGTGACGGCCCTGAAAGATACCAGCGCTGCTCAGGAACTGGCCCAGCTGTCCGAACTGAAGACGGCCTTCCGTGGCTTCGCCGCCCCCGACGCCGTCGTGACAGCACACTGGACCGGTCAAACGCCGAAGCACAAGACCGAAGTCGCCGTCAAACTGATTCAGGCCCTGCGTGACAAAGAACTCAAGAAGATCGACAACTCGCCAGCCTCCGCCGACGAGATCACCATCCGTAAGGACCTGTTGAACAAGCTACTGGATGTGATCCGCGACTCGGCTGCCAGCGGCCACAGCGATGGCGGAGTCTCGCTGGTCATCCAACCGAACGACATCACGTTGGTGGCCGGCGGCTATGTGGCGGACGGCGCGAAATTGGAAAGCGTCGTCAAGCCGATCGCCACTTGGCTCCAGCAGAGTCACCCCTTGTTTGCCGGTCTGAAACTCGACGTCGAGAAGGTTGAAGGCGTGAACTTCCACACGCTGTCCATCCCGGCTCCGCAGGGCAACGATCGGGAGAAGTTCGTCCAACTGTTCGGCGAATCGTTGGAAGTGGTTGTCGGGTTCGGCCCCGAGGCGGTGTACCTGTCGGCCGGCAAGCAGGCCGTGAAATCGCTGAAGGACGCCATCCAGAAATCTGCCAAGCCCGCCAAGGTCACCGCGCCCTTCGAGTTGTCGGTGGCGCTGAAGCCGCTGGCCGACTTCGTCAGTGTGATGGGCAAGGAACAGGAGAAAGGCCCGGCACAGTTGGTGGCGGGTGTCCTGGCCCAGGCCCCAGGCAAGGATCATCTGCGTGTGGTGGCTCAGCCGATCGAACGCGGCGTGATCTTGCGTTTGGATGCCGAGGAAGGCATTCTGCAGCTGCTCGGTGCTGCGAATCCCGAAGTTCAAGCGTTCCTGCTGGGCAAGTAATCGGCGTTGAGCATCCAGCGGCGTGGGTAGCTGTCAGCAACCCACGCCGTTTCTTTGTTCGCTGCTTGCGGAGCGAAGCCAGCATGGGATAATCGAGTCGCGCCGCCATCCGACGCCAGGGGAGTCCTACTCAAACACACAGGAGCACACAGCATGCGTTGGCGAGCATCGTTCGTGGTTGTCGCAGCCTTGGCCTCTTTCTGGCTGGCGAGCGGAGTCCCGGCTGCCGAGACGCTGCAGTCGGAACAGCAGTTCGAGAAGGAGATCACCGTCAAAGCCAAACTCAAGTACCTGCTGTTCCTGCCGGCCGGCTACGAGCCGAGCGACAAGGCTTGGCCCTTGCTGCTGTTCCTGCACGGCGCCGGCGAGTCGGGCGATGATTTGGCCAAGGTCAAGCTTCACGGTCCGCCCAAGCTGATCGAAAACAAGACGCGGGATTTCCCCTGTATCGTCGTGTCGCCGCAAAGCCCCGGCCGCGGTTGGAATGCCGACATTCTGGCGGGACTGTTGGATGACTTGGCCGCCAAGTACCGCGTGGACAAGGATCGCGTCTACCTGACCGGTTTGAGTATGGGCGGTTTCGGGAGTTGGTCCTTGGCCTCGGCCTATCCGGATCGATTTGCGGCCATCGCACCGATCTGCGGCGGCGGCAATCCAGGCGATGCGGCGAAACTGAAGGATCTGCCCATCTGGGTGTTCCACGGCGCCCAGGATCGCACCGTGCCGTTGGCGTCCTCCGAACGCATGGTCGAAGCCTTGAAGACGCTCGGCTCCGCGGTCAAGTTCACCATCTATCCCGACGCCGGTCACGACTCCTGGACCGCCACCTATGACGACCCGGAATTCTACCGCTGGCTGTTTGAGCAAAAGCGCCAGGCGGCGAAGTAGCGTGGCGGACATGCCGCTAAGTCGTTTAACCGCAAGCCGGAGGCATGCGCGTTTCAGCGCTGGACACGCCCACCGCGGGTGGGTTTTTCCGGAAGGTCGTGGCCGCAGGCGGAGTGGACACCAGTTCGTTCTGCTGCTGGGATTTCTCGCCGGACTGCCTGAACGCCGCGTCGGACGGTTGAGTTCCACGGGCGGCGCCAGGATGGCAAGGCCGGTTCGGTTTGGTATCATGGGTTCGGTTTGACCTTTGCCGATGAGTCACAGCCACAAACATCCTCTATCCCAAGGATTCCCCCATGCCGCGAAGTTGCCGCTTGTTCGTCTGGCTGATCATGCTTTCTGTTACGCCGGCCCTGCGTGCGGCGGACGACGTGGAGATCGTCCCGGACGTGGTGTACGGCCACAAGCTCGGGTTGGCGCTGACGCTGGACGTGTTCAAGCCGGCCGCCAACGCCAATGGGGCCGGTGTACTGTTCATGGTCAGCGGTGGTTGGTACTCGAATTGGCAGCCGCCTCAGAATGCGAAGCCGGCTTTCCAGCCGCTACTCGACAAGGGCTTTACGGTATTCGCCGTCCGCCACGGCAGCAGCCCCAAGTTCTCGATTCCCGAAGCGGTGGCTGACGTGCGTCTCGCCGTGCGATTCGTTCGCACCAACGCGCAGCGGTGGGCGGTCGATCCCGAACGGCTGGGTGTGTACGGCTACAGCGCCGGCGGCCATCTGTCGCTGATGCTGGGCACCGCCTCCGACGCCGGAGATCCGCAGTCCCAAGACCCGGTCCTGAAGAGCACCGACCGCGTGCAAGCTGTGGTTGCGTTTGTGGCGCCGACAGATCTGCGCAGCATGGTCTGGAAGGCGCCCGGGCACCTGCCGGCCTACGATCGCTTCCCCGCCTTGGAACTGGATCTTGAGGCGGCCGCGCAGATGTCGCCGCTGTTGCAGGTGTCCGCTGACGACCCGCCGACGCTGTTGATTGCGGGCGACAAAGACGATTTGGTACCAATCAAGCATAGCCGCGAGATCCACGCGGCGTTCCAGGAAAAAGGAGTGCAGAGCCAACTGATCGAAATCGCCGGGGCTGGTCACGGCTTCGGTGGCGAAGACGCGCGTCGCGCCACGGTGGAGATGGTCAGTTGGTTTGAGAAACAATTGACGAAGAAGTGAGACGCTCTCTAACCCCGCAAGGAGAAATCGTTATGTCCACCCTGATTTCCCGACGTGATATGCTTCGTACTGCGGCCGTTGCCGCCGGTGTCTGGACCACCGCCGGTGTCTGGACCCCGGCGCAGAGCCGCTCGCCGAACGAAAAGTTGAACATCGCCGGCATCGGCATCGGCGGTCGCGGCGCCGACGACGTGAACGGCGCCGCTCACGAAAACATCGTGGCGCTCTGCGATGTCGACGAGCAGCGCGGCGGGAAGATGTTCGAGCGGCACCCGCAGGCCAAGCGGTACAAGGATTTCCGCAAGCTGCTGGACGAGATGCACGGTCAGATCGACGCGGTGGTGATCGGCACGCCGGACCACATCCACGCGGTGGCCGGTGTGATGGCAATGAAACTGGGCAAGCATTGCTATTGCGAGAAGCCGCTGACGCACAACGTCTACGAAGCCCGCCTGATGGCTCAAGTCGCTCGCGAGAAGAAGCTCGTGACGCAGATGGGCACGCAGATTCACGAGGGTGGCAACTACCGGCGGGCGGTCGAACTGGTCAAATCGGGCGCCATCGGCGCGGTCCACGAGGTGCATGTGTGGTTGGGCGCAAACTTCCAGGGTCCGCCCAAGCCGACGGACAAGTCGCAGCCCGAGGCGCCGACGGATCGGCCGCCGGTACCCGCGACACTCGATTGGGACCTGTGGCTGGGACCGGCGGCCGAGCGGCCCTATCACTCGACCTATGCCCCGTTCAGCTGGCGCTACTGGTGGAACTTCGCCAACGGCCAGTTGGGCGATTTCTTCTGCCACTACTGCGACTTGGCCTTCTGGGCACTGGACCTGCGGCATCCCACCACGGTCGAGGCCGAAGGCCCGGTGCACCCGGAAAGCGCCGCCCGCTGGACAATCGCCCGCCAGACGTACCCAGCCCGCGGCGCCCTGCCGCCGGTCACGCTGAACTGGTACAACGGCGGAGCCTATCCGGCGTTCGTCAAAGAGCAGCAGATTCCGCAGTGGGGAAGTGCCGTACTATTCCTGGGGTCGCAAGGCATGCTGATCGCCGATTACGGGAATCACCGCCTGCTGCCGGAAGAGAAATTCAAGGACTTCAAGCGGCCCGACAAGTCCATTCCGGATTCCATTGGTCATCACCGGGAGTGGACCGAGGCTTGCAAGACCGGTGGGCTGACCACCTGCAACTTTGACTACTCAGGCGCTCTGACCGAAGCCGCCCTGCTGTGCAATGTCGCCCTGCGGGTCGGCCAGAAGCTCACCTGGGACGCCCAGAACTTGCAGGCCATCGGTTGCCCGCAAGCCGACGCCTTGATCCGCCGCGAATACCGGAAGGGCTGGAGCCTGTAACCTTCCCGATACGGGGGCCTGCCAGCCGCCAGTCCGTGTGGTTCGAAGTGAAGCCGCCGAGTTTCGGTTTCGTCTGCCCTGAAAGGAACATGGTGATGTCCAGCCAACTCTACAAGCGACTCGCTAGGGACGTGATGAGCAGGACCCTCGTGACGGTCAACGCGCGGGATGCCGTGCACGACGCGTTGGAGCTCATGATCGAGAATAAGGTATCCGCCCTGCCAGTGCTCGATCATGACGGGCGCTGCGTCGGCATCCTGTCCACCCGCGACTTCGTCGATGTGGCCTATGAATTGGATGAAAGCCTTAGCGCCCTGGAGCACGAAAGCGAGTTGTGGTGGGGCACGTTCGTGCGCAATCTGAGTCAGCACGTGGGACAGCGAAGTGTGATGGAATTGATGACCGAAGACGTGGTATCCGTCGGTCCGGAGACGCTGTTGGTGCAGGCCGCCAGCAAGATGCTCCAGGAACGTGTGCATCGCCTGCCGGTCGTCGACGCGCAGGGGCGTCTGCTGGGCATCATCTCCATGTCCGATGTGTTGCGGGCCTTTGTGGAGTGTACGCCGCAGGCCTGATTTCCCGCGGGTTAGGTGATTTGTCAACGTGCGGATTCGGCGGATGCTTGCTGGAGCAACTCCGGCAGGTGTTCCTCGTTTCTTTCAAGAACCGAGTTAGCTAGTCGAAGCCGATCACAGCCGCCGCGCAGTTCGTAATCCATGACGTCCAGGCCAGCGTCGTGGAGTGTGTTCGTGAGGGATCGATGAGTGTCGCGCACCACCGAGAACGATGCTGCGACGGCGCGTGGCATGGTGCGGTGAGCTTGGTATATGCCTTCGCCGTCACCCAGTTCGGGCTGCACGCGTGGTTCGCTGTGTCGGCAGGCGATCCACGAGTGCTGCTACCGCATGTCCTGGCCTGGCTACTGGACGTCTTCGTGTTGATCGTCGGTGCGCTAATCCTGTTCGGCAGCAGTATCGCGTTGGTGCGTTGTGGGGTTCGGGACCGATGGACGACTTTCGCGTGTCACCTGCTCGTCTTTGCTACCGGATTGTGGCTGGCCAGCTATCCGGGGTTGCTGGCAGAATTTCTCGCCTTCCCGACGAACATCTTTCGTGCGGACGGCGCCAGCGTCTGGTTCTTCGTTACGGAGTACCTGGGATGGCGCGGTCTGTGGCCGCTGCTTGCCTCTGGCGCGGCAGTGAGCTTGGCGAGCCGCTTACGCTGGCGCCCCGCGTTGCCGCGAAGACGGACCGTCGTGGTCGTCACGGCGGTGTTGTTTGCGACAGCGACATTCCTGCATCCCGCCCCCCAGCCGCTCCTGTATGCCGTGCAGGACTCTGCGCGGGACTGGTTGTTCGGTGGCAAGCGTGCGGTCCCCTCCCTGTCGAGGCCGACAGCCAAGATTTCGGGCGCTGAGGCCTCGACGAACGACGCACTTCCGCTTGAGGCATCGGGGCCGTTTGGGTACGACCACATTCTCATTCTGGTGTTCGAGGGTGTGACCGCCGCCAGCTTCGAGCGGGAATTCCTGACGCGTTCCGATGGCTATTATGCGAGCGTCCGCGACCGGTCCACCTACTTCAGCGGATACCATACGACCAACCTCGACTCCTACACGAGCCTCATCGCCATGTTGACGGCGGTCCAGGTTCCCTACCGCGCGTATGCCGATCCCTGGTCGTATCAGTCCGTGAACGAGGCGCCGAACATCGTGGCTACGCTGCGCCGCCGAGGCCTGCATACCCTGTATTTGTCAAGCGGGGACTACACGTTCATCGACAACACCACCGGGGCTGTGCTCGCCAACCACGGAAGACTCGATGCCCTGTCGGTCTACAAGAAGTTTCAAAGTCAGTTAAGCACCTTCGCGGCGCGCTTTCAGCGCTGATCCTCGATCCTTCCGCTTCTTCGTGGGCGCCCCGTCAATCTTCCAGTTCGATCGTTTGCAGGAGAAGCTCCTGGCCGCCTTCGATCGTGACGCGATCACTGTCGCAGGACGGACAACGCAGGGCAAATTCGGCGAGCGGCTGAAACACGCCGCAGGCGTGGCAGCGAAGGCAGGCTTCCGGCTCAGCAATTCGCAGCTCGGCACCTGCCACGACCGTGCCGGGCGAAAGCAACTCGAAGCCGAATCGCAACGCATCCGCGTGCACACCGGAAAGCCGGCCGACCACCACTTCCAGGGCCACCACCCGGCCCCGGTGGCCCGACTGCTCGACCTCGGCCCCGACCTGCTCGATCAGGGCCTGGACGATCGACATTTCGTGCATGTTACAGGGTGGCCAGCTGCACGCGGGCGCCTTCCAATCGCGCGGCCAGCAGCTGCGTTAGGCTCAGCAGCATGCGGTAGCCTAAGTCACGGTCCTGCTGGCACAAGTCCCGCAGTTTCACGCCGTCGATGGCGATCAGTTTCGTGTCTTTCTTGACGCTGCCCGTCGCGGTGGAACGATACGGCTCCACCAGGGCGGACCACATCATCAGATCGCCGGCGACCAACGTGTCCACCGTCCGCAATTCGCCGCTGCCGAGCGTGTACTGCAGGTCCACCTCGCCATCCACGATGATGTAGAGTTTTTCCGACTTGTCCCCCTCGTGGAACAGAGTCGCGCCGGCGCGGGCAGTCGTCTCTTCGGCGAGCATGGCAACTTTCTTGAAGCTCTCCTCGCCGACTTTGGCAAAGTAGGGATAACGCCGCAACGCTTCGGGGGAAATCATGTCAATCACTCTCCGGAAAAGAACCGAGGATCTGAAGCACGGTCTGCACCGCGCGAGGAATCGCCGCCGTAACCAATGGTGTACACTCTTCGCTGAAGGTCAGCAAGTCGGCAGCCTCAATGCCCACCAATCGGACGTTGACGTCGGCCGGCAAATGCACCCCGGCATGCCGTCCGAAGGCGAGGGCGGTCGGCAGATTGACATCGTGGGCCGAGGCACTTTTCTGGGTCGGCATCGCCGCCGTAGCCAATTGATGAATGGTCCCGGGCTCGGCCCCGGTCGCGATGGCGTCGATGATAATCGCACGATCGTAGTCGATCATACGTTCCATCAGCCGCAGACCGCCCCAGTAGTCCTCCTGGACATCGACACCGGGCCGTTCCGCTAACAGCGGTCGCAGGCCCGCCACCACACGCAGTCCCACGCTGTCGTCAGAGATCAGGGGGTTGCCTAAGCCGATGATGAGGGTCTTGGTCGGGCGCATCGGCACGAGTGCCGTTTCTATATTGAATTTGCAGGTTGGACTTCCAAGTCCGACCAGTATTTCGACGGACTTGGAAGTCCATCCTACTCGACGGACTTGGAAGTCCATCCTACCCGTAAACACAAGACGTAAACGGCACTAGCCGAGGTACTGGGTTAAACGTTCGACGACGTGGCCCTGCGGATCCCGCAGGCGGACCTCCAACGGCATCTGGCCGGGCAGGCTGTGCGTGGCGCAACCGAAGCAAGGATCGTAGGCGCGGAAGGCCATCTCGACCATGTTCAACAGGCCCTCGTTGACCTGCCCTTTCTTAATCAGGCCCTGCGCGGCCTTCTTCACCGACATGCAGATGGGCGCGTTATTATTGGTCGTGCCGACAATCAGGTTGACCTTGGTGACGATCCCACGCTCATCGGTGGCGTAGTGATGGGTCAGCGTCCCGCGTGGGGCCTCCACACACCCGACACCTTCGGTCGGCGTTTCGGTCGGCAACACGCGGTATTCCTTCCCCGTAATCAGCGGATCCGTGGCTAGTTTCACCCAGTTCTCGGTCGCGTACAACAGTTCGATCAACCGTGCCCAGTGCGTGGCGAGTGTGGGTTGCACGGGCTTGCCGCCCAACGCGTCGAAAAACTTCTCGTACTCGGCTTGGGCCAGCGGCGTAGCCATGCCGTCCGCCGCGTTCAACCGCGACAGGGGTGTCGCACGGTAGACGCCCGAATCCAGCCCGTCGACCAGGCCTTTCCAGCCAATCTTCTTGAGATAGGGGAACTTCAGATACGACCACGGCTCGACCCGTTCGGCCACGAAGTCCAAGTAGTTTTGCGAGTCATACTTGAACTTCTCTTTGCCGTCCGGGCCGACCACACGGATCTTGCCGTCGTAGAAGTTGACGTGGTTGTTGGCGTCGACCGTGCCCATGTTGTACGTGCGATGGGTGAAGGCGTCGCTCTTGATCAGATTCACGTAGTCGCTGTTGGACAGCACGACGTCCTGGAAAATCTGTAGCGAGAACTTGGCGAACTCGATCGCCTCGCGACCCAATTTCTCGATTTCCTGCCGCTGCTCTTCGTTGATCCCGCGGCTGACCCCGCCGGGTAAGCCCCAGTTCGGATGCACCGCGCGGCCGCCCATCATCTTGATTAAGTTGTGGCCATCGCGCCGCATCTTCAGGACTTTGCCGGCGATGTCCATGCCGACCTTGGCGATGACGCCCAGGATGTTGCGTTCAGCTTTCGGAGCCTGCGGACCGACGATGAAGTCCGGCCCGCCCAGTGCATAGAAGTGCGTGGTGTGGTCGGTCGCGTAGAAGATGCTGTAGAACAGCTCGCGCAACTTCTTGGCGGTGGGCGGCGGGTCGACATGGAATACGTTATCCAGGGCCTTGGTCGCCGCCAGATGGTGGGCTTCCGGACAGACACCGCAGATCCGGGCCGTCAGGTTGGGCATGTCCTCGACCGGACGCCCGACGCAGAACTTCTCGAATCCGCGCAGCTCGGGGATCTGCAGATAACAATTGGCGACGTCTCCCTGGTCATCCAGGAAGATGTCGATCTTGCCGTGGCCTTCCAGTCGGGTGATGGGGTCGATCGAAATGCGTTTCATCGTCTCGTCCTTCGTTAGGAAATCATCTTCGTTCCGTGCCCGGCCCGGTTGCTGCGCCGCAGCAGGCTGCCGGCCAGACTGAAGCGATATAACTGGCCCACCGGATCCGGGAGGCCCTTCCGGATGATGGCGTCGATTTCGGTTGGATCCCCGGAGTCGATCACGGAGGCCAATCCGCTCAGTAATCTGGCACCGTAGTCCTCGACGCCCTCGTTCGGCCCGTAGCAACCGATGCAGGGCGAGTTGACCTGCGGGCACAGCGCCCCGCAGCCCGCCCGCGTGGCGATCCCGCAACAGATCAACCCCTGCTCCAGCAGGCACTGGTCCGGATCCGGGATGACTTCCCAGGTCCGTTTGAATTCCTTGATCTTCTTCTCGCCGCGCGTGCGCGGGCAGACGTCACAGACGGTGGTATTCTCACCGATCACCGAGCCGGCGGGCGGCAGCTTGCCGGTCACAATCGCCTCGATGGCTTCCCAAATGCGAGGCGACTCGGGCGGGCAGCCGGGCAGGTAGTAGTCGACCGGCACGGTCTGGTCGAGCGTCTTGAGGGTGTCGTAGAAAACGGGCAAGTGCAGGTTGCCTTCCGCCACCTTGGTCACCGTCTGCGGGCGGGTGCCGCTGGGATTCTCGGTCGAAGGAGTTTCCTGGTAGGAGTTGTCGAAAATCTCCTGGCGGTTGTGCAGGTTGCCCAGGCCTGGAATACAGCCTTCGCTGGCGCACGAACCGAAGGCGACCAACACTTTCGACTTCTGCCGCAACAGACGGGCCATGTACTCCTGCTCGCTGTTGCGGATGCCGCCGTTGAACAGGCACACGTCAATTGCGCCGTCCGCCATTTCTTCGATATCACGGGCTTTGCCATCCATGATGCACGGGCAGAGCACGATATCGAAAGCTTTGGCCACATCAAGGATTTTGTCGTCGATGCCCAGAATGGAGATCTCGCAGCCGCCACAGGAGGCCGCCCAATAGATCGCCAGCTTGCCTTTGGGCTTTGCTTGATTGGTCGTCGCAGTACTCATTACGGATATCTCCAGCGTCTAGCAATGGCCACGAAATAACTTCCCGAGTTGCCGTCTCGCCCCCGCCCCTCACCCCACCCCTCTCCCCGGAGTACCAGGGCGAGGGAGTCATTTTCTTGCCGTCTCGCGCCCCGCCCCTCACCCCAACCCTCTCCCCGGTGTACCAAGGCGAGGGAACTACTTTGTGGCCGTTGCTACGGGGTGCAAACGGGGATGGGCAGCGCCTCTTGATGCTCGTGGACGATGTCTTCCAGGGCCTTCAATCGTTCGCCATTCTCTTCCCAGTTCTGCGACCAACCGAGCGGTCCCAAATCCTGGATTTCGGCGACGATGCGGTCGATCGCTTCCGCCAACTGCTGGCCTTCGGCGGCCGAGGCCCAGACCAGCTGCACACGCTCTTCTTCGACGCCCAGCGCCTTCAGTGTCTGCCGCAGCATGTGGAACCGCCGCATGGCCTTGTAGTTCTGTTCCAGGTAATGGCACTCCCCCGGATGGCAGCCGGCGATCAGCACGCCGTCGGCACCGAGGGACAGGGCTTTCAGGACGAACGCAGGATCCACGCGGCCGCTGCACATGACGCGAATGGTCCGCACGTTGGGAGCGTGGGTGATCCGCGCCGTGCCAGCCAAATCGGCCGCTCGATACGAACACCAGTTGCAGAAAAAACCGACGATTTTCGGTTCAAAGTTTTCATCACTCATAGACACACCCTCTTCAAAAAGGACTAAGTACGAAGGGCGAAGTACGAAACAGGCACTGGCCCAACCTCTGATTTTGTTCTTTGTCCTTCGTCCTTAATCCTTCGTCCTCAATCCCTATTTCCTCACGCTGGCGCGGCAGCGGGTTCCGGCACCGCGTCCCACAACAGGCCCTGGAGTTCTGCAAAAATCTGTTGGTTGTTGAAATGCGCCCCGGTGATCACTCCCGCCGGGCAGGCCGACACGCAGGTCCCACAACCCTTGCACAAGGCCGTGATCACGTGGCTGACGTTCCGCTCGGTAAGGAACTCGATGGCGTTGTAAGGGCACATGTTGTTGCAGATCCGGCAACCGGAGCAGGCCTCTTCGTTGATCGCGGCCACCACCGGTTCGATCATCACCTTGCCCTTGGTGATCATGCCTGCGATGCGAGCTGCGGCCGCGGCACCCTGGGCCACCGAGGCCGGGATGTCCTTCGGACCCTGACACGCGCCCGCCACAAAAATCCCATCCGTCATGGTGGCCACCGGGTCGAGCTTCGGATGCCGCTCGGTGTACCAACCGTCCATGCTGCACGAGATGCCGCACTTTAGGCCCAACTCGCGGGCGTCCGCCTGGGGCTCCAACGCGCCCATCAAGATCACCATGTCGACCGGAATCCGCCGCTGTCGGCCGACCAACGTGTCCTCGCATTGCACGATCAGCTTGCCTTCCTCCGCAGGCAGTCGTGCCGCATCGGTCACTTCCGCGACCTTGCCGCGGACAAAGTGCATGCCTTCCCCTAACAACCGCTGATAGAACTCTTCGTAGTTTTTCTGGTTCGTGCGGATGTCGATGTAGAACGAGTAGACCTCTGCGTCGGTCTTCTCTAGCACGAGGTGGCCGAACTTGAGCGAGGCCATACAACAAACGCTGGAGCAATACGGGTTCAGTCGCGTATCACGGCTGCCGACGCAGTGGATGATGGCCACCGACTTGGGTTCGGACACGCCGTCCCGCAGGACAATCTTGCCGTTGGTCGGGCCGGCCGCATTGCACAGTCGCTCGAACTCGAGGCTGGTATAGACGTTGGCCAGTCGGCCGTAACCGTATTGCGGAATGCGGTTGGCGTCGAACGGTTTCCAACCGGTGGCGATGACGATGTTGCCGACGTTTAACTCCAGGATTTCGTCCTGCTGATCGAACAGGATGGCGTTGGTCGGGCACAGTCTTTCGCAGGCCCGGCATTTTTGCCGCTCGAACCAGATGCAGGACTCGGTGTCCATCACGGGGATCCGCGGCACGGCTTGCGGGAACGGCATGTAGATCGCCTTGCGGACGCCCATGCCGGCTTCGAACTCCAGATCCGGCACTTTGCGTGGGCACTTCTCGACGCAGATGCCACAACCGGTGCACAGGTCGGGATCCACGCGCCGCGCCCGGCGCCGCACCTTGACTTTGAAGTTGCCGACCGAGCCGGTGACTTCCTCCAACTCGGAGTAAGTCAATAGCGTGACGTGCTCGTGCTGGCCGGTTTCCGACATTTTGGGCGTCAGGATACACGCCGAGCAATCCAGGGTGGGGAACGTCTTATCGAACTGGGCCATGTGCCCACCGATCGAAGGCTGCCGTTCCAGCAGATATACGTGGTAGCCGGCATCGGCCAATTCCAATGTGGCCTGTAAGCCGGCGATGCCGCCACCGATCACGAGGGTGGCCGGATTCACGTCGACATAGCTCGGCTCCAGGGGCTCCTGGAATTTGACCCGCTCGGCCGCTGCGGAGACCAGGGCTTTACACTTCTCCGTCGCGGCGGCGCGATCCTTGTGCACCCACGAGCAGTGCTCGCGGACATTGGCCATCTCGAACAAGTACGGGTTCAAGCCGGCGTTGGAGCAGGCCCGGCGGAAGGTCTTTTCGTGGAGATGCGGGCTGCACGCCGCCACAACCACGCGGGTCAGACCTTCCTTCTTGATGTCCGCCTCGATCATCGATTGACCGAGCGACGAACACATGAATTTATAGTCGCGAGAGACAGCCACACCTTGGATGTGCTCAGCGGCCCACTTGGCGACCTCCTCGACATCGACCTTGCCGGAGATGTTGCTGCCACAATGGCACACGTAGATGCCGATTTTCTCGGTCATCGTCGTCCTCCCATCCGCCTAAAGGAATCTCGTAGGTCAGGTCCTGCTGAGACCTGACACCCTTCCCATGTCAGGCTGGAGCGCCTGACCTATCTGGCTGGCATACGAACCATTCACTGAGCCGCGCCGGCCGTCTCGCCGTTCAGCTTGGCGCGAATCACCCGCTCGGCCGACACGATTTCCTTGCCGATCGCCAACTTGTCGTAATCGATGCCCAACGCGACACCGAGCAACTGGGTGAAGAAAATGATCGGGATCTGGAAATTCGTATTGAAATACCGGTTCACGGCGCTCTGATAGGCGTCCATGTTCAACTGGCACATCGGGCACATACACAAAATCAAGTCGGCATCATACTCCACCGCACTCTGCAGCAGGCGGCGAATCAACTCGTACGACTGGGCCTCACTGATCTGCGTCATGTGACCGCCGCAGCAGTGGGCTTTGACCGGATAGTCGACCACCTCGGCTCCCAACCACATGAACAACTCGTCCATCTTCATGGGGTATTCGGGGTTGTCGAAGCCCTTCAGCGGCCGCACGACCTGACAGCCGTAGTACGGGGCAATGCGCAGACCCGTCAACGGCTGCACGACCTTCTCTCGCAGCGCCGCCTCACCCACGTCCGTGTAAATCACGTCCAGCAGATGCCGCACTTCGACCCGCCCCGGACGATACTTGAGTCCGCCCGCCGCCAAGCACTCACTGATCTTGGCGTTCATCTGCGGATGCTCCGCCATCAACTGGTCGGTTTTCTTGAGGTTCAAGTAGCAGGCCGCACAGGGTGCCACCAACTGGGTATGCTCCGGCGAGACGAGCGCCAGATTCCGCGCGATCACACTCGTCGCCACCAACTCGTTCTGGGAGAAGTACTCGGTGGCTCCGCAGCAGTTCCAATCGTTCAGTTCATCCAGTCCGAGCCCCAACTTGTCCATAACGGCCCGGACAGACACGTCGTAAGCGGCGCTGCCGGACTCCAACGAACAACCGGGATAGTACGCGTATTTCACGACTCCCCTCCGCTTCCTTTGGTGTGCTTACTGAGTTCTTTCGCCTTGTTGATGATCTTGCGCAGCTGAGCGATTTGCTTGATCTTGGTCGGCTTCAGCGACATCCGCCCGCGGGTGAACATCTGCAATCCCATGGGTATCAGGCCCAACATTTTCGTCGGCCGGTTGAATAAGTAGTAGCGGCTGGCCAAGCCAAACTCAAAACTACGCCCGTAGCTCTCGACGAAGTCGGTGAAGGTCTTGGCCAGCGCGGGCGCGTCCGTGTCCTTGAAGGTCCCTTCCGCGATGGCGATTCGCTTGAGGGCGTACATGATTTCCGTGATCGGGATATCCTGCGGGCAGCGGGCCATGCAGAGATAACAGGAGACGCAGTACCACATGGTGTTCGCTGCTAGCACCTTGTCGCGCTGGTTGGCGGCAATCATGGCGAAAATCGTGCGGGGAGTGTGCTGCATGTCGGCGCCGTTGGGGCACGAACCGCCACAACTGCCGCATTGCAGGCAGTGCACCAGCTGAGCGCCGTTGGGCGTGTCGCCGATGATTTCTTGCAGGAAGGCTGACTGGTGGTGACCACTTTCCGTGACCATCGGTTGTCCTCCGACGGGGTGTGCGAACCAAGAGACTGAGCCGAGTCCGTGAACTCGGTGGACAGCTTCTTAGCAAGCGGTGCGCCAAAGGCAGAGAAAACTCAGACGATCGGCACAACACGCCACCGAGCCTGAGTTTGCGCACTAAGGCAGTTCTTGATACGCCCCCCTGCCTGCCAGCCGATCCGCGGATTTCCGCGAGTCACTCGCGGAAATCCGCGCGCGGGCAGGCGGCGAAGCCAGAGGGGCTGTGCCCACCACCACTGCTCGTGCTTGGTGGGCACAGCCCACCCTACACCTTGTGCAAGCATCGTTACCTTGTGCAAGCATTGTTGGCCGATTTGATTTCTTCGCAGCCTCGAAGTGCCTGGGCGATGGGGACCGTTGGTGAACATTTCCGTGAACACCCTGCACGCACCGGGCGTACGGCTGTCGACGGAACCTCTTCATATCCATTCGGGCAACCGGGCTAGACAGTCTCTCCGCATTTGGATAATCTCCGCCGCTCGTCTCGAACCGGAAAACTCT
>JAPLNJ010001057.1 GCA_026692885.1 Planctomycetota bacterium | reverse complement strand
GACCGGCGCGGAGCTGCCAGACGCCGCTCCCAGAGCCATCCCTCAATTCCTGTAACCAGTGGCTCATGACCGAGGCCCGCAGCTGGTCGTGATCGCTGCCTAAGAAACGGACGAATTTACGAATCAACTGCGGATCAAATTGCGTGCCGGCATGCTCGAACATCTCCGTCACAGCCCGTTCTCGCGACATCGCTCGGCGGTAGACATGGTTCGTGGTCATCGCATCGAAAGCCTCGCTGATGGCCAGGATCCGGGCGGTACGAGGCAGATCTTCGCCGTGCCGATCGAAGCCCTGACTGCGGCCATCGAACCAAGCTCCCGAGTAGCAGATGGTATCGACAATCTCCTGCGACGTGCAGCACGTGCTCAGGATGTCGCGGGTGTGATCGCGATGGCGATGCATGATGCGGATTTCTTCCGCAGACAATTCGCCCGGTTTGAGTAGCACGCGGTCCGGGATCCCGATTTTGCCCACATCGTGCAGCAACGCCGCCACTTCCAAGACGTCACGCTCCTCGTCGCTCAGTTCCAGCAGGAAGGACCAGGCAGAGCAGGTCAACGCGACTCGCAACGAATGAGCTGCGGTCGCAGCATGCTTGGCGCGCAACGCTACAAACAGGGCACTGGCCATCCCCAGCCTGCTCAGCACCAACCGATTTTGGTGTGCGCTGTCCTGGCGGGCCTGCGGCGACTGGTTGGCACAGGTCGCTTCCTGGAGATTCTCCATGAGCGACGATACGACGGAGAGTTGGCGTTCGGTAGAACGTAAGGTCTCCCCCGTGGCTTCAGAACTGAATTCGCGAGTTTGCTGATGTATCATGGTTGGTACGTCCGTGAAAGAGACTATGGATGCTGCAAGGGTAGGTCGCACAACAGTTAACGTCAAATCGGGGCTAACACGCTGTGCCTCGCTTGTCGTTTCTGCTGTCCTCGGTTAAGTTTATCGCGTGGATGTCTCTCGAAGCGGAGGAGTGAAGATTCATGAGATTTGTGACTTATCGCAGTGACACTGGCCCACGCATCGCCGGGGTCGGGGAACGTGGCTACGTGGATTTGAATCATGCGGATCCGCAGATCCCGTTCACGATGAAGGCCTTCCTGGCCCAAGGTATCGCGGCCATCGAACGCGCGCGGGTGGCGCTGGTCCAAGGCCCCGTGCTGACCGCCGAGACCATCGAGTTGCTGGCCCCCGTCCCCGACCCGGAGAAAGTGATCTGCATTGGCTTGAACTATGCCGATCACGCCGCAGAGACGGGTCGACTACGAGGCGGAGTTGGTCGTGGTGTTGGGACGCGGCGGGCGACACATTCCCCGCGATCAGGCTTGGGAACATGTGGCGGGCTATACCTGTGGACACGACGTGTCGGCCCGCGACTGGCAGCAGGAGAAACCTGGCGGTCAGTGGTTGCTCGGCAAGTCGTTCGACGGCTTTGCCCCCTTCGGCCCCGAACTGGTCACGCCCGACGAAGTTGGCGACGCCAGCTCGCTGGACATCTGCTTGCGTCTGAATGGGCAGACCATGCAACAGTCGAATACAAAGCAACTGATCTTTCCGATCGATCAACTCATCTCTTACGTCTCGGACGTCTGTACGCTGAAGGTCGGGGACGTGCTCTTCACTGGGACTCCGCCCGGCGTGGGCGTCGCCCGAAAGCCGCCGGTATTCCTGAAGCCTGGCGATGTCGTCGAGGTGGAAATCGAGAAGATCGGGCTGCTGCGGAATTGTGTCGTGGCGGAATAGTGCTCACCCAAGGATCGGCCTTGATCGTAGGGTTGTGAAATGCCGTCACTGCTAGCATTTCGCAGCGTTATGATCAAGGCCAACATTCCGATCAAGGGCCCCGGCGACAGATTCACGCATTTCTCCCAGTCTTCCAGCCATACCCTGCTATCTCGCACGTCCTGTCTTGCGGTCGCAATCTTCAGCGGGGGATACTCCAGTCTGAGGTCTGGCATGCCGAAAACTCTAGTGACGCTGTTTCTCTTGTCTCTTCTCTGAGTCCGAACCAATGCCATTTCCACGCAGCGGACAAGGCGATCAACGCCGACGGCGAGTCCTGATTGAGGAGAACCGCTCCGATTCCTCCGCTGTCAGGGAGACGGCAGGTTCGCAATCATCCACCGCGGATCGCCGAAGCTCGTTGAGCAACACCGTGGCGTATCCCGCCGCCGCGTTGGCGGATCGTCAGCCATCCATCATGACTCTGATCCCGCGACGCCGTTGGACGTTGGTCGTCATCTTGCTGGCAGGTCTGTCGGTCATCGCCGCCTTTGAGGCTGCCTACGGAAACCTATTGCTATGGCCGCAGGAGTTATGGCCTTGTGCCTGCCGATCGTTGGACCTGCGAGCTCGTGGAGAGCTGGCTGCTTGCTTCTCTTTCGTATTGCTAGCAGCGACAGCGATTCAAAGCCTGCTGATTTATCGTCTCCGGCGACATCGCCTGGATGACTATCGGGGCCGATATCGGCTATGGACCTGGATTCCGCTGGTTTGGATCGGAATGGGACTGGGCGTCTCGACGCATGCCGGAGACGACCTGGCGGATTTGGTCGCCCGACTGTGCGGAGCCAAGACCTCGCAGGCAACCGCCTTGTGGACGCCGCTGGTCTTGGGCAGCGCGTGGCTGATGATTAGTACGCGTCTGGCGATTGAAGTCCGTCGCAGCCGGACTTCACTGGCATTCTTGGTAATCGCTACCTGTGGCTATCTCACGGCGAATCTGGTTGGATCAGGCCTACTGGCCCCGACCAGTGAAGTCCTGCAAGTGATGACCGTCTCCTCCGCAGCCATGGTGGGTTATCTAGCCACTTTCTTGGCGATTGCGACCTACAGCCGCCACGTATTCCTGGAAGCTCACGGAATGCTCGCAGCCCGTTCGCGGACCAAAGCCGCGACCAAGCGGAAACGTGCCCCCGCCGCGGTCAAGGCGGACGAAAGTTCAAAGCCAACGAAGACCGTGGCAACCGAGTCTGCCTCAAGAGCATCCGACCAACGCGAAAGCGTGGTCGCGGCGGCGGAGTCGCGGAGTGCCCCGACCGAGCGCAAGACGCCAGCGGCATCCCCGAAGTCTCAGCCCGAGCCGGCTCAACGGCCAGCTGGCGAGCCGCGAGTGTCCGTCGGCGGGCAGGCATCCCCGAAGTCCCAACCGGCCCCGACTTCGTCTCGTCCTCCGGCCTCGCCGACGACGAAGGATGCTCCGGGCCGACCGGCCGCTCTCCCGCGTGATACGGACGAGGACGAAGAAGACGCACAGGACGACGGACGCGACCAGACCAGCAAGGCTGAGCGTCGTCGGCTGCGAAAGCTTGGTCGCCGTGACCAGCCGATTCGCCGGGCGGCGTGAGTACCTTGGCGGGAACCACCCGCGCCGCTACAATCATCTCCACCCTTCTGCTCCCCCTTGGACGAATGCGAGCGAAGCCGTCTAATCATGGGCACAGCCCGTGGTCGGTGCGGTTGCGGTGTGCGTCCTTCAGCCATCCCGTGATCGTCAGCCACGACGCTGACCCCCGAAAGGCGACATGGTTCGTACGCGATTTGCCCCAAGTCCGACAGGTTATCTGCACATCGGCGGTGTGCGGACGGCCTTGTTTAATTGGTTGTTTGCCAAGCAGCACGGCGGACAATTTATCCTGCGCATCGACGACACGGACCAGCAACGGAATGTGCACGAGGCTTTGCAGCCGATCCTGGACGGTTTCCGTTGGTTGGGGCTGGATTGGGATGAAGGGCCTGACGTTGGTGGCCCGCACGCTCCCTATTTCCAGTCGCAACGGTCAGAACGCCACCAACACGCGGTACAGGAGCTGTTGCGGCGAGGTATGGCGTACCGCGATTTCTCGCGACCCGAGGAGCTGGTGGCCGAACGCGAAGTCGCCGAACGCGAGAAACGTCCCTTTGTGTACAGCCGCAACTGGCTGGCGGCGACGGACGCGGAAGCGGCCCATTGGGCTGCGGAAGGGCGTTCCGCGGTGGTGCGTCTCAAGATGCCGCGCGAGGGCAAGTGCCGGTTTCACGATCTGGTCCGGGGGGACGTCGAGTTTGCCTGGGCGGGCGAACCAGATCACGTGATGCAACGCCCCGACGGGTCCTGCTTGTACCACTTGGCGAGTGTGGTGGACGATCATGACTTCGAGATCACGCACGTGATCCGAGCGGTCGAACACCTCTCCAACACGCCGCGGCAGGTGTTCATTGCGCAAAGTCTCGGCTACGAACTTCCTCAATACGCTCACTTGCCGTACGTCGCTGAGCCGGGCAGTCCGAACAAACTGAGCAAACGCAAACTCGACCAGTACCTGAAACATCCCGATTTCCGCAAGCTCTACGAGCAGGGGGAGCGAATCGCCAAGGCGATCGGGTTCCCGGTCTCCGCAGACACGTTCAATCCGGTGATCGTCGACTTCTATCGCGAGGTTGGGTTCCTGCCCGCCGCGTTGCTCAACTACCTGCTGCTGTTGGGCTGGTCGCTCGATGACCGGACGGAGGACTTCACGCGTGAGGAAATGCTCCGGCATTTCACGCTGGAGCGAGTGAATAAGGCACCTGCGAGTTTCGATCCTCAGAAACTGCTGGCCTTCCAGGAACGACACCTGCGGGCGGTGCCGTTGGCACATAAGGTGGCGCTGGCCCAGCCGTTCCTGGAGCAGGCGGGACTCGTTCCCTCACCGCCGCCCGCCAACCTCGCACCGAGGTTGGCGGAAATCTTGCGAGCGGCCGGAGAACGGGTCAAAGTCGTCGGCGATATTTTGGACTATGCCGATTTTTTTACCCCCGACGAGCGGTTGTCGTACGACGACAAAGCCTTCGACAAGCGTCTACGTAAGCCGGCCGAAGCGGCGGGCCTGCTGACGAAGTTCCGGGATCAGTTGCGCACGCTCGATGCGTTCGACGCGCCACAACTGGAGCGATTGTTGCACGATTTCGTGACCAGCGAGGCTATCCAGGTAGGCCAGATCATCCACGCTTTGCGTGTGGCCGTGACCGGCAAGGCGGTTGGTTTCGGCCTGTTCGAGACGTTGACCATTCTAGGGCGAGAACGCGTGGTCGGGCGGATCGACCAGGCCCTGGCCAAACTGACGGATAGCCAAACCTGCTAACCATCCTTTGATCCAGCCACGGAGGGGCTGCCATGACGGAGAATCGCAACTCGATGTACGACGACAAGAATCAACGTGACGAAGCTCTCGCGGTGCCGGAGTCCGCCGCTCGCCTGAATTTCATCGAACAGATCATTGAGGAGGATCACCGTACCGGAAAGCACGAAGGGCGGGTTCACACCCGGTTTCCACCCGAACCGAACGGCTATCTGCACATCGGCCATGCCAAGTCGATCTGTCTGAATTTCGGCTTGGCGGCGAAGTATCGCGGCTTGTGCAACCTGCGTTACGACGACACGAATCCGTCCAAGGAGGAACTCGAGTACGTCGAGTCGATCAAACAAGACGTGCGTTGGCTAGGGTTCGACTGGGGAGATCGCGAATACTACGCGTCGGACTACTTCGAGCAACTCTACGAGTGGGCGATCGACCTGGTCCGGAAAGGCTGCGCCTTTGTGTGTGACCTGCCGTACGACGAGGTCCGGGCGTACCGCGGAACGTTGACGCAGCCGGGGCGCAACAGCCCCTTCCGGGAGCGGAGCGTCGCGGAGAACCTGGACTTGTTTCAGCGGATGCGCGCCGGCGAATTCCCGGATGGTTCACGCACCCTCCGGGCGAAGATCGACATGGCTCATCCGAACTTGAACAAGCGGGATCCGATCATGTACCGGATTCTGCGGGCCACGCATCATCGCACGGGCGACACGTGGTGTATCTACCCGATGTACGACTTCACGCACGGCCAGTCGGACTCGCTGGAACGGATTACGCACTCGATTTGTACGTTGGAGTTCGAGAATCACCGGCCCTTGTACGATTGGTATATCGAAGAACTGGGCATCTACCATCCTCAGCAAATCGAATTCGCCAGGCTCAACTTGAGTTACACGGTGATGAGCAAACGCAAGTTGTTGGAATTGGTGCGGGACGGACACGTGAGCGGCTGGGATGATCCCCGCTTGCCGACGATTTCCGGACTTCGGCGCCGCGGCTACACGCCCGAATCGATCCGCAGTTTTTGCGAACGCATCGGCGTCGCCAAGTTCAACAGTGTGATTGACATGGGCGTCTTGGAAAGCAGCTTGCGCGAACACTTGAACACCGCGGCGCCGCGCGTCATGGGCGTGCTGCATCCCCTACGCGTCGTCCTGACCGATTATCCCACTGAACGCGTGGAGGAACTGCAGGCCGTCAACAACCCCGAAGATCCCTCGGCTGGCACTAGGCAGGTTCCCTTCTCGCGCGTGGTTTACATCGAGCGCGACGATTTCCGCGAGAACCCGCCGAAGAAATTCCATCGCTTGTCGCCGGGGGCCGAGGTCCGCTTGCGTTATGCCTACGTGATCAAGTGTCAGGAAGTGATCAAGGACGCGCAAACCGGTGAAGTGGTCGAACTGCGGTGCACGCACGATCCGGCCACACTCGGCAAGAACCCGGAGGGACGCAAGGTCAAAGGCGTCATCCATTGGGTGTCTGCGGCCCACGCAGCCGAGGCCGAAGTTCGTCTGTATGATCGGCTGTTCACGAAAGAGCACCCCGAGGACGTCGTCGCAGGAGAGGACTACAAGGCCAGCCTGAATCCTCACTCGTTGGATGTGCTGCGTGGGTGTCGCCTCGAACCGTCGCTCGCCCAGGCGGCGCCGGGCAGTCGCTACCAGTTCGAACGACTGGGCTACTTCTGCGCGGACCTAGTGGACTCGCGTCCTGGTGCCTTGGTCTTCAACCGCACCACTTCCTTGCGAGATACGTGGGCGAAGATCGAGAAAGCGGATCAGGCAGGGTGACCCCTACGAGCGAGAGGGCATTTCAAGGCGGAGGAATCACCCACCCATGACAAAGACAGACAACCCGGAGATCGTTTATCGTCTGGCCCGCATCGACGACGTGCCCCAAATTGCGGAGTTGGTCGAGCCGTTTGTACAGTCGCGGAAGCTGCTGCGACGAAGCCTGGAGGACTTGCGAGATCTGACTCGCAACGGTTTCGTCGCCGAGGCGCGGGGACAGGTGGTCGGGTTTGCGGCGGTCGAAATCTATTCGAAAAAATTGGCCGAACTCCAATGTCTGGCGGTCGATGTAAGTCACCACGGAAGGGGGATAGGCAAGCGATTGGTGCAAGATTGTATACAGTGCGCCAAGGACCACAAAGTCATCGAGTTGATGGCCATTACGGCCCTGGATTCGTTCTTCCAGGACTGTGGATTTGATTACTCGTTGCCGGATCAAAAGCGAGCTTTGTTTATCAACACCCGTCCGAGGCTGTGAAAGAATTGGCCAACGACGCTTGCACAAGGTGTAGGGTGGGCTGTGCCCACCAAGCACAAGCAGCTGTGGTGGGCATAGTCCACCCTGCGCTGTTTTTCACAGCCTGCCTCCGCGACTGTAACCCTCCAGAAAGTTTTCCCAATCGGTACAATCGCATGCCGCTAAGCGATTCAAGTCTGGTCCGTAGACTTGAACTAACTTTACCAGATAAATTGGACCGAATGGTTGCGTAGGCAAGCTAGGTAGGTTAGCATGACGGCGTTCCCTGTGCGGAACGGTCCTGTTGTTTTGCCCGCGGTGGGTTTAACATTTTCGGGAGTCCCCTTATTTCACTGCCAGACCTGACAAATCGGGAGGCTGCATCAATGCGCAAAAAAATTCTGAGATCGGCGAAAGTGGTACTTGTGTGGAGTGTGGTTGCGGTGTTGACGATTGACTCGGCAATGGCTTGCCGCTTGTTGGGCGCTCGGAGAGCTGAGCGAGCAGCCCGCTGGTGTTCTTGCCGGAGCGTCTGCGTGATCGTCGAACCAAGTTGCTGCGCGCCAGTGGCGACGTGCGAGGGTGGGAAGGCCGAAGCTCCGGCTCCGCCGGAGGAACAACCCAGCGAAACGGTCCAGCCGGCGCCCACGGAAGCGCCGAAGGTAGAACCGGCACCTGTACCGCCTGCCGAAAAGCCTATCGATCAACCGAAGGAACAGCCCGCTCCGAAGGCTGACAACGCCCCGGCCCCCGCCGTCGAAGAGAAGCCGGCGATGGAGGAGAAGCCTGCTCCCGAAGCGAAGCCTGTCGAGGAGAAGCCCGCTCCCGAAGCGAAGCCTGTCGAGGAGAAGCCTGCTCCCGAAGCGAATCCGGCGATGGAAGAGAAGCCCACGGAAACTCCCAAGCCGGAGGCAGGCAAGGAATCGAAGGATGCCTTGGACGACCTGTTCGGCAAGCCGGAAGCTAAGCCGGAAGCCCAGCCAGAGATGAAGCCGGAAGTGAAACCGGAAGCCAAAGCGGAGACCTTGGACGACCTGTTCGGCACTCCGCCAGCCAAGCCGGAAGCGAAACCGGAAACCAAGCCCGCTGCCGATGCGGCGGATCCATTCAGCGCGGTTCAACCGCAGGAACTGCCGACTCGGTTGTGGCTCGACAATACCGGGAGCTTCCAGATTCGAGCCCGCTTGGTCGGGATCGAGGATGGGGCGATCCGGTTGCTGAAGGACAACGGCAAGACGAGCACGGTGCCGCTGCGTCGCTTGAGTGATGCGGATCAGCAATATGTGCAGGGCATTGCCGCCCAGTTTGGGCAGGGTGCCATGGGCCAGTTGGCCGCTCGGTAGCCCCGCATCTGTCTACCACTGACTGCCAGGAGGGCGAAACGTCACCCGCACGTTTCGCCCTTTTTTCGTGAATCCGAACGAGGACGAGCCCGAATTGCGCTCGTAGGGTGGGCTGTGCCCACCAGGCCCAAGCAGTTGTGGTGGGCACAGCCCACCCTACGATTCTTTCGCAGCCTCTCAGTCCTGATGGAACACTTCTTCCATTGAGGCCCACCATTCACCGGCCTTGCGGTCGCTCAACGGTTTCTGGCAGGGATCGGTAAACTTCCACCACCGCTGCGTCTCGGGATCCGCGCCCAGCTTGGCCATGTCCGCCTGGAAATCCTGCCCCACGTACTCGAAGTGGCTGAATAGGTAGTAGTTGCCATCTTCGAGCTTGCGCAGGTAGATCGAGTAGTTGCGGATATTCGCGTCGCGGATCACCTTGGCCACTGCCGGCCAGACGGCCGCATGGAGCTTCTTGTACTCGACCAGCTTCTCCGGTCGGAGGCCGATCACGCTCCCGTAACGTGTCGGCGTTTGGGCGGTCTCGGCCGCAACGACGAACGTGCCGGCCAAGGCCACCAGGACCAGCATTCCGACCAGATGCGTTGTCCTCGCCACGAGCATAGTGATTCTCCTTCTTTCAGGTGTTAGGCGAGGGGCGGGAGGAAATTCACCCGTAGGTCGGCCCTCCCAGGCGGATCGGGACGGTCTGGGAAGACCGTCCTACATCGAGTTGGGTAAGTCATTTCCTGCCGCTCGCCTTAGCGAAAAATGATGTACAGCACGACAAAGGTGGCCAGCACCACGGCCGACAGGATCCGGTAGTTGCCCAGACCGTGGCCGTGCGCCTCGCCCCGTAGGGGTTCGCGCCAGTCTTCCCAGACCAGTGTTCGAGCCTCTGCTTTGAGCGGCGCGGGGAAGAGGTGCGAGGTGACGACGACAATCACGCCGCAGAGCACGCAGAGGTAGAAGGAGGCGATCATCGAGGTCAGCTCCATGCCGGTCAGTCGCAGGTGCCCTTCCACGACGAGATTCCAGTGGGTGCGTTCCTTGAACAGATCCAGAAAGAAGATAGCAACGCCGATCACATTGCCGAGCACAAGGGCCAGGTAGGCCGCCCGGCCGGTAGCCCGCTTCCAGAACACGCCCAGCAAGAACACGGCGGTGATCGGCGGCGAGACGTAGCAGATCAAATCGGTCAGCGCCTGGAACACGGTGTCCTTCTGCCCGAAGATTGGTGAGGAGACGATGGCCAGAATCGTCCCGACCACGGTGGTGATCTTGCCGACGATGACCAGCCGGTGATCGGAGGTTGCGGGCCAGTAGCGTTTGACGATATCGTAGGCGAACAGCGTGGCGGTGGAGTTCAAAGCGGCCGAGCAGGTCTGCATGGCGGCGGCCAGCATCGCCGCGGTTACCAGCCCCTTCAGTCCCCAGGGCAGCAGGTGGATGACCATGAAGGTATAGGCGTCGGCCGGCACTTTCGGGGCCGTGCCGTGGAACACCGGGGAACCCTGTTGCACCAGAGCCACGCAGATAACACCCGGCAGGACAAAGAGGAACACCGGCAGGATCTTAAGGAAGGCGCAAAACAGCGGTCCAAGGCGGGCCTGTTTCTCATCTCGGGCGGCCAGCACCCGCTGCACGATCGTCTGATCGCAGCACCAGTACCAGATCCCGATCACCGGATAGCCCAACAGAATACCGTACCACGGTTGCTGGCTGGGGTCGCCCGCGCCGCGCATCATCGAGAGGAAGTTCGCCGTGGACCAATTGCAGCAAATCTTGGGATCCGTGGCTTCGGCGAGCGGATGAGGGCAACTGACCAGCGTGTGGGCCAGTCCCGCCCAGCCGCCGACGTGGTAGTAGCCCACCGCCGTGATGCAGACGGCGCCGATCAGCAACAGCACCGCCTGGATGCTCTCGGTCCACACGACGGCCAGCAGACCGCCCACCATGGTGTAGATCCCCGTGAGCACGGCCAACACGACAATGAAGAACATCAGCGGATCGAGTCCGAGGATGGCCGTCTCGGGGTCGATGTTCAGGATGCCGCGGAGCACCAGGGCCGCCGTGTAGAGCGCCACGCCGACGTGGATCACGACGGCCGAGAAGATCGAGATGATCGTCAACCAATCTCGGCAGTGGCGGTTGTAGCGGCGTTCGAGGAAGTCGGGCAGCGTGGGCACCCGCGAACGCAGGTACAGCGGCGCAAAAAACAGCGACAGCAGAATCAACGTGAAGCCAGCCATCCACTCGAAGTTGCCGAAGACCATGCCGTACTTGTAGGCCGTCTCGGCGAAACTGACCAAATGGACGGTCGAGATGTTGGCAGCGAACATGGCCAGGCCGATGACCGGCCACGTGAGCGTATTGCCCGCTAGGAAGTAGTGGCTCCCCTCACCGCCGCGGCGGCGTTGTACCCCCGCGTAGCAACCTAGTCCGACAATCCCCACCAGGTACACCAGTACCACGCCCAAGTCGAACGAGGAGACTTGCGAAAACATGCAGCTACTCCCGCCTCAATTCCAGCACCAGGTCTTGCCTGCCGACGGCACGCCCTTGCCGTGCGTATCCTTCACCTGGGCATCGACCACGATGTTCTCCGCGACTTCCCACGACGTGATTTGCACCCCGCCGGACGCCGTAATCACGTAGTTCCGACCGATCTTCAAGAAGCTGCATTGAGTGGAGACGTGTTTGGGGGGCGTGCCTTTGCTGACGGCGAGCGGGCTTTGCGGAACGGTCAGCAGGGACAAGTCACAGCCGGCCAATCCCAGCAAATCTTCGTGGGCGATCAGGGCCGCCACGACGCTCATGTCCATTAGGTTCCGCACTTCGGTGAAGATCAGATCTTTCTTCGCCAGTTCCTCGTATTTTTCCGTCAGGCGATCCGCCCAGGCCTTGGCAATCGGGTCCGCTTTGCCGGTGCCTTGAACCTGGCCGCTACTGCGATCGACCAGTTCATCTTCCGTCATCGCTTTCACGCCGGGGCCGCGTAACTGCCAGACCAACCGGTCC
>JAPLNJ010001056.1 GCA_026692885.1 Planctomycetota bacterium | reverse complement strand
CCGGCATGTTCGTCACACAGTAGTGCACGACGTCCTGTTCGATAAATGTCGGGTTACTGTGCGTCGTCGGCCGGCTGGTCTCCACGCTACCGCCCTGGTCGATCGCCACGTCGATAATCACGGCTCCCGGCTTCATCAGCTGCAGGTCCTCGCGACGGATCAATCGCGGTGCCTTGGCGCCGGGAATCAGGACAGCGCCAATCACCAGATCGGCACGCTGTAGTTGCTCGCGAATCGTGTGCCGATCGCTGTACAGGCAGTTGACATTCGGCGGCAGGACGTCGTCCAAGTACCGCAGCCGATCCATGTTGATGTCCAGAATCGCCACGTCGGCGCCGAACCCGGCTGCGATCTTGGCCGCGTTCGCCCCCACCACGCCGCCGCCCAGGATGGTGATGTGAGCCGGAGCGACGCCCGGTACGCCGCCTAGTAAAATCCCGCGGCCCATCTGCGGCCGCTCCAGATACTTCGCCCCTTCCTGGATGCTCATGCGTCCTGCCACCTCGCTCATCGGCGTCAGCAGCGGCAACCGGCCATGCTCGTCCCTTAGCGTTTCGTACGCCACGCAACTCGCGTCTGTTGCCAGCATCGCCTCGGTCAACTCCCGGCTGGCGGCGAAGTGAAAATAGGTAAATAGCACTTGCCCTGGGCGGATCAGAGGCCATTCCTGGGCTTGCGGTTCCTTGACTTTCAAAATCAGGTCAGCCCGGGCAAATATCTCTTCCGGCTGGGCCACGAGCTCTGCGCCTTCCTGGAGATACTCCTGATCAGGAAGCCCAGACCCGAGTCCTGCCCCGGCTTCGATCAGGACGTGATGACCCGCGCGAACCAACTCACCGGCGCCCACCGGCAACATGCCGATCCGGTACTCGTCACGTTTGATTTCACGTGGAACTCCGATGATCATGCGAAAGTCTCCTGCACGGAGCGGCGTAGGACTGCAAATCGCAATCCTAGCCGCTCGACTTCTTCGATTCCCAGACTTCTTCGGCGGCGCACTTGCGATAGTACTGTGGACAAAGTCCCCATAAATCGTCTCGTCTTCCGGACTGATATGCAATGTAACCAAGTCGCCCGACCGTCGCGGCCCGGGGCGCCCAATTTGCCTCATCGACCAGGATGATGCCAGTGGGCAGCTGATCCCGGAGTTTCGCCAGACCCCAGCCGGTGACAGCCAGACCCGCTGCCAAGGACTGCAGCCACGTTTCGTTATCAACGATTTCAGCGTCGCGCACCGTCTCCCACAGCGACTCATGGCGTTGGTAGCGGCCTGCAAACAACTGCTGGCGCTGGGCATTGAGGACGGCCCAGACGTCCGCGATGCCGGCGGGAGTCTGGGCTGCGATCACTTGCAGCGTGTTCAATCCGACCACCTGGGCGCCGACCGCGTACGCTAACGTTTTTGCCACGGTGACGCCGATCCGCAAGCCCGTAAACGAGCCGGGGCCCACCGTTACGGCAATCAACTGGAGGTCCTGCGAACGCCACCCCACTTCCGCCAATTGCCGTACAATAGCGGGCGCGAACGACTGGGCCGTCCGCTGCTGGGGATCTAGTTGGGTCTGTCCCTGCACGCGGTCGTCATCCAGCACGGCGAGCGAACCTGTCAGCGACGAAGTCTCCAAGGCGAGAATGCGCATGAGTGCATGCTAAGAAATGGCGGGCCAAGGGTCAATGACGTAGCGTGCGGCGGCGTAGCGTGCGGCGACAGAAATCTGGGCAAGATCGCTGTTGCCACTCAGTTGGTTTGCTGCTACCCTTCCTCGCCACTTCTATGAGACAGATCAGATTCCGGGGTCACCCGCGTTGCTGGCGATGCGGCGACTGGATCTGACGCTAGCTCGATTGCGACCTGCGGGGATATACTATGAACAGCCTGTTCCTTCTCTCTGTTCGAAGACACGTTGCGTTAAGCGTAGCCGTGCTATTCATGACGTTGGCCACGGTCTCGCGGGCTCAAGAGGCACAATGGATCTGGTCACCGGAGCATCAGAAAGGCAGTGTGCCCCTAGGCGCATGTCACTTCCGCAAACAAGTCGTCGTGGCCGTGCCCGTCAGCGGCGAGATCACGATCACGGCGGACGACGACTATGACCTGTATGTCAACGGTCGACGCGTCGCTTCCGGGAAAACCAGCGGGAAGCCGCAGAAACACGACCTGACGGAGTTCCTGAGTCGCGGCCAAAACTTGGTGGCTGTGAAAGTCACGAATGCGCAAGGGTCGACGGCCGGTTTGGCCGCTCGCATCCGGATCAAGGATGAGACCCGCGGTTGGGTCTCCTTCACCACCGACGCCACCTGGTTGACCAGCCTGCATCCTTTGCCCTTTTGGTATACGTCGCTCTACAACGATTCGCGTTGGGCGGAAGCCAAGTCCTTCGGCAGCCTCAAAGAGGCCGCCCCTCAGGACCCAAAGAAGGAGACGGCTGTCGCTCGGTCCGAGAAGCTGCAGTTGCCGGCCCCGCCGAAGAATCCTGCACCCCAGCCCCAGCCGATAGCAGCCGACGAGCATGAGCACGAGCCACAGCGGGCCGACGCCCAGACGCCTGCCGAGCAGTCGCACCAGCACGAGGCGCAGGCGAAGCCATCGTCCGAGCAACTTGTCAAGGTCCTGCCCGACTTTCAGGTGGAACGTCTGCTCGACAACAGCGACGTCGGTTCGTTGATCGCGATGACCTTCAACGAATTCGGGCACCTGATCGCCGCGCGCGAAAACGGCGGACTGGTCTTGCTCTACGACAGCGACCGCAATGGCGATCTGGACCGCGTCCGCGAGTACTGCGATCTGGTAAAGAACTGCCGGGGCCTGCTGTGTCTTAACGGCGAAGTTTTCGTGACTGGCGAAGGCCCCGATGGTTTGGGACTGTACCGCTTGACCGATAAGAAACGCACGGGCCGACTCGACGAAATCCAGACGGTCCTGAAATTCCGCGGCAAGTCCAACGAATTCGGTCCCCACGGTTTAGCGCTGGGCATCGACGGTTGGCTGTACGTTGCGCTGGGCAACCAGACGCAACCGGAGCAAGGCTACGACGCCAATAGTCCGCACCAGAACTACTACGAAGGTGATCTGTTACAGCCTCGGTACGAGGATCCTATGGACCACCAACCGTCCAACAAAGTGCCGGGCGGAGTGATCCTACGCACAGATCTGAAGGGCGAAAAGGTTCAGTTGGTGGCCGGCGGATTTCGCAACGCAACCGACGTGGCCTTTAATTCCGAGGGCGAGTTGTTCACGCAAGACGGCGGTGCCGACTTCGACGCGGGGACCCCTTGGCACCGCGCGTCGCGAGTGCAACATGTGATCCCGGGCGCCGAATTTGGCTGGCGCAGTGGTTGGGCCAAGTGGCCGGAATACTATGCGGACAACCTGCCCGCGACCCTGGACACCGGCCACTTCGCGCCGGCCGGCGCTGTGTTCTACGGTCACTACCTATTCCCGGAAAAGTATCACGATGCCTTGTTTGTGGCCGATGGGGCTGCAGGCCGAATCCTGGCCGTGACACTCACCCCCGGCGGCGGAACGTACACGGCCACCAGCGAGATTCTGCTGGACAGTGAGGGACTCGGCATCACCGGTTTGGACGTCGCCCCGGACGGTGGGCTGTACTTTGTCACGGGTGGGAGCGGCAAACCGGGCGGTGTGTATCGGATCAAGTGGCTCGGCAAGCCGGTGCCCGGTGCCGCCGATTTGGGCCGCGGACTGAGCGCCGTGATTCGCCAGCCACAACTAAATTCTGCCTGGAGTCGGCAGCAGGTGGCAGCCCTGAAAACCCAGATCGGCAAGGATTGGGAACGTCTGCTGCACGGCGTGGCAATCAGTCCCGCCAATCCCTGGCGATACCGCACGCGGGCGTTGGATCTGCTGCAATTGTATGCGCCGGCCCCGGACGATGAATTGCTCGTCCGACTCACGCAGGATGAAACCGAACAAGTCCGTGCCAAGGCGGTGGAATTGATGGGCCTACGGGGCAGTGACGCGACCCACACGGCCCTGACCAACCTGCTGGACGACAGCGACGTGCTGGTCCGCCGCAGAGTCTGTGAGGCTCTGGTCCGCCGGGGACAGGCCGTACCTGTCGAGAAACTGACGCAACTCCTGAAATCGGAGGATCGCTACCTCGTCTGGGCCGCACGACGCTTGCTGGAACGTCTGCCGGTGAAGCAGTGGCGGGACGAATTGCTGAACAGCGACAATCAGCGGGTAGTCATCGAGAGCGCCTTGGCGCTGCTGATCGGCCATCCAGATAAGGAAGTCGCCACACAGGTGCTCGATCGTTTGCTGGCGATGATGGGTGGCTACGTGAGCGATCGCGACTTTGTCGACATGTTGCGGGTCATGCAGGTTGCGCTGGTGCGTGGCCCGATCCCCGCCGAAGAAGCGGCGCGCGCTCGCGAGCGACTGGCGAATGAGTATCCGTCCAACGATCACGGGATAAACCGAGAATTGGTGCGACTGTTGGTCCATTTACAGGAACCGTCCGTCGTCGACCGCTATTTGACGCAGTTAAGAGCGGAGAGCGTGCCGGACCCGGACAAACTGCATCTGGCGATGCATTTGCGGTTCCTGGAGCAGGGCTGGACTCCGGCGCAACGCACGCAAGTACTGGAGTTCTTCGAGGACGCGCAGAAGAAATCGGGTGGTCACAGCTACGCCGCCTATGTCTCGAATGCCAGCCGCGACTTTGCCCGCGGCATGTCTGTGGAGGAGGCGCGGCAGATTGTCGCCGAAGGAACCCGCTGGCCGTCGGCCGCCGTCGGGGCGTTGTACAAGTTGCCCCAGCAAGTCGACGACGAATTGCTGGAGACCCTCAAGAAAATCAACGAGCAACTGCTGGACGCGACTGACCTGCCCCGTATGCGGCTGAAGGTAGGCATCGTGGCGGTCCTGGCTCGCGGCGGTGCCCCGAACTGTTTGGCCTACCTGCGTCAGTTATGGGAAGTCGACCCCGAACGCCGACCTGCGATTGCCATGGGTTTGGCCCAATGGCCCTCGGAGGAGAATTGGACGTATCTCGTACGCAGCCTGCCGTTTCTGGAAGGCGACGCCGCTCGAGAGGTACTGGTCAAGCTGAAATCCGTCACTCTGGCTCCGGAAGACCCCGAATACTTCCGTGCCGTGATTGTTCGTGGTCTGAAGCTGCAAGGAGCCGGCGCCGAAGATGCCATCGCCCTGCTCGAGTACTGGACCGACGAAACGACCAAGGCCGAGGGCGATTGGAAAGTCAAGTTAGCGGAGTGGCAGAAGTATTATGCGGAGAAATTCCCGGAGGCGCCGGAAGCGGTCCTGGCAGAGGAACGCGAGGAGAGCAAATGGAAACTGCCGGAACTGCTGCGTCATCTCAACAGTGTCGATGCCAACCAAGGTTCCGCCGCGCGTGGAGCGACCGTTTTCGCCAAGTCGCTCTGTGCCCGCTGCCATCGCTACGGCGACCTGGGCGACGCAGATGGATTGGATCTGACGACGGTCAGCAAACGGTTGATGCGTAAGGAGATCATCGAGTCGGTGCTCTATCCCTCGCACATGATTCCCAGCGATCACACCACGAAGACCGTGATCACTGCCAGCGGTCGCGTGGTTTCGGGCATGGTGAACGTCACCTCGACTGGTGACGCACTGGTGCGGCAAAGCGACGGCACGGAGGTCACGGTGCTGCAAAGCGAGGTCGACGAGATCCGTCTGAATCGTGCCTCGGATATGCCGACCGGTCTCTTGGACTCGCTGACCTTTCAGGAGGTCACCGACCTGTTCGTGTTCCTGGGCAGCCGCCCCGACGAACTCCTTACGAAGAAAGATGACGGCAAAGTGCAGCGGTAGTACTTCTCAAGTTGAAGCCGATTGGCTAGACTTAGAACCGCCGGTCAGGGGCGTCTCGCATCCAGAACCGAGACGCTCGTCTGCCGATTCAAAGCTCTAGCAAGAACACCGCCGCTGCGATGACAACCCAATGGTACTGTGAGTTGATGGGTAAACTCCAAGGCCCCTTCACCAACGCGGAGTTGCTGCAAAAGGTGAAACTTGGGGAGATTACCCAGGATACCCCCATTCGCAAGAACGACTCCAAGTTGTTTCCGGCAATTGAAGTGAACGGCCTGTTCGAGGCTGCCTTTCGCGACAAGTCACCGACGAGCAATCTCGCCATCGACACGGAATACTCTGGCGACTACTAATC
Organism: Planctomycetota bacterium; assembly: GCA_026692885.1. Next base: position 22,470 of record JAPLNJ010001056.1, on the reverse strand, counting down.
GCGCTGCGATCGTTCTCACAGGGTTCGCAACGCCTCGGACGGCAGCAGAACGTTCAGGCTTCCCGAACGGAAACCTTGCAGATCCAACGTGACAAACTGAAAGCCCAGCGACCGCAGGTACTCGACCAGCTCGTGACGTAGCGGCGATTGGGCAATCTGTTCGATCGCATCGACGGGAACCTCCAGTCGAGCCAAATTCCCTTTGTGGTAACGCACCCGGACCGTACGCAGGCCTCTTTCGCGCAGAAAACGCTCGGCCCGATCGATCATTTCCAACCGCTCCGGTGAGACCTCCTCGCCATACGCCACGCGACTTGCCAAGCACGGCATAGCGGGCTTGTCCCAGATCGGCAACTGCCACTCGATGGCCAGCGCGCGGATCTCCTCCTTAGTAAAGCCGCATTCAGCGAGAGGACTGCGCACCTGACGCTCACTGGCCGCCCGCATGCCGGGTCGAAAATCGCCCAAGTCATCCAGGTTGGCGCCGTTGAATACCACGGCCACGTGCAACTGGGGAGCGATGCGTTCGATCTGTGTGTAGAGCTCGGTCTTGCAGTGATAGCAACGGTTGGGGTCGTTTCGCAGATAATCGGGACTGGAGAACTCCTCCGTGGCAATTACTTCGTGCCGAATCCCGATCTGAGCGGCCAGTCGTCGGGCCTCCGCAAGTTCTCCCGCCGGCAGGCTGGGGCTCACGCCGGTTACCGCGACCGCGCGATCGCCCAGCGCCACTTGGGCCGCCTTCGCCAAAACTGTACTGTCGATTCCGGCCGAGAAGGCCACCGCACAGCTGTCAAAGCTACGAATCAAGTCGAGCAGTCGTTCGCGTTTTGCAGACAGGTTCGACAAGGCCGCGATTCCTCGGAGATGTAGGGGCAGAAAGAAAGGACGGCAACTCCTCCACCGCAATGCCGTGGCGGTGAGTTCTTGTGAGAGCCCGCTATGAATAAGTGGGTACCTAGGCACCGGGTAGTGTGATCCGACGGAGGGGCAACGGCGCGTTGCGACATCACCCACGTCGGCTGTACACGCGGCCGGAGCCGTAATCTAGGTTCCCAGCGGTTCTCATTATCGGCTCACCAAAAAATGTCACCGGCAGCACGAACATGGCAGAGGAAATTGCCGACGCACGAGACGTTGACGTACGCTTGCATCCTAACAGACAGCCGCATCAGCGGCAATCGCGCTTATCGGGGGCCGATTGGAATATTGGAATGCGCGTCCCAGACTGCGGTCCCGCGACTCGTAGAGTGGTCTACTCGCTGACCTCTCGCGTGACCGGTTCCATGACCTTCGTGTTCCGCTCGATGGCCAGGATCACCGTGCGTTGCTCCAGACCATCGCGACTTCCCGCCACGACAGGTAGCACCTGCCGCCGATCCGGCATACTCTGCCGGACGGTGAAGGAACCATCGGGACGAAGCTTGACGGGTTGGCCGGCGATGGTGACATGAGCGTCTCCGCGTGTTTGTCCGTAGATGATCAATTCCGCATCAACGTCAAAGTGGAAGTCGCACAAACGTGGCAGGGTCCCTCCGGCTCCGGACCCATACTGCGAGCCCAACGGAGATCCCATGGGGCGGCGCAGACGCTCCTCGAACAATTCCTTGAGGTCGCCGGCAGCCGGTTCATCGTTGTAACCGCCGCTCATGGCATAGATTCGCTCGCAGTCCCGAGCCACGTCCGTCCAGTTCTGATCCAATGCATCGCTTGCGCCCAGCCGAGGTGTGGTCACGGAATTGCTGCGAGCCATCGCGTGGAACTTGCCGCTGGCGCTCAAGTAACCAATCGCCACGCGGAAACTGCTCGGGGGGTTCTGCACGTCGATGTACCAGTTGTTGACACCTCCGTGGATCGGAATTTCTCGGAGCACCCGCTCGGCCGTGTTGGTGGTGGAGCCGGTTTCGACTTCGAGCAGGCGCAGAATCGGCCGCGCCGTGTGCCACGCCTCGGCCATGGCCACTCGCACACGTTCGACACTTTGGCGGCTGATTTCCCAGTAAACATGCAACCAGTAGGAATCGCGAACCATCAGAGCCAGCCGATCCCGTTTCACCGTACGATTGACGCGGATGCCACCATTTCGCTTGGCGCCAGCCGAGACAGGATTCTGAGGTGGCAAGGTGCCCGTAGCCAAGTCCTTGAATCGCTCACGCTGGGCGTGAACCTCTTCAATTTGACGCAAAACGCGGGGCGTCTTCTTCCTCGCTCGTACCGGGGCACTGCGAGAGGCCGTCTCGGCCTTGCCCGCGACCTGCCGTTTGGCCGATGACTTGACAGGCGGTTTGGCCGATGGCTTGACAGGCGGCTTCGCCGATGACTTGATGTTGCTGCCGTTGGCTCCATTTCGAGGAGCCGACTTGGCAGATTTTTGTGCGGAGATGGCTTTCGCGCGAGAGGCCATTGCCCGGAGTCGCGTTAGAGCTCGCACTAACTGCTCCTTGCACATGGTGTGCCAGCCTGACACCCCGCGCCGCTTGGCCATTTCCGCGAGGTCTCGACGCGAATACTCTTTCAAAGACGCTGCCGTAATCAAAGGATCGTACCTCCGCTGTTGCGAGCATCACGCCGCTACCCCAGCGGCACGGTGTGATTCGAGCACCCTCCGTGACAAGTCTTGGTCACACCCAAACCTCGCCCCGGTAATCCCGCACCGACACGGATTTGAGCAACGAGAGACAGCCAATCCTCTGGCCGTCCCGTAAACCTTCTGTCGTTCCGCAGAACAGTCGTCAACGACTGCGTTTTGTGGTTGGTATGGTTGGTGAACAACGTCCGACACGTCGTCTGGGTTGAATGTAGTCGAAACCTGCGTCGAAAGCAAATGGCGGATTCCAGTGAGGGGGGTGAGACTGTCGATACATGATCGCAAGGTTTTGCACACATGATACTTAGAATTCATATTCCATTGTCTATACATTGTTCGAGGCAGGTCAAGACAGCCAGTTCTCCGCCGTCACCGAGGGGAGGCGTTGTTCGGTCATCTTTGTAGGTCAGCCTTTCGAGGCTGACGCCAGGCTGGAAAGCCTGACCTGCTTGATTACGGTTGAGGCCACGGTAGGCGTCAGACGTGGATTCCCAGAATTTGTCTCCAGATCCACTGGAGAATCAGAACGGCAACCAGCAGGCCGCCGACGGACGCAGAAAACCTCACCGGCCGCCATTCTTCTAAGTGCTTGCGGGATCGCCAGATCTGAAGCGTCCGGTAGGGGAACTGAAACGCCACGATCGCGAAGCACAGATAACCGCCAGGATTGAATTGCCACGCGCGCGAGAATTCGCCGTGCATCAGGCAGATGAAGCATCTCGTCAGCCCACAGCCTGGGCAACCGAAACCCAAGAGCCGCTTATAGTAACACGCTTCCGGCAACGGCAAACCCACCACCGGCACCACGACTCGCTCATCACCTTGCAGTCGTAACACCGACGCCGCCACCAGGACGAAGACAGACAAGCCGAGAAACACCCAGTGGCGAGAAGCTTGTTTGCCGGTCAAATTATTCATCGGCTTTCCGCATGCGCCAGGAGATTTTGGCCGTCTTCAAGATTTGCGAAGTCCTTTGTTCTCCGCATCCAACGCGGCCTTGAACAATTCCAACTGACGGCGAATTTGACCCGAATGCCGATCCAACTCGACGGCGCGAGACTGCGACTTCACCGCGTTTTCGAAATCCTTCTTCGCGAAGTAACATCGGCCCAGGGTGTCCAAGTATCCGGCCGTATCTGGAACCAATTCCAGGGAACGCAGGCTGCATCGCAAGGCTTCGTCGTAGTCGCCTGCAGTGTTGGCCACCAGCCACGCAAATTGGTTCAGCGCGATCGCCAATTGCCGATTGTACAGTGTGCGGGCCTCCTCGATCGGAGCTTCGTTCGTTTGCTGCTCGTACTCGTGAATTTGTTCGCGGAAGGATCGGGTGGCGGCGAGGATCAAAGTCAGGGTCTCCTTGCGCCACGCGTCGTCCGCAGCTGGGATGCGATGCATGGCGATCAGGACATCCGCGTCGGTCGGATCCTGCTTGGCGCCCTTCCGAAGCTCTTCGATCTGTTTGGCGACGTCGTCGGCCGCTTTGTAGTGCTCCGCGTAGAAATAATGCAGGCGTGAACGGATGCCTTCTGGCTCGCGTCCGATGCTGTCCACCGCGTGGAGCACGTTCTGGTCCTTGTCCAAGCCGTCGACAACCGGTTGGAGCGTCTTGGCTGCATCCAGCTCCCGCTGCTGATCATGGAGCATCTCCGACAGCAGGAACCGCGACCGTACGTCGTGCTGGCCTCCAGCCGGCCCCAGCTCGATCACATGCAGGTACTCACGTTCCGCCCAATCGAACAAGCCGTGTTCCTGCAGGTGGAACGCCGCTTTGATATGCTCTTGGGGCGTGTCGGCGTTAATCCGCATCGCGCGCTCGGCCGTCTTCTCGGCCTGTTCCTGCTGTCCCTGCTGCAACTGCGCCTCCGCCAGGGGGTACAACAGCAGGGCCTGCTCTCCGAATCGTTTGGGGAAGCGTTTCGCAAGTTCCTCGACCGTGGCCCAGGCTTTACGTTCCATCAGCCAGGCGATCATCTCAGAAAGTTGTTCCCGCGAGCCATCCAGCAGGTCGATGGTCCTCGCAATAATCGCTGCCGCCTGTTTGCGATGCTGTAAGCGTTCCAACAGTCCGGCTTCCCAGCGAAGCAAATCTCGGACGATATCCAGAGACGTCCTCTCTGGAGTCTTCTGGAACAGTTCTTCTTCCTGTCGACAAAGGCGTTCCCAGGCTGCCAGCGAGCCTGCGGGATGGGCCAGGGTGATCAGATAGGTGCGAAGCCACTCCGCGGCCTTGCGCTGGCTGAGGCCAACTTCTCGCTGAATTGTCTCCGCCAGTCGTTGATTGACGGACGGGTTGGTAGCGGTAGGGACTTGCACGACAAGCAGTGCCGCTCGCTTGGAAAGCGTATTGGACGCTTCGAAACGTGCCAGCCGACACAGGGCGGCGACGCCCTGGGAATCGTGTAGTTTGGACAATTGCTCCATCAAATTTCGGCGTTCGTCCACCGGCTTGAGTTCGTAGCCGCGTAGCAAGTCCTTCGCTTCCATCGAATCATCTTCGCGGAACCAGCGGATGGTCATACTGCGCAGCAGATAGCGCGCACGTAGGGAGATTTCGATATCGTCGCTGGTCTGCGCTTTGTGCAAAGCATCGAAGGCGATGAGCCCTAGCCGCCGCAATTCCGCCTCGGCCTTTTCGCGTTTTGCAAAGTCCTCGGCTCCCAGCTGTAGAATCAGCGTCTCGATCACTTGCTCGCTGGCTTCAGGCGGGTCACTGGGGACAGCCATTTTGGCGGCGTTGCTCACCGGCGACGAGGCGGGAGCCGTCACTCGGTTCCACAAGGCAAGCACCAGGCACAGGGCAATCCACCGCCAGCCGAAAACAAATCGCGACATTGGGAAGTCTCGCGGACACGGGGAAGGGGACGCCTCCAGAATAACGCAAACCAACGAGTTGAGGCAAGATCCTCGTCTCTCTTAAACTGGAGTCCGCTACCCTTGCCAAGCCAGCCCCCCGAACGTTAGTCTTACACACGGATCTGGTCCTGCGAAGTGATAATCTTGAGACATGGAGTGATCCGGAACTCTAGCGTCCGAGCGAGGGGTGTTCGTCGTGCGGTGCGACGACGAGCCCGCAACACGCGAGCGTCAGGGAAGTATCCCCGGAGTTGCCAACTGTGCCAGAGATGTTCCGCGTATGGGGCAAGAAACGTGGCTCGCGCCGCACCGGCTCGAAATGGCTGGGCACCGTCGGCGAAGCTTTGTTCTTCGGCGTGCTATTTCTGTTGGGTGCCGTGTCCCTGGCGGCGCTTGTGGCGTCGCAGACGATGCATCCTGACGTCAATCTTTACCAACCTGGCTACGGCTTCTGGTTGATGGTCTTGGTGCTGTCGTCCTTCATGCTGCTGGGCGGCGGCGGAATGCTCTGGACGGTGTTTCACGGCAGCGCGTCGGTAGAACGCCGCTATGTGCTGGCCCAGCAGGCGTCACGACTCGATATCACGCGGGAAGCCTCGCCCGCAGCAACCCGATTTCCGACGATCCCCAGCGACGCCAACCTGACGAATAGCCCCGGTGTCAAGTTGCGTTACCGCCTGCCCGTGATTCAATCCCCGGCTTGGCGACTGATGCTCAGTACGGTCTTTTGCTTGATTTGGAACGGCAGTGCCGCGGTCCTGGTGGTCTTGGCGGCAAGTAGCTTTGTGGACGGTCAGCCGGAATGGTTCCTGACCATGTTCACCATTCCTTTTCTGATAATCGGGACCGGCGCGATTCTCAAGTTCATCAACCAGATGGTGATCCACACGGGCATTGGCCCGACCCACGTGGAGATCTCGGATCATCCCTTGCGCCCCGGTCACCGGTACGGCGTCCACTTCTCACAGGCCGGCCGGCTGACGATGAAGGCGCTCACACTGCATCTGGTCGGCGAAGAAGTCGCCACGTATCGACAGGGCACCGACATCCGGACGGAAACCAGGGAAGTTTTCGACCAGCAATTTTTTCGGCAGCTGGACTTCTCCATCCAACCGGGGATTCCGTTCGAACACGAATGCCTGATCGAAATCCCCGTCGCTGCCATGCACTCGTTCCAATCGGAGCACAACGCGATAAACTGGAGGCTGGCGATTCGCGGCGAAGCCGACGCCTGGCCCTCCTTCGAGCGAAGTTACCCGATCATCGTTTATCCGACTCAGGACAGCGACACTCACTGATGGACCCGTTGATTGCCCTCCGCATCCATAGTCCGAATTGCGTTTTCCACCCTGGCGAGACGTTGGACTGCGAATTCCAAATCGATGCGGTAGCCCCTGGAGATATCCTGGCTGTCGAAGTCTCCGTCAATTGGTACACGGAGGGCAAAGGCGACGAAGATCTGGGGGTGCATTACTTCGAACGGTACATGCCCAGCGATGCGGTGGACGGTGACCTGCGCCAACTGCACCGGTTCCAGACACAATTGCCCAACAGCCCCCTGACTTACAACGGCTCGATCGTCAAGATCCGCTGGCGCGTGCGGGTGCGGGTCTACTGGGGCCGAGGCCAGGAGATTTTTGCCGACCGGGTCTTGCAACTGCTGCCCAAACCACGGCTGGTGTGAGAAAGCAGGCGACCGGCATGAGCGTCAACCCCAGCCCTGCCTCACCCTCGGCTGCCAACCCTTTTTCCACCCGTTGGATTCGCCCCGGCGCCGTGCCGTACCTGTTCCCCACCGGCACGAATGGGGCGCAACTTGTGGTACGCCTGTGCGAACTAGGTTGGTCGGCCCAGATTCTTGGCGAACACGGCAGCGGTAAGTCCACCTTGCTGCAATCGCTCCGCTCGCCCTTGGAGAAATCCGGACGCCGTGTGGAACTGCACGTGCTGCATGTCGGCGAGTCGCGGTTGCCGTTCGATCTGAGTCACACACGGCAATGGGGACAGGACACACAAGTCATCGTCGATGGCTACGAACAGCTCGGCTGGTACGCGCGGTGCTGGCTGCAGCGGCAATGTCGGTTGCGGAACAACGGACTCTTGGTCACCGCCCATCGCCCGTTGAGGCTGCCCTTGCTGTGGAAGACCGAGTCCACGCTGGCGGTTGCGCAAGCGGTCGTCTCCCGACTGCTTTCCCCGGACCAGGTTCAGGCAATCACTGGAGCAGATGTGCGCCGGGCCTACGCCGCCTGTGCGGGCAATCTGCGGGAGACGCTCTTCGCCCTGTACGATGTCTTTGAAGAACGCAACCCGTGAGTCAACACAATATTTTCAACAGGCCGGCCTGGCTCTGTCACTCGCCCGCATCCCCCGGTACGTGTTGCCGGACTGCACAGGTCGCCAGGCAACCAGTACAATGCTTCCACACTATAAGGCAGGCGGATGGAAATAATCTACCCGCTTCACGAAGACCGGTTGCTCCGAGACCGGGTTTTTGTCTCGGAGAAACGCGGCCACGTGGACGCGTCGGGGAGATGATTTCCGTCCGTTTGCCGAAGAAGGGGGACTGTCGCCATGCCAACGATTCTGATCACAGGAGGAGCCGGCTTTATCGGGGGTTGCCTCGTTCGCCAACTGGTCGCCGAACGAGCCGCCCGGGTGGTCAATTTGGACAAGCTTACCTACGCGGGCAACTTGGATTCCCTGGACGAGGTCCAGGTGTCCCCGCTGTACGCCTTTGTCCAGAGCGACATTGGCGACGGCCCACGCATGACCGAGATCTTGAATGGGCATCAGCCGGACGCAGTCATGCACTTGGCTGCCGAGTCGCACGTCGATCGTTCGATCGACGGACCCGCGCTGTTTATTCAGACGAATGTCGTGGGCACGTTCACCCTGCTCGAAGCGTCGCTGCGCTACTGGCGGCAACTGCCACCGGAACGAGCGGATCGGTTTCGCTTCCTGCACGTCTCGACCGACGAGGTCTACGGTTCGCTCGGCCGCGACGGTTCCTTCACCGAGACCACGGCCTACGCGCCTAACTCACCTTATTCGGCGTCCAAGGCGGGGGCGGACCATCTGGTGCGCGCGTATCACCATACGTACGGGCTGCCCGTGCTGATCACCAACTGCTCGAATAACTACGGACCGTACCAATTCCCGGAGAAACTGATCCCGCTGATGATTCTGAACGCCCTGGAGGGTAAGCCGCTACCGGTGTACGGCGACGGCCAGAACGTGCGGGACTGGCTGTTCGTCGAGGACCACTGCCGCGCCCTGCGCGCTGTGTTGGAACAGGGCCGGCCGGGCGAAGTGTACAACATCGGGGGGTGCAGCGAGCGTTCGAACCTGCAGGTCGTCCAGGCCATCTGCGATCGAGTTGACGAATTGCGGTCGGACCTGCCTCATCGGCCTTGCCGAAGTCTGATTGCGTTCGTCCGCGATCGGCCCGGTCACGACCGCCGCTACGCGATTGACGCCAGTAAGATTCAGCGGGAACTGGGTTGGAGCCCCGGGCAAGATTTTGAATCCGGCTTGTGTCTGACGGTCCAGTGGTACTTGAAGAATCGCGGTTGGCTCGACCGGATAAGTTCGGGCGTGTATCGCCGGGAACGACTGGGACTCGGGGAGAGAGTGACGGGGTGATGCATGGCGACAAGTAGCTGTTTCCACAAGGGGATAATTCTGGCTGGCGGGTCGGGCACACGTCTGCATCCGCTGACGTTGGCCACCAGCAAGCAATTGCTGCCAATATACGACAAGCCCATGATCTACTATCCCCTGTCCGCGCTGATGCTGGCGGGCATTCGCGACATTCTGCTGATCTCGACGCCGCAGGATATCTCCGGATTCCAACGGCTGCTGGGCGATGGCAGCCACGTGGGCTTGACGATTCAGTACGCGGTGCAAGCTCGTCCAGAAGGGCTGGCTCAAGCCTTCGTGATCGGCCGCCAGTTCGTCGGCTCCGACCCCGTCGCCCTGGTTCTGGGCGACAATATCTTCTACGGTCAGGGCTTCCAGCCGATGTTGGCGCGGGCGACCAGCCAGCCGCACGGAGCGACGATTTTCGGCTATCCGGTCAAAGATCCAGAACGCTACGGCGTTGTGGAATTGGATGAACGGGGTGTCCCTGTTTCGCTCGAGGAGAAGCCCGCAAGTCCTAAGTCCCGCTACGCAGTGCCAGGACTGTACCTCTACGACAATGAAGTCCTGGACATCGCCGCGGCGCTGAAACAACCGTGAGTACCTGCGACGCCAACAGCTCCGAGTCGAGCTGTTCACACGCGGCTTCGCCTGGCTGGACACCGGTACCCACGAACCACTCCTGCAGGCTTCCAATTTCGTACAAACGATTGAGGAACGTCAGGGCCTCAAGATTGCCTGTATCGAGGAAATTGCCTTCTACAAGGGATTCATCAATGCCGCACAACTGGAAGGCTTGGCCCGACAAATGAAAAATACCTACGGCCAATACCTGCTGAGCCTGCTCGTAACAAGCGGTGTTGGGACCCTCGTGCGTCAAGAATGAGGTTTCTTGGTGGATTTTTCTTGGAACGTTTCGACGATGAACGTACAGATCTGCGAAATCCCGGGGGTGGTGCTGCTGGAACCGCGATTGTTCCCAGATCCGCGGGGCTTCTTCCTGGAGTGTTTCCAGAAAGACCGCTATCAGACGGCCGGCATCCCCGGCGAGTTCGTCCAGGATAATTACTCGCACTCCGTACGAGGTGTCCTGCGGGGACTCCACTACCAAATCCAACATCCGCAAGGGAAACTGGTATGGACGGTACGCGGCGAAATCTTCGACGTGGTGGTGGACCTGCGCCGGGACTCTCCCGTGTTCGGCCGTCATTGGGTGACGTATTTGAGCGAGGCCAACCACCGGCAACTCTACGTGCCTCCGGGTTTGGCGCATGGCTTTTGCGTGCTTAGCGATGTCGCCGACGTCATCTACAAATGCACGGAGGCCTGGCATCCCCTCCACGAACGCACCCTCTTGTGGAACGATCCCGCGTTGGCGATCCCATGGCCGGTCAACCAGCCGCTGATGTCGGAAAAGGATCAGCAGGGTCTGACCTTCGCGGACGCGTCGTATTTCGAAACGACTCCCCAGAGATAGCGGTCACAGCAGGGGGCTAACACCCCCCGCTCGCCGTTCCACGAGGTACTCGGCCAGCGCCTCGGCCCACGGCGACATGGCCGGGCCACGCGCGGCGCGGTACTTGCTTGTGTCCAGCACGCTGTAGCCGGGACGCACGGCCGGAGCGCCGTACTGCTCGGCGGTGATGGGCTCAACCTCGGCTTGGATCCCAGCCTGACGGAAGATCTCGCGAGCGAATTCATACCAGGTGGTCTCTCCCGTGTTCACCACGTGATATAAGCCGTAGGCCTCTTTGGTGAGCAGGAACAAGATGCCACGGGCGATATGCACGACGTAGCTGGGGCTGCAGCGTTGATCATTCACGACCCGCAGGCGACGGCCTTCCTGGGCCAGACGGAGCATCGTTTCGACGAAGTTCTGCCTGTTCAGGGATAGGCCGTAGAGTCCGCAGGTGCGGACAAGGTAGTGCCGCGGGCAAGCCATTGCGTAACGCTCGCCATCGAGCTTCGTGCTGGCATAGACGCTCTGCGGTCCGGGCGCATCCGTTTCGCGATAGGGAAGACGGCGCTGGCGGTCCGCGCCGAAGACGTAATCCGTGCTGACCTGAACCAGCACGCTATCGGCTGCACGACACGCAGTCGCCAGAGACCGTACCGCGTGGCTGTTCACCGCCGCGCAGAGTGCCGGTTCTGTCTCGGCACGATCCACCTGCGTGTAGGCCGCACAATTGATGACCGCCGCGGGACGCCGTCGGCCGACGAATTCGTGGACCTGGCGTTCATTCGTGACGTCCAGCGTGCTGCGATCGGCGACGATAGCGGCCTGTCCCAACTGTCGACACAGCTCACGTCCCAACTGACCGTCCGCCCCGGTAATCAGTACTTGCATGATCCTTAGTGCCTGCCAAGCAACAACTCCGCGATTTCGTCGTAGATCTTCGGCTGCATCTAAGCTCGCCAAGGTCGTTTGCGATTGTGGATCTTACCGATCGCTTCGATGGCGATCTTGGCGTCCTGCTCGACCTGGAAATCGAACATCCCGGCCACAACGAAATCCGCGCCGTTCATAAATGCGTACGAGAAGGCCATGCGTGGCTGAATGGCGCCGGCCGCCATCACCTTGAACGCCACCCAAGGTTTGCCGACAGACTCCATGAATTGGGCGGTCTTCTCCGGATCCAAGCACCACATGTTGTCGTGAAACTTGTCGTGCTCGGAACTGCCCGCCTTGTACCAGCACCATTCCTCGCGGTTCTCTTTCGGGGTCGCCGACCAGTAGCGGTCCATGTGGAAGGTCTTGACGTAGAAATCAGGATTCAGCTTGTCTTTCTCGCAAGCGATCGGCGTCTCCAATGAGTGGCTGCCGATTCCGGCCGGCACGCCAGCCTCCTGCATCAACCGAATCGCGTCGCCCAGCACGTCCACCTCGCCGACCATCGTGTGCCGGTCGGTCAGCTCGCCGTGGGTGTAGAGCAGGGTGGCCCCCTTGTCAACCAATTGCTTGATCTGGTCGCGCATCTTGGTCCGGTCCTTGTCCGGAAAGATGCAGATCATCGACTGGATCTTGCCGCCCCGCTGCTGCTTATACTTCAGCGCCACCTCCCAATCGCGAGGATCGAGCAGGACGGTGTTGATCCCGCACTGCTCGGCCAGTTCCATGGTCTGAAAACACTTCTCCTCGGTGTTGTACGCTTTGAACAGATTGGACACGTACAACAGGTCGCGACTGTGCGCCCAACCGCCGATCAAATTGCCGCCGAGGAACAGTCGGCTGATGGTGACTTTGCCAATCTTGCCGGTCGGCATGCTGCCGGGAGCGATGTCAACCTTCGGCTTCTCGCCCTGGTCAGCCTTATTGTCCAAGGCGGCCATCAGGATCTTTTCCTCCAGGCTGCAGGCCGCGCCCACGCCCACCGCACCCAGCAGTGTCTTGCTTAGGAAGCCTCGACGGTCGGTCTTTTCGAACATGACTGGATAATCCTTCCCTTATCAGCGAATCATCGTAAGCACGAAGCGTCAGCGAGGAAATGCCGCTCTTCCTTGCTGACGCTTCGGGTAACGGTGCGCAACGTTTCGATCAAGGCCCTCCTCAAGATCACCGAACGCCGGCACTCCGTGGAGTATTGTAGCCGGCTGGCGCCAAGTGAACAGGCTTCGAAGTCCAGCAGAACCATGCCACAGCTCCTCTTATGCTCACCGTCGGTTCTGCCGATAAATCCAACGAGAACCAGCGCTCTGAGTCCCTAGGAGTCTGTCCACGAATTCGTCCAAACTGCAATGTACTGCACTTGCTTGCGACGCTAGCCATACCATCCGCTGTGCAAGCTGGCAATTCGTGGACAGCCTCCAAGAGAGGCTAGCACCGGACTTGTCTGAAGAGATACCATGAATCAGTTCGCGACTTACTTAATTCGCCTGACGCTGGCCGCGCTGGGCTGGGCTGCCGTGTTCAGCCTGGTGAGTACCAGCGGCTTGGCAGAAGAGCAGGCCCTGACATTGTCCCTCAGCGCCGATCGCGACCAGCAGGTTAGCCCGCTGTACGAGACCTCGCCGCTAATACCGCTCGCCACGATGCAAGAACGATCCGAGCCGATGTTGTTGGACGAGTTTTCCGGCAACGGCCTCTACTCGGACGATTGGGGCTTTCACTTGCTGCCGGAAAGTTTGATTTACCGCTCGTATTTCGCCGGCCCCAAGGAACCTCGCCTCGGAAACCAGATCGTGAAGGTTGCCGGCAATAGCTGGCTTTGGGACCCCACGTTGGGCGCTCGCATCGGTCTATTCCGGATCGGCAACAGTGATTCTGTTCGGCCGGTTGGCATTCAGGTGGACGTGGAAGCCGCGGCCCTGGGGCGACTCGATCTGCTGGAACAAGTGGATGTCCGGTCCGTGGATTTTCGTGGTGGACTACCGATTACTTGGGGCAACGAGCGTCGCCAGTGGAAGTTCGCCTACTACCATCTGAGTTCCCACTTGGCGGATGAGTTCCTGCTCAAGAATCAGGACTGCCCCCTGTACTTCCAGTCGCGAGATTGTCTCGTTCTTGGCTATTCATACTATGTGATCGATCCGTTGCGGCTCTACGCCGAAGTCGGTTGGTCTTGGCGGGCCATCGCCAGCGAGCCGTGGGAGTTTCAGCTTGGCTTCGATTTGGCCCCCCGCGGGCCTACGGGTATTCGTGGTAAGCCGTTTGTCGCCACCAACGCGCATTTGCGACAGGAGCTGAACTTCAGCGGCGGGCTGACGTTCCAGGCGGGTTGGGCGTGGCGGTCGGACGCGTCCGCCCGGCTGCTGAGGACCGGACTGCAATACTACAATGGCAACAGCCCGCAATATGCGTTCCTGCCCGTGGTTGAGCGGCAGGTCGGCTGGGGCCTGTGGTACGATTTCTGAGCCACGGTCAGCCCGTGGTTGGCCGGCTCCCCTCGCCCTTGTGACTCGGCATTGGCTGGTTTGACCCGGAGCCAACGGCGACGGCGAAACACGTACGCCGTAGAGACCCGCAAGCGAGTACCCAACTCCGGGCCAAACGACGAACCACCAAGGTGCCGATCAAGGCCCACTTCCGAGCTCGGCCAAGGGGTCGTGAAGCGGTGAATCTTAGGGGCCGCCGTCCGCGGTCAATGCGTCCGGGGTCGGCTGGCTTTGCCTTCCAGATACGCCATGACCAGAGCGATGTCGGCGGGCGTAATCCCGCTGATGCGGCTGGCTTGAGCCAAGTTGACCGGCCGGATGCGCGACAACTTCTCGCGGGCCTCAGTCCGCAGATGCGCGAGGCTGGCGTAGTCCAAGCTGTCCGGGATGCGTTTCTCTGCCAAGCGTTGTTGGCGAGCGACCTGTTGTTCTTGCCGCATGACATAGCCGGAGTACTTGACGTCGATCTCGACCTGCTCGGCGACTTCGCGCGCGACCTCCGCCAGTTCCGGTAATTGCGTCACCAGATCGGACCAATTCGCTTCGGGGCGACGCAGCCATTTGGCCATCGGCACGCCGTCGCTGCGTTGCGTGTCAAGCAGCGTCATGACGCGTAGACGCTCGGCTTCCTTCTGCTGCAGACGAATCCAGCGAGGCTCTTCCACAAGGCCGATGCGACGGCCTAGCGGCGTCAGACGCCGATCCGCATTGTCGTGGCGAAGCAACAGGCGATATTCCGCTCGGCTGGTAAACATGCGATACGGTTCGTCGACGCCGCAGGTCACCAGGTCGTCCAGCAACACGCCGATATAGGCTTGCTCCCGGCCTGGCACGAACGGCTCGTCGCCCCGCAGTCTCAAGGCGGCGTTGGCCCCTGCGATTAGCCCTTGGGCAGCCGCCTCCTCGTAGCCCGTCGTGCCGTTGATCTGCCCGGCGAAGAACAAGCCCGCGACCCGTTTGGTCTCCAACCACGGCCACAACTGGTCCGGGGGACAGTAGTCGTATTCCACTGCGTAGCCGTAGCGCATGATCTGCGCGCATTCCAGCCCCGAAATCAGGCGGAACATCTGATCTTGGATGTCACTCGGCAAGCTGGTGGCGATCCCATTGACGTAGACCTCTCGCGTATGACGCCCCTCCGGTTCCAGAAACAATTGGTGCTGGGACTTCTCGGCGAAGCGGACCACCTTGTCTTCAATCGACGGGCAGTAACGCGGTCCGCGCGAGCGAATCTGGCCGCTGTACATCGGCGCGCGATGCAGGTTGGCGCGAATCAACTCGTGCACGCGCTGGTTGGTGGTGGTGATCCAGCACGGCAGCTGGTCGACAGTCAACCGGTCGGTGAGAAACGAGAACGGCTGGGGTGTCTCATCGCCCGGCTGCAATTCAGTCTGCGTGTAGTCAATGGTCCGGCCATTCAGCCTTGCCGGCGTGCCAGTCTTGAACCGTTCCACGCGGAAACCAAGCCGCTGGAAGGCCTGGCTGATGCCGCTGGTGGTGCCCTCACCGGCGCGACCGCCCGGCGTTTTGATTTCGCCCGTATGCATCAGGGCCTGCAGGAAGGTTCCGGTCGTCAGGATCACGGAGGGCGCCTGATACACCACATCGCTGTGAGTCCGCACGCCGGTCACGCGGACCACGTCGCCCCGACTCTCCGTGAGCAGATCCTCGACCGTTTCTTGACGCAGGTCAAGTCCGGCCTGTTCCTCCAGCAGCCGTTTGACTTCAAACTGGTAGGCTTTTTTGTCCGCCTGGGCGCGCGGACTGTGCATGGCGGGCCCCTTGCGGCGGTTGAGCAGGCGAAACTGGATACCGGTGGCATCGATCGCGCGTCCCATCACGCCTCCCAAGGCGTCGATCTCGCGGACGATCTGCCCCTTGGCCACACCGCCGATAGCCGGATTACAGCTCATTTGCGCCACGGTGTCCAGGTTCGTCGTCAACAGGGCGACTTTGGCGCCGAGTCGCGCGGCCGCCATCGCGGCTTCCGCGCCGGCGTGTCCGGCGCCGATAACCACGACGTCGTACTGGTAGGTGCAAACAGGCCTGCCGCGTTGACGATCAGGGATGCCCATGCTCCCCTTCACGCCTTCGCCTTAGTGCGAGATTCCCGCAGACCGCGGCTGAGAATGTCCCGCAGCATCGGCGAAAAGTCCTCATACTTGGCCTGATCCGGCGACCCGTTCGCGAATTGGTAGATCGCATCGCGAGGCTTGATGCCCAACGACAGCAACGTGGAACTGACGGTGCCCCGGTCCCGACCGCGAACGATCATGCTGGGACGGCCGAGCGGCGCCGGGGGCCGGGCAAAGACCTTACTGGCCACCGCCAGAAATTTGACCGGCGAATCGAGTGTTTGCAGGGTCAGCAAGCGAAACGCCAATTGCACCCGTTCGTCGCGAGGTTCGTTCACATCGCCGTTCGCGATGACGCTCAAGCCTTCATCCAATTCCACTGCGTTCAGTTCGTCACCGCCGTGGACTACCCATGCGCTCTCCCCATCCGCAATGATGTAGTTCACCCCGTCGTATTTTTCGGTCGACAATTCGTCCATAGCTTGATCCACCGCCTGTCGTGCCGAACCGCACCGCATCAGGTCGCGGCACAACACGCCTCGCGACCGGGGTGCGACCGAGGGAATCGTCTTGGCACGGTTGCTGGCCGCCACGAACATCCCGTTCTGGTTTACGCCCAGCCAAGTCCCGCCGGCCTGTTGGTCAATGCCACACAGGATGCGGGGCTTGCCGCTCTGAATCGAGGGCGACACGGCAAGCCGGTCGTAGTACTCTTCTCGGTTCGCAGCAACGAGAATGGGCGAATCTGGAACCAGGTTGTATTGAATGGCAAGGATACACATGGGTCTGGGAGCGTTCTGGGGTGAGAAAGTTCAATGGTAAGAAACTCGTAGGTGCCTCATCGCCGAGTATTACTTGGCAGGGACTATAGGGGTCGGAGGAAGAACGATCAATCTATTCCGAAAAGACGCGACTTTGCACCCTCCGATAGGTGGGTTCTGTCACTTTTTTGCTCCGGGCTTTGATTCGAAATCCGGGGGCGTTATCTTGTGCTGTCTGCAGAAAGCTCGTAGTCTGCATGTTTTACCGCGTGCAATCGTCGTTGCAAGTCGGACTTTTCAAATCACCTGAGATTGCCGGAGTCTGTGGGAAAATGACTGACCACTGCAAATCCAATCCGGTTCGGATTGCCATCATCGGCGCGGGAGCGGTCAGCGACTATCATCACGTTCCCGGTATTCGGCTCGATTGTCGAGCGACATTGGCGGCGGTCTGCGATGCCTCTGCCGACCTGTTGGAAAAACGGCGTAAAGACTGGAGTATCGAGTACGTAACCACCGACTATGAAGCGGTTTGTGCCGATCCCCAGGTGGATGCCGTGATCATTGCCACGCCCAACTTTACCCACAAGCCCATCGCCTTGGCGGCCATCAGGCACGGAAAGCACGTGATGTGCGAGAAGCCGTTGGGCTTGAACGCCGCCGAAGTCCGTGACATGTATCACGCGGCGCGCGATGCCGGGGTGGTCCATATGACGGCCTTTACCTATCGGTTTGCCCCGTCGATGAAGTACCTGCGGGCCTTGGCCCACAGCGGGCAACTCGGCGGGTTGCGACATTTCCGCAGCCAAAGGTTTCTGGACCTGCCCGAAACCAGTTGGGGATGGCGCCAGTACAAGAGCCAGGCCGGTGCCGGCGACTTGTACGACATGACCATCCACCGTATCGATTTTGCCATCGACCTGCTGGGCCCGTTGTCGCGTGTCTGCGGTGCGGTCGCCCGGTTTGCTCCACGCGATCACACCCCGGATGGACGCGTCTGTCCGCCGTCGGAAGTCGACGACTGGTCGTGCCTGATTGGCGAGTTCGCCAGCGGCGCAGTCGGAGTGTGGGAAGGCACGACGCTGGCGAAGGGGTATGGACTCAACGGTTTCGGGCACGAATGGGCCGAAATCAACGGCGCCAAGCAATCCGCGGTCTATCGCTTGCACGAACCGAACAAGCTCTGGGTGGGCCAGACCGGAGCCGATCTGGCTCCTGTGGACGTACCACCCGAGTACCTGAAACCCGAAGGCAGCCCGAGGGATCCTCGCCACGGTGTTCCGGCCACTGTCTTCCGGTATGATTTGATGTATGAGTTTGTTTCTGCCATCATAGAAGGACGCGACGCAGGGCCCAGCTTCTACGACGGTTTGCGGGCCCAGATCGTCGCCGATGCGGTCTTGGAGTCGCATCGGCGGCGGACATGGATCGAGATCCCTGACGAGCCGCGCTGATGGCGGGCGTAGAGCGAGCGGCAGGAAGTAACTTACCCAACTTAATGTAGGATGGTCTTCCAAGACCGTCCCGAATGTAGGATGGTCTTCCAAGACCGTCCCGGATGTAGGATGGTCTTCCAAGACCGTCCCGATCGGCCTGGAAAAGCCAACCTACGGGTAAGTTATTTCCTGCCGCTCGCCTAATGCGGAGTCGCAACCGAGTAGGTCAGGCGTTCACGGTTGACGCGTATTCCGAATCGTTTCGACAGGCGTCAAACTGGAAAGCCCGACCTGCGAGAGCGGACCACCCCCCTATGGAATCCAGATCTTCCCATCGCGCGTCTGCCCTGCCGTCCGCGGATCGTAGGGCGTCGGAATTAGTGCACGACTTGGCTGTCAGCCACCTGCCGCGACTGTCTGGACGCAGTCGCTTGGCGAAGTTGACGGGAGTACAGATTCTGGGCACGGGGTCGTATGCGCCGGAGCGCATCATCCACAACCGCGATTTGGCCAAGCTCGGCTACGACGCGGACTGGATCGTGCAACGCACAGGGATCCACGAACGACGGCAGGCGTTGCCGACGCAGGCCACGAGCGACGTGGCTTACGAGGCCGCTGTGCGGTGCCTGGATGCGGCCCAGGTCTCGCCGCGTGAAGTCGACCTGATCTTCGTCGCCACGATGACGCCCGATTCGCCGATGCCCACGACGGCCTGCCTGCTCCAACAGCGATTGGGTTGCGTGGCACCGGCTCTGGAAATGAATGCCGCTTGTGCAGGCTTCATGTATGCCTTGGTGACCGCGATGCAATACGTGAGAAGCGGCTGCAGTCGGCGGGCGTTGGTCGTCGGGGTCGATCTGATGTCGCGGGTGGTCAATCCCGCCGACAAGAAAACCTACCCGCTCTTCGGCGATGGCGGAGGAGCCGTCTTGATCGGCGCTGGCGAGAGCCAACAAGGGCTCATTGCGTACACGCTGGGATCGGAAGGCGATCGCGACGGAGTGCTCTGCCAGCCGGCCGGAGGGACCCGCGAGCCGATCTCGGCCGACGGGCTGGCGGCGGGCCGCCAATACATTCACATGCAAGGCCGCGCTGTCTTCAAATGGGCCGTTCGCGTGCTGATCGATTCCACGCGGGACGTACTGGTTCACGCCGGGTTGAGCATCCGCGATCTGGATCTCGTGGTGTTCCATCAAGCGAACATCCGCATCATCGACGCGGCGGCGGAGGATCTGGGCGTCGAGCGCGACAAGTTGATAGTCAATCTGGACCGCTACGGAAACACTTCGGCGGGGAGTATGCCGCTGGCTCTGGATGAGGCCAATCGTCAGGGTCGCATGCATCGCGGCGATCGAGTCTTGCTGAGCGGATTCGGCGGTGGTTTAGCCTGGGGCGCCGCCGTCGTCCACTGGTAGCGATCGGCTGTTAGTACCCGTCCAAGAACAATTTCGTAGGGCGGAATTCATTCCGCCTGAGTGGACTAAAGTCCGCTCTACATCGAAAACACGGAGTTGTTCCACGGATAGCAAAGCCGACCCACGGATGAGGACCGGACAAGAATAAATCCGTGGGCCGGCCTTGCCATCCGTGGGGTCAGCGCAAGAAAAGCAACGAAGAGGGTGGCAAGGGCCGCTGTTTGCTTGTCAAGGTTGCGTCTTCAGTCGGACAACAGCCCCCCTGCCGCTAGTATTTCGCAAGGTTACGATCAAGGCCTCTGACCTCAACCGTGTTTGCTGTTTCGAGAGCAGCGAATCGGCCCACGCGAGCGGCAGGAAATCGCTTACCCAACTCAATGTAGGATGGTCTTCCCAGACCGTCCCGATTGGCCCGGGAAGGCCGACCGGCGGGTAAATTGTTTCCTGCCGCTCGCCCCACGCTAAATCATTTCTTGCTGGATTCTAAAGCGATAGGTTTCGCGTCTGGTTTGGCCTCGGGCTTGGCCTCGGGCTTGGCCTCGGGCTTGGTTTCGGGCTTGGCCTTGGCCTCGGCCGTGGGTTTGGTGGCAGGCTTGGCCTCCTCCGACTTTTTCAACAGACAACCCACCATGAACCAACCGTCGTCCTCGGTATCGACGAACAGGCCAGCGGGGCCGAAATAGGAACGCACTTTGGCGAAGTCTGGCAGCTTCTTGCCGTCGATCTGTTGTTCACGGATCACGCCTTCCTCGTCGGGAGCGAACCAGCGGTTGAGCAAGGCGCCGAGGATCGTTTCGGCTTCCGGCATCTTGCCTTGCCGGAGCAGCTCGTACGTGGGGTGGTACGCATTGTCGGTGCGTGCGAAGAATCGGAAGCTGTTTTTTCCCGCGCCGATCTTCGTCAGGGCCTCGTTGACCGCCAGATAGTCAGCCTCTTTGCCGAGCGACGATTCGGTGGTGGGACGCTTCAGTAGTTCCTGCAGGAAGTCGATATGCGACGCGATCATCAGGTGTCCGTTGACGACGGTCAAGGCGGCATGCTTGAACAGCGGATTGACCTCATCCCGTTCTTCGTCCTCATCCTGTTTCTTGGAGTTCAGGCCGGGTCCGGCGACCTTCGGCTGCTTGACGGCGTCTTTCTCTTCCGGATTCAGGACCTCCCAGACGACCTGTTTGCCGATCAGCCATTTCTTCGCGAGGCCTTGCGCGACGTCGATTTTCATGACTTTTTCGAGCGTCTTGGCTGCCTCCGCGGGATTTGTCACCTCGACCGCAAACAGCCAGCGTTCGCATTGGGGAGTGATTGGCAAGCGATAGCTGGTCAGGAAGGTCGCACGTTCTCCGAGGTGGTTGATGAACCCCTGACGAACCTTGATTCTGGGGCCAGTCGGATCTTGTTCAAGGCTGGCAATCACGTCCTCGAAGATCTGCGCGCCGGCGATTTCATCGACCAAGGACTGCAGATTCTCAAACGCTTCCCGCATCTTCCAGTTGAAGGTCAGGTAACTGGCGACGTTCCGCGGCACCCAATCCTGCGGAACGAGTTTCTCGCTCTTGGGGAAGTTCATCATCCGCATCGCTAGTTTGTATTTATCGCCGGTCTTGTTGACCGCCGGAGCGTAGATGAAGGTCTTGTGTAAGACCTCTTTGCCGGGCGCGGCAAAAACCACCTGGCCTCCGATGCCCTGGACGGCCGTGAAGCCTTGTTTGGTGAGAACTTTGAGCATGTCGGTACCCCGTTTTCGGCGGACAGCGGACGACGCCCGCGAAGTTTGGGCGTAGCCGAACGGTTCCACAAACCAACGCACGTGCGGTGTCACCACGTCGGGCGCCTGCTGGCAGCGACTCATCGCGTTTTTGAAGGCCGGCAGGGACGCCAGACTGTCCGTAGCGCGTCCCGCAAACCGGCCCAGAATCCCCTTCGCGGTCACCTCGTGGTCGGTCGCCACGAGTCGGTCGTCCTGCAGGAAGTAGAAGACCCGCTGCCCGACTGTCTCGCCGCGTTTCTTGGGCAAGGCGTAGGTGGTAACCGGCACCCCCTGCAAGGTTTCCACAGTCTTCGTGGCGCCTTTAGCAGCCATGTTTTTGCCCACTTTGTCCAGCAACTTCGCGGTCTCCTGCCTCTTTCCCGTGATGTCCACCAAGACCGCCAGAGCGTGTTGCTTCGGGTCGCTGTTGGGTTGGTCCACGGCGAAGCAGACTTCTCCGCCGTACACGTCTTTGAGGTCCTCCAATTTCAGGCTCAACTGGACCTGCGACTTGTCCAAGCGACTCTTGAGCAACTCCCGGAGGTCGTCGATAAACGGCTTCATGAGCGGATCTTGGGTCAGCAGTCCCAGCTGGGTCAGCTCCCAGTTCTTGCGGAGCAAGTCCACGTCGGGCACGGAGACATAACCTTTGGTCGTGGGTGGCAGCAGGCTTTCACTCGGACGAGCGGCTAAGGCTGACGTCGTCGGCGAGACCACGGCGATCACGGTGAGGAAAATCAAGGTGAGAAAAACCAAGAGGAACGCAGATCGCTGCACGATAAAGTCTCCTTCCGTAAAGGCCTAGCGGTCGGGTCAGTCTGCCGGCTATCGGCACCCGTCGTGACGACTATGATAACGCAACAAATCGAACGAGGTAAGGCTGAGTATGCGGCCTTGATCGGAACGGGCGCACCTTGCACTTTGCGCGGTCGATGGGATTCTGTTATCAAGAGGGGGGTAAATTTGGGCCGTGGGATTCGGCTTGGTGCGAAGTTGCGTAAGGGAGGAAGCCAGGGATGGCAACTATCGGAGAATTTCAGGAACGTCTACGTCAGGCAATTCGCGGGGCGGTGCAACAAGTT
>JAPLNJ010001055.1 GCA_026692885.1 Planctomycetota bacterium | reverse complement strand
GGATTCGCTGGAATCTCCCGGCAGCGGCGTTGCTGTCTAAGCAGGCTTCAGTAGCACTCCTGGGCACGCCACCCGCTCGGCGCAAAAAAAAGCTCCCGGCAGCCACGGCATCCCAGGGGGGCAAAGGATTCCGCACTTGTTCCGGGAGCGATTGGACGATGTACCACCATCGCGTCTTGCGAGTGGTTGTCGATCCGCGTTCGGTAGCCAAAGTGTTTAGCGAAGCCAGCCGTCGACATCCTTGTCGTCGGATCACCTCGTGGTCCGCAGAGACGCACTTCGCATGCGCTCCAGATGCAGACTCGTGCACGCGACTACGGTCAGGTCACAACGGAGACGACACGCGACCAACCAGGGACCAGACTTCACGTCCCGCAGTGTCCTTGACTCACCGCGTGCTTCCCGTTTCGTTGTGTCAGGAAAATATGACATTCCGCGGAGCGGGTCAAGAGCGTTTTTCTAGGTGCTCGTCGGCTCACTTTGCAGGACGCGATACCGGAGGTCCACTGGGACGAGGCGAGTACTGGCAACAATCGGGTGGGCAGACATCGTGGCTGGGGCCGAGATTCCCCAGGGCGAGCCGCTCCGGCTGCTCGCTGATCCGTTCCACGATCAGCTCGCGAATCATCTGCACGAATCGCGGATGGGTGCCAGCCGTGCCGGCCCGCACCATGCCGATGCCGAGTGCTTCGCACAATTCCTTCGCTTGGACGTCCAGATCGTAGAGCACCTCCAGGTGGTCGGAGAGGAAGCCCACCGGTGCAATCACGACGTCCCGAGTGGTGCCTGCTCGATGCAATTCCCGAATTGTATCGCACACGTCCGGCTCCAGCCACGGTTGGCTCGGCGGTCCACTTCGGCTCTGATAAGCCAGCCGGGGCTGCCCGTGGTGCCCCAACCGCTCCGTGATCAGCCGACAGGTCTCGACCAACTGCTGTTCGTAGCGGCAGGTCTGCGCCATGGCAGCCGGAATGCTGTGCGCCGTAAAGAGAATGTGTGCCGAGCCGCGACGCTCAACGGGGACCTGATTCAATGCCTGTTGCACCCGGTCGGTGAGGGTCTCGATGAAGCTGGGATGATTATAGAAAACTCGCAGCTTATCGACTACCGGAGCCCGCGAGCCAACTTCGTCACGAGCGGCTTCGATATTCTCGCGGTACTGCCGGCACCCGGAATAGGAGCTGTAGGCGGAAGTGACGTAGGCTAAAGCACGTCGGACGCCTTGGTCTGCCATCTGCCGAATGGTTTCCGGCAGCAGCGGATGCCAATTGCGATTGCCCCAATAGATCGGCAGGTGAAGTCCGTGCTCCGCCAATTGCCGGTGGAGCGTCGCAATCAATTCGCGGGTCTGCGCGTTGATCGGGCTGACGCCGCCGAAGTGCTGATAGTGTTCCGCGACCTCCAACAGTCGTTCGCGCGGCACGTTTCGCCCCCGGAGGACGTTCTCCAGAAACGGCAATACATCCTCGCGACGTTCCGGTCCGCCGAAAGAGACTACAAGTAATGCGTCGTAGACCACTGTCACAACACGAGCAGATTGCTGAGGACAAACGAAAAAAGTGACCCCGACGGGACTCGAACCCGTGTTACCGCCGTGAAAGGGCGATGTCCTAGACCGCTAGACGACGGGGCCACGTATCACTGAGATCGAATCGGGCGGAACCCCCGCCCGGGTCCTCACATACTATCCGTGGCAGAAGACACGAGACGATGCGTCAGCGCAAGGAATGTATACTCGCGAAGTTGGCGTCTCGTCAAGTGGGGCGAAGCCGAACAAGCAGCTTACGGGCCTTGGCCCGCAATGCGATCGCTCGTACAGCGGGAGGGGAGATTTTCGAGAGGCGACTTGCGGAGGAAGCAAACTCAGGCAGGAGCGGCCATAGCGGCCTAGTTCTCGGCAGCCGAATCCCTCGGTGTTTCCGCGGCGTCTTCGTGCTGGGCCATTTCGCTCCGCTTGATGGCTTCGTAGACCTCGCGGCGGTGAACCGGAACTTCCTTGGGTGCTTCCACTCCCAGGCGGACCTTGTCGCCGCGGATTTCGACCACCACGATGGTTATGTCGTTGTTGATGACGATGGACTCGTTCTTCTTTCGAGACAGAACCAACATGGTGCCATTCCTTTGCAGTGTGTTACCCCAGATCATCCGGGCGATCCGAAACCCCTGAAATCAATGTTGCTCTAAGACACTTAGGTTCTTCCAGAGTTCGGCATGCGGGCACGCCGTCCAGGTCGAACTGACCGCTGGCGATCAATTCACTCTAAGTGATAGGAGTGCCGAGTCAAGCAACCGCTGACGAACCGGCGAGAAATTCATCCAACTTTCTCGCCGATTTCGCATACCACTGGTCCGTCCGTTTCTCCAGAGATGTTCGCTAAACCTCGGCGAATTCTGACTTTTCGGCGTCGGCAGTGCCGTTGCGAACAGCGCAATCGCGCCTATAATAGGGATGTCTTTCCGGCAACAAAATGATGGAAACATCGTCCACTAGAGCAGTTAGGACACATGGGCAATGTTAGCTTGGCTGCGGAACATCGGCTTTGCGGTCTGGACGGTTGTCCACGGAATGTGGGTGACTTTGAGGTATTGGCTCGTCACCTATCGCAAAGAACGTAGGACATTCACGCACAGATTCGAGTATCCCGAGAAACCCGTGCCGGTCACGGCACGGTATCGTGGGTTTCACCGCTACGATTTGACGACCTGCATCGCCTGCGACCAGTGCGCAAAAGCTTGCCCTGTGGACTGCATCTACATCGGCAAGGAGCGGGTGGAAGGCGGCAAGGGATTTCGGATCACCGGCTACGCGATCGACTACTCGAAGTGCATGTTCTGTGCGTTGTGTGTCGAACCGTGCCCGGTGGACTGCATCTTCATGGGGTCCACGCACGATCTGAGTTGCTACAGCCGCGATGGCTGCATTGTGGATTTTTCGCGTTTGCCGCTGGATATCGCCTGGGGACGAAGCACCTTGAATCCGACCGCTGTGGCCGAATCGAAAGTCGTGGTCGAACCGGTCCACGGAGGCCCCAATGTGTAGCAGGCGGGCGAAGTTCGAGAGGGTCGTCCGCCATGGTTTCCACCTGCGAAACTTCTGGTACACTCTGTGTTTCGTGATCGGTTTGTGGGCAAGTCCGCGGTCAACGTGCACGGCCGGGACCTGTCGGCGCCAGCCTCCGCAACACCCGTGACTCTTTGCGACAAAAATCAGCGTATGTCAACAGCCTTAGGATCTTCTCTCGGCATCGTCGGGTATCTGACGCTCTTCGCGGCAGTGGGCCTGCTGTTTCTGTTCGTCAATTTGCTGTTGGGACGTTTCTTCCGTCCCACCAACCCCCAGACGGAGAAACTGGAGATCTACGAATGCGGTGAGCCTAGCATCGGTTCGTCCTATGTGCAGTTCGATTTGCGGTTTTATGTGGTGGCGTTGTTGTTCATCATCTTTGACGTCGAAGTGGCCCTATTCTTCCCGTGGGCCACGGTCTTTGGAAAATCCACGCACCTCGCCGACCTCGCCGATCACCGGCTGGTCGTCGCCGCGTCGGCCGACGGTGGAGAACCAACGCTGACGCAGCCGGCGCGATTGCTGTACCGTGAAATGGGCGTCCGCTCTCCGCAGATCCCGACGGCCGAGCTCTCGTCCCGGCACGGATCTGCTGCTGCCGACGAATCCACCGACATTATCAAACGCAGCGCTCGGCAGTTGGCGTGGGTTACGATCGTCGACATCGGTCTGTTCTTCGCCGTGTTGATGGTCGGATTCGCCTACGTCTGGAAACGCGGCGATCTGGACTGGGTCCGAGCTGTCGGGCGTGAGCGACCGGCGGTGAGCTGATCGCTCACGTGGATGTCTTCCGATCGCCCGGGCGATCGATTCTCGTGAGATCAAGTACCAACGCAGAGGCTATATCGAATCATGAATGTTGCTGCTCAAGTGCTGCCATTCCTGCAGGCAAGATTCGGGGACAAGATCGTGGGATCCCACCTCGAAGCCATTGATCCCTGGATCGAGGTGTCGGCAGCCGCCTTGCTGGACGTCTGTCGATTCCTGAAAACGGATTGCTCAAAATCAAGCTGCCGCGATGGCAGGACGACCAACCGGGGCACCCCCCGGAGGTGCCGTCCGTCAGCGACATCTGGAAGACCGCGTTGTGGCACGAGCGCGAGGTCTACGACCTGATGGGAGTTCGCTTCCAGGGCCATCCCGACCTGCGTCGCATTCTTTGCCCGGAAGACTGGGTCGGGTATCCCTTGCGCAAGGATTACGAAATGCCGGTGGAATATCACGGCATTCGGAACCGGTAGACAACAACCGCGTAGCGAGAAAGCAGTATGGCAACGCAACTGGATGATCCGCGGATTGTGGAATTCGACGTCCGCACGGACGAGATGCTCGTGAATATGGGGCCGCAACACCCCAGCACGCATGGCGTGTTGCGTGTGGTGTTGCGGACCGATGGTGAGATCGTGTCCGAGGTCGAGCCGCAAATCGGCTACTTGCACCGGTGTGCGGAAAAGATCGGTGAGAACGTCTCGGTTCGTCAGTGGGTTCCCTACACGGATCGGATGGACTACTTGGCCGGAATGAACATGAATCTCGGCTGGTCCCTGTGTGTTGAGAAGCTGTTGAAGCTGGCTGTGCCGGAAAAGGCTAAGCACATCCGCGTGATCATGGCCGAGATGAACCGCATCGCCAGTCACTTTGTCGCCATGGGTGCTTACGGTCTTGATTTGGGCTCGTTCACTCCGTTCCTGTACGCGTTTCGCGAGCGGGAAAAAATCCTCGACCTCTTCGAGGAAGTCTGCGGCGCTCGACTGACCTACAGCTACATCGCGCCGGGTGGCGTGACCGGAGATCTGCCTCGCGGCTGGCTACAGACCTGCGAGAAATTCCTGGATCAACTCGACCCTGTAATTCAGGAGTATCACACGCTGCTGACCAGCAACGCGATCTTCATCAAGCGGACCGCCAATATCGGTGTCTTGTCGGCGGACATGGCCTTGGACTACGGCTGCACGGGACCGGTGCTGCGGGGTAGCGGCGTGGACTATGATTTGCGACGTGACGGCGAGCCACGCTGCACGGAGATGTACGACGGCTACAAGTTCCACGTAATTGTGCAGAAGGACGGCCACTATCCGCAGGATCACGATTACCCGCCGGTCCCGCAGGAAGCCGTCTTGGGCGACTGCTGGCATCGCTTCTATGTCCGCATGTTGGAGGTGGTCCAGTCTATCGATCTGCTTCGCCAAGCGATTCAGCGTTACAGCACAACGACCGGCGACTGGGGAGTTCCCGTCAAAGTGACGCAGCGGTTGCCGGCCGGCGAAGCCTACCTGGAAACGGAATGTCCCAAGGGCCAAATGGGCTTCATGGTGATCAGCGATGGCTCGGCAATCCCCTGGCGTGTACGTGCTCGGAGCAGTTGCTTCTGCAACCTGTCGGTGACTGCGGAGCTTTGCCGTGGTTGCCTCATCGCCGACGTCCCGGCGGTGATCGGCTCCCTGGACATCGTGTTGGGCGAGATCGACAGGTGACCGGTCACTGCGATGCTTCCGTACACGCAGCGGGGATGGCCTCGAAACAGTCGGTGCTGGGCCGCAGGCTGCGGTAACTCCACGGCAACAGCACCCATAGGGCGATCAGTATTACGAAGGTCTGACGCATCGTGGCGTGCTCCCTGGTCTGGCTAAGCCGGCAATCCGCCTAGGTAGTTACCGTAGGTCAGGGACAGGATCGCCGCGACCAGCACCATCAAGGCCAAGGCCACCGTCGTCCACGTGGAAAGCCGACAGCCTTTCCACTCCCGGAATAGGATGGCGATCAGGTTGCTGGCCAGCACCAACATGATCATGTGAATGGCCCAGCTTGTGAACTTGTACTCCCCCATACGGACATGGCCGAGGTTGTAGAAGAAGAACTGCAGGTACCACAGCAACCCCGTGAGTGCGGCCATGGCGAAATTCATGGGCAGACTCGCCGTCTCCGGCCCCGCCGGCAGTTCTACCAACTCGCCCAGTGTCTTGTGCCGAAAATGCAGGTACAGACAGTAAATCGCCGTGGTGAGAAACGCCCCTGTGTTGGAGAAGATGTAGACGACATTGCCGCGATAGACGTCGGCCCCGAACTTGGTCGCCACGTCCGCGATGGGTTCGCCCGCTTCGAGCGAGAAACCGTACACGGCCGAGAGGACGCCGGCTAACAACGAAAGCAGCAGGCCCTTACCCAACGAGAACTGCGACTTCTCGTCCTGCCCCTGGAGGTCCAGTTCCTTGAGTCGACCGGCGATACCGCAAAGCCCGATTCCCACGGTGCCGATCAGGATGCCGGTCAGCACCCACCCGCCCCCGGTTTGGCTCAGGATTTCGGACAGGCTCTTCTGGACGGCGGCTTTCCCCGTCTCCCCGTCGACCGTTCCATTGTGGAACAGTCCCTCGAACCACACGAGCAAACGGGCCAATTCGGGTTTCGCCAATGGTGGGAGCAAGGTGCCGAGCACGCTCGACAAGCCGACTGCGATGGCGTAGGTCAGGGAAAACCCGATGTAGCGAATAGAGATCCCGAACGCGGTACCGCCGATCCCATAGGCCATCCCGAGCACAAATGCAGCGAGCATGGCGGGCTTCGGCGCCTCGGCCAACACCTCGCGCAGATGCGGGATGGTCAGTAGGGCACCGAGGATCGGCAGCAGGAACCAGCAAAATGCTGCCTGCGTGATCCAATAGGTTTGCCAGGACCAGCTCTTGACCTGCTTCTGCGGCGCGTAGCAGACCGACGAGGATACCGCGCCGACGAAATGGAGAGCGATTCCCAGCAGCGGATTAGGTGTGATCACGGGGCCACCTCCAAGAACTCGTTGAATTCACCCACATCGATCGGGTAGCGGCCGTACTGGCGAACCAGTTGGACGATGTAGTCGTAGGTCTGCCCGGACACGTCGGCCGCGACCGAGTGGTCCGATTGGAAGATGTATCCGCCGCCGCGTGCTGCGTTCAGCTTCCGCAGCACTTCACGTCGAATCCGCTCGCGATCGGCGCTTTCCCAGACGCGAATGTCGCTGTTACCGCAGAACGCCAAGCGGTGGCCGTAACGGCGCCGCAACAGAACCGCGTCCAAGTCGGCCTTGGCCTCCAGCGGATTGTATGCGTCCACGCCGATCTCCATGTAATCCGGTAGGATCGCGTTGACGTTGCCGCAACCGTGGTAGATCACCGGCAGGTTGTGCTGGTGGGACAATTCGAGCATGGCTTTCACCGCCGGCTTAAAGTAGGTCCGCCAATAAGCAGGGGAAAAGAACATGGCGTTGCGATAGGCCACGTCACCCCAGATAACCATGCCGTCCAGCAGTCCATGGGCGGCTTCAAGCTGCGCCTTGAAGCACTGGTAGTAGAAATCGCCGATGCGCAGGACTTGCTCGCCCAGTCGCTCCGGATATTCGCCAATCCACATCATCGTATTGACCTGGCCGATCAACCGCGTCAGACATTCCGCGGCTTCCAGCATGCTGCCGAACACGGGAAAGTCAGGACGCAACGACTTCACCGTCTCGATCCAAGCTGGCGAGTTGCGTTCGAAACCATCGCCGACCCCCGCGATGTGGTTGTCGCCGACCGAGAAATAGCGGCGACGATCGTCGGGGGCATCGAACTCGAAGGCTTCCAGTTTCTCGATCGTGTCCGTATCCCAGCTGACGGCTTCTGGCATGGGCAGGTCGAAACGCTTGTTCAGCACGGCCTCGAACCCCGTTCGCACCACGACTTCCGACTCGTTCTCGCGGAGCGTCTGAAAGCTCTGGATGTGCGGGTCCATGTTCGGGACCGTCACAATCCAGTCGAGATCGTAGTGGTAGTACGGGTTCGCATCTGCAGGTAGATTCAGTTCCTGACGCCAACGGCGGATGAAGCTGCCCCAGAAGAAATCACTGATCGGCACGCGGTCCGGTTCCTCGTGCCGCAGGGCCTTGTTCATACGATCCAGTTTTTTCAGCGTATTTGGCTTGCGGCCCGTGCTGGCCGTGTCGTGGCCCCGGGTCTCGAACATCCCCATGTGTCGATCTCCTTGCCGTTGTCGTCCTTTCCGAAAAACCTGTCGCAAATTGCGTTGAAACAGGTGTAGTCAACATATCCTCGGTCTCGGCGGTTTGCCAGCCGTCCCGACCACGCGTTCCGGGGCGGTGGCGATCGCCTCGTCGCTCGGTCTGGACCGGCATTGCCGGTTCCGGCGTGTCCGTAGGCGTGGGCAGCGATGGCTGCTCTACCTGAATCCGTTCGTAAGCCGACGTGTACGCGCTGGTCTCTGGGGTCGTGGCCACTCTGGCCCGGATCGGGTTCAGGTCGACGTACACGCTGCACCAACACGCCGGCTTGACACGTGGTCCGGGAAGTACAAGAATGTTCAGAGCCACGCAACCTTTCCTTGGTCGCTCGACAGCACGGCGACTGTGGAAGAGGGTGATGTCAGTCAAT
The DNA here is from genome assembly GCA_026692885.1 of Planctomycetota bacterium. The sequence continues at coordinate 28,833 of JAPLNJ010001055.1, read as the reverse complement.
CCCGCAGCTCGGGCTGGGCACACAAAATCTGGGATCGTTGCCGAGACTCGGCCGATCACACCATAGGAATCTGCCTATGTCGGTCACAACTCAGCCAACTTGGCAGGCTTCTCAAATCCCGCCGTTCCCCGTGCGTCGCTTCACCGTGGACGAGTACCACCGGATGGCCCAGGCCGGTGTGCTGACCGAGAACGATCCCGTGGAACTGCTGGAAGGATGGATCGTCGCCAAGATGCCCCACAAGCCGAGTCACGATGCCACCATCGACCAAACCGACGAAATCCTTCGCGGCCAATTGCCGACGGGGTGGCGGATACGAATTCAGTCGGCCATTACCACGGACGACAGTGAGCCCGAACCCGATTTGGCAGTCGTGCTCGGCCCGGCGAGCCGCTACGCAACTCACCACCCTGGGCCGCAAGACATCGCCTTGCTGATCGAAGTTGCCGATTCGAGCCTCGCCCATGATCGCGATGTGAAGGGCCGTTTGTACGCCCGGGCGGGCATCGCGGCCTACTGGATCATCAACCTCGTCGATATGCAGATCGAGGTGTACAACGAGCCGTCGGGGCCTACCGCCAATCCGGGCTATCGGCAGCACCACACGTACCGGGCGGGTGAATTGCTCCCGCTGGTCATCGTCCGCCAGAGCGTTGCAGTGATCGCGGTGCGCGATCTACTGGTGTGATCTGCCCCCACCAATTCCGACGGCACGTCGGCCGGCCCCAACGAGAGAAGCGTCAGCAAGGAAGAGCGGCGTTTCCTCGCTGACGCGTCGCGTTTACGATGATCCGCTGCTAGCGTTTTACACAACGTTCCAATCAAGGCCCACAACCCACAAGCAACTGTGGTGGGCACAGCCCACCCTACGAAGTTCTTGACAGTGTCTCGGTTGCTGACACCGCTAGCTTCCCCCAGCTGCAACGACAGCGAGTCTCGCCCTGTCCAGGCCCAACGCCAGGAATATCCCTGTTGCCGCCATCATCTATCGGCTTCGTGAGGAATTGACAAGTATTTCGTTTCGAACCGGTCGATGCAAAGAACAGGCCCTATTCCCGTCAGCTCGTTTCGCAAGCTAGAGGACCGTTTGGGTCCGCCCAGATACCATGCCGGAACATCACCGCACCGGCTCTGAAACCGTGCTGCTGCGTCCCCGCGCAAGCGATTGCCCGTGCATCGGCAACTGGACGGTAGTCGAGTTGCTGGACGAGGGGGCGTGGTCTCGCGTCTATCGCGCTCGGCCACGCGACAGCTCAGCCTGCGCGCCGTCGGACTACGCGATCAAAGTAGCCCGGCCTTCCCAGGAAACGGCGACTTCCTGGCGACTGTTGCGGCGTGAAGCCCAGGTCGGCCAAGCGGTTTCGCATCCGCATCTGGCGTGCATTCTGGCGGCGCATCTCAAACGCCCGCCCTATTACCTCGTGTCGCCCTTTGTGGAGGGCGTGAGCCTGCAAGCAACGCTGGCTGCCGTGGAGCAATTGTCACCGCCGCAGGCCTTGTGGATCGGCCGGCAGACGGCGGAGGCCCTCCAGGCCCTGCACGAGCAAGGCTGGCTGCACTGCGATCTTAAGCCAAGCAACATCCTCGTCTCGCCGGACGGTCACACCACGTTGCTGGACCTGAGCTTAGCCGCCCCCCTTGCGGAAACGCAAGCTGGCGGCGAGGTGCCGCTGACCGGCACACTGGCGTACGCAGCGCCGGAGGTGCTGGGAACGGTGCTTCACCGCAGTCCGGCGAGCGACGTGTACAGCCTGGGTGTTACGCTCTACCAGATACTGACCGGCGTGCTGCCGTTCCCCGCCACCTCCGCCGCCGAACTAGCCCAGGCGCATCTGTGCGAGCCGCCGCCGGATCCGCGTCGCCATAATCCGCGGGTCACCACGCGTCTGGCGAGTCTGCTCCGCAAGATGCTAGCGAAGCAAGCGGAACACCGCCCCACGGGCAGCGAGTTGGTTGCCATGTTGGCGGACCTGGAAATCGATATGTTCGCCGAACGGTTCGCCGCGTAGCGCCAAACAGGAATTAGAACTCGTGCAATTTGAACTTCAGGCACCGTTTGAACCCGCGGGCGATCAACCGGAAGCGATCGTGGCGCTCGTCCGTGGCCTGCGCGAAGGCAAACCCCACCAAGTGCTGATGGGGGTCACCGGGTCGGGCAAAACCTTCACCATGGCGAACGTCATCCAGCAGGTGCAGCGGCCCACTCTGGTGATCTCGCACAACAAGACCCTGGCAGCCCAGCTATACTCCGAATTCAAGGCATTCTTTCCGCGGAACGCGGTGCACTACTTCGTCAGCTACTACGACTACTACCAACCGGAAGCGTACATCCCGCAGCGCGACATCTACATCGAAAAAGATGCCTCGATCAACCAGGAAATCGATCGTTTGCGTCTGGCAGCCACTAGCGCCCTGGTCAGCCGCCGCGACGTCATCATCGTGGCCAGCGTGTCCAGCATCTATGGCTTGGGTTCGCCCGACGACTACCGGCGGATGATGATCGCCCTGAGCCGCGGCCAGACGATCGACCGGGACGAGTTGCTGAGAAAACTGGTCGATATCCAGTACTCGCGTAACGACGTGAGCTTCGAACGCTGCAAGTTCCGGGTCCGCGGCGATTGTGTGGAGATCTGGCCGTCCTACGAGGAATATGCGTATCGGGTCGAATTCTGGGGTGACGACGTCGAACAGCTGTCGCTGATCAATCCCACCAGCGGCGAGACGCTGTCCACGCAGGACGAGTTATTCGTCTATCCGGCCAAGCATTTCGTCATGCCAGAAGATCGCGTCGAGGCGGCTGTCGAACGCATTCGGGCCGAATTGGAGCAGCAACTGAAGAAGTTCCGCGAGGAGGGGAAATTACTGGAAGCCCAGCGTCTGAACGCCCGTACGCGGTTCGACTTGGAGATGATGCAGCAAGTCGGCTACTGCCCAGGGGTCGAAAACTACAGTCGTCACCTGGCGGGCCGCGGCGAGGGCGAAAAACCGGACACGCTGTACGACTTCTTCCCCCAGGACCTGTTGCTGGTCGTCGATGAATCCCATGTCACCGTCCCGCAAATCGGGGCCATGTACGCCGGCGATCGCAATCGGAAGCTGACTCTGGTCGAGCACGGCTTCCGTCTGCCCAGCGCGTTGGATAACCGGCCGATGCGGTTCGACGAATGGGAGCGGATGGTCAAGCAAGCCGTCTTCGTGTCCGCCACGCCGAGGCCCTACGAGTTGGGCAAGACCGGCGGGGAAGTCGTCGAACAGGTGATTCGCCCCACCGGATTGCTTGATCCGGAGATCGAGCTGGTGCCGGCCCGCGGCCAAGTGCCGCACTTGCTGGAACAGATCCGCCTCCGGTCGCAGGTCGGTGAGCGAGTGCTGGTCACGGTGCTGACCAAGCGGCTGGCGGAAGATCTCTCGGCTTACTTGAGCGAACAGAAGGTGGCCTGCAAGTGGCTGCACAGCGAACTGAATGCGTTCGAACGCGTGGAATTGCTGCGGGACCTGCGCGAAGGGCATTTTGACGCTTTGGTGGGGGTCAACCTGCTTCGCGAAGGACTCGACTTACCGGAGGTCTCCCTGGTCGCCATCCTGGATGCGGACAAAGAAGGCTTCCTGCGCAGCGAAACCTCGCTGATCCAAACCATCGGCCGGGCGGCGCGCAACGTCAATGCCAAGGTGCTCCTGTACGGCGACAAAGTGACCGACTCGATGCAGCGCGCCATTGAGGAGACGCGGCGGCGGCGAAAATTGCAGGAGCAATACAACCAGCAGCACGGCATCACGCCGGAGACGATCAAGAAGAGTATCCGAGCCGGCATTGAAGGCGAGGCCGCCGCACACCGCCAGGCGAACGCGGCGGTGGGCCAGACCGATGAGACGCAATACGTCACGCAGGAGTTCATCCACGAGTTGGAAGCCGAGATGCTGGCGGCGGCCGAGGCGTTGGAATTCGAACGGGCCGCGGCCCTCCGCGACCGGATCGTGCAGCTGCAGAAATCGCTCGGCCAGAAGGTGAGCGAGGTGAAAGTCGAGTCCTACCAACCGCGCGGCAACAAACGCCGCAGCCGCCAGAGCAGTGCCAAGATCCCTAAGCCGAAACGGCAACCGTGAGCGGGCACCGTCGTCCGCGAAAGACACAGCCAAAGCGGTGTCCAGCCACCGCACTCCAAATTGGCAGGCGGGTCCTACGAGGCCAGTTGGGCGAATCGCCCGTAGGCGTCGTGCCAGGGCTGCGGGTTGTCCGGCGTGTATTCTTCCACGTCGAAGCTGCGGCGGATGACTTCGCGAGCTTGAGCGATTGAAGCCACATCGCCACTGGAGACCGCTTGCATCATGACGTTGCCGATCGCGGTCGCCTCGATGGGACCGGCGACGACGCGGCGGTTACAGGCGTCAGCGGCCATCTGGCACAACAGCCGATTTTGCGTCCCGCCGCCCACGATGTGGATCGTCTGCAACTGCTGTCCCGTCAAATCCTCCAGCCAGCCCAGCACCATGCGGTAACGCAGCGCCAGGCTTTCGAGCACGCTCCGGATCACTTCGCCCTCGGTCTGCGGTACTGGCTGGCCCGTACGCTGGCAATACTCGCGGATCGCCGCCGGCATATCCTTGGGCGCCACAAACGAACTATCGTCCGGTGCGACCAACGACACCAGCGGCTTGGCTTCGCCGGCCCGGCGAACCAGTTCCTCCCAGCCAAAGTCGCGGCCTTCCTGCTTCCAGACCCGACGGCATTCCTGGACCAACCACAAGCCGGCGATGTTCTTCAACAACCGAATCGTGTCGCCGACGCCGCCCTCGTTCGTGAAATTCAATTCGCGACACTTATCGTTGACCACCGGCACCGGCGATTCGACGCCCATTAACGACCAAGTGCCGCTGCTGATGTAGCACCAGTCGGGCTGTGATCCCGAAACACTGGCCGCGGGCACCGCCATCACGGCGCTGGCCGTGTCGTGCGAGCCGGGCAGGACGACTTGGACACCACGCAGGCCCGTGGCCTCCGCGACGCTCGCCTGCAACGGTCCCAGACGTGTACCGGGCGGGACGATCTTGCCCAAGATGTGCGTCGGGATACCGAACTTCTCCAGCATCGGCCGAGCCCAGTCTTTCGTCAGCGGATTATACATCTGGGTCGTGGAGACATCCGTGTACTCGTTGGCCTTCTCGCCGGTCATCAGCCAGTGGAACAGGTCCGGCATCATCAGCAGGCGTTGCGCGTTGTCCAACAGGGGCGAGTCCTGCAGTTTCATGGCCACGAGTTGGAACAGCGTATTCAGCTCCATGAACTGCAGACCTGTTTGAGCGAAGATCTCGTCGCGGCTGACGATCGGGAAGGCCCGGTCGTAGATCCCCGCGGTGCGGCGGTCGCGATAGTGGTAGGGTATGCCGAGCAATTCGTCATGGCGGCCGAGCAGGCCGAAATCCACGCCCCAGGTGTCCACGCCCACGCTGACCACACCCTCGCCATACTTAGCCGCTGCAGCTTGCAGGCCCTGTTGGATGCGAGTCCACAGGCCGACGAAGTCCCAGACCATCCGACCCGCTAGGAATACGCCGCCGTTTTCGAAACGGTGAACTTCTTCCAGGGACAACCGCTCCCCGTCAAACAATCCGGCGACCACGCGCCCGCCGGAAGCCCCCAGATCGACCGCTAGAAAGACCTTCTGCTGGTTGTTGCCTGCCATGATCAGCACCTGAGTTGCCAAGTAGGTCAGGCTTTCCAGCCTGACATGGGTTACGACATGCTTCGAAGGACGTCAGGCTGGAAAGCCTGACCCACTGAAAATGAGATAGTGATGCACCCAACCGCGACCGTCAAGAGGTCTGTATAATGAACGTCTGGAACAGGGTCCACCCGAACGATTCGATCACACCACGTCGAAAGGAGTTTTCGTCATGCAGCGTGCGACATGCGATTCGAGCACCTTTTCCCGCCGCGGTTTCTTCGCCGGCGCAGCGGCGGCTTGCACGGGCGCCCTACTGGCACCCAGGAGCCAGGCAGCCACCGCCGAGGTCCCACCCGATGTTCCGCCCGAGGACTATCGGATTCAGCACGGGCGGATCAAGTTGTCCGTCTACCACTGGTGCTTTGCGCCGATGCCCGCCGAGCAACTGATCCGGGCCTGCCACCGCCTGGGCGTATCCGCCATGGATGTCGGCCAGGAGCACTACCCGCTGCTACGGGAACTGGGCATGCAGGTCACCATGACCGGCGGCCACGGCTTCGCGAAAGGGCCGTTCAGCCAAGCGAATCATGCCTTTTGCATCGAGAAACTGCGGGCCGCCATCGACTTGGCCGTCCGGTGGGGCTGCTCCAAGGTCATCACCTTCACCGGCATGCGAGAGCCTGGCGTCAGCGATGAACAGGGCGCTCGCAACTGCGTGGATTGCTGGAAACAAGTGATCGGATACGCCGAAGAGCAGGGCGTTAGTCTCTGCCTGGAGCTCCTGAACACGCGTGACGATTCGCACCCGATGAAAGGTCATCCGGGCTATTTTGGCGACGACTTCCAACGCTGCATCGATTTAATTCAGCGGGTCGACTCGCCGCGGATGAAACTCCTGTTCGACGTCTATCACGTGCAGATCATGAACGGCGACGTGATCCGGCGGATCCGGCAATTCAAGGACTACATCGGCCACTACCATGTCGCCGGTGTGCCGGGCCGCAGCGAGTTGGACGACACTCAGGAGGTCAACTACCCGGCCGTGCTGCGCGCGATCCTGGACACCGGATACGCCGGGTATGTGTCCCTGGAGTTCATTCCGACGTGGCCCGACAAGCTGGCCGCCTTGCGCCATGCCGTCCGCGTCTGCGACGTGTGAGCAGGTCGACACGGACAACATCGAGAACTGTTTGCTGCTACTGCCGGAAGAGTTCGGAGCGTCTTGAAAAGCGGCGACAAGTCACCGCACTTCAAGTTGAGCGAGTTCCGTGACGAGACGATCGAGCATCTCGTCCGTATGGGCGTAACTCAGGCTGATGCGTAGCAAGGATTCACCCTCCGGCACGGTTGGCGGGCGGATGCCCGGGATCAGAAATCCTCGCTCTCGCAGGACCGCCGAGATCTGCGTCGTGCGCAGCGGGTGGCCGATGAGGATCGGAACGATCTGACTCATCGAATTGCCGGTGGACCAGCCGGCCTGTTGCAGTTGCTGCCGCAAGCGGGCCGCCCGCGTCAGCAAGGTTGTCCGGCGCTCCGGTTCCGCCCGGACAAGACGCAACGCCTCCAGCGCCGCGGCCGCGATCGCTTCCGGTGGGGCCGTCGAGTACACGTAGGGCCGCGCCCGGTTCGTCAGCCAGTCCATCAGCCGCTGCGATCCTGCCACAAAACCGCCGATCGAGCCCAGGGCCTTGCTCAGGGTCCCCACGCGAATGTCGATCGCCCCCTCCACGCCCAAGTGCTCGGCGACGCCCCGGCCGTGCTCGCCGAACACGCCCGTGGCATGGGCCTCGTCCACCATCAACATGGCGTCCGATTGCTCGGCCAAGGCCGCCAATTGAACCAGCGGCGCCAGATCGCCGTCCATGCTGAACAAGCCGTCCGTCACGATCAGCCGGCGGCGAGACTTGTCGGCTTGGCGGATGAGTTGGCGCAAAGCGTCGGCGTTCGCATGCGGGTAGACTTGGATTCGTGCGCCGGATAGCCGACAGCCATCAATGATGCTGGCGTGATTCTTGGCGTCGCTGAAGATAACGTCACCGGGACCGACCATCGCCGCGATCGTACCGAGATTGGCGGCAAAGCCGGACGGGAAGAGCAACGCTGCTTCGGTACCTTCGAACTCAGCCAGTTGGCGTTCGAGTTCTGCGTGCAGCGTACCGCGGCCCGTGACCAAGGGACTGGCACCAGCGCCCCAGCCGACGCTCGCGACGGCCCGTTGGACGGCATCGCTCAGCGACCCGGCCGCCAGCCCCAGGTAATCGTTCGACCCAAAGTTCACCAACTGGCGGCCGTCCATGTCGATGACAGCGGGCGACTGTGGCCCCGTGCGCACGGTCAATCGCCGCCGCAGATTCAGAGCCTCCAGCGTGGCCAACTCGGTATCGATCCAACGGAGCGAGTTGTGAGGCATGGGGTGGGTGAGGTAATCAGGGGCCTTGATCGGAACGTTGCGCAAAACAATAGCAGCGGATCACCGGGAGCGCGAAGCGTCAGCGAGGAAACGCATCTCATTTTCGCTGACGCTTCGCGCTAACGAGTCGCAACGCTCCGATCAAGGCCGACATACTATAACTCCTTCCTTCCAGGGTCAACCTGTCGGAGCGTATGAGCAAGACCTTACACCGATGCGTAAGTGTCAATATTGATTTAACTTAGATCGCCGTGCGGGGGGACACTTCGATAGCAATCTACATCACCTTCTTCCGCAAATCGGACAGGTTGGGGCATGCGCGAGCAATCAAGCCGCCGAGGATGTGGCGGAGGAACTGCCGCCTCACTCGGGATTTTCTCAAAAAATAGACCAATTGTCACAAAAAAGGTGTGACATCGGCGGGTTGCATCCGTCCTGGTATCTAGGATATTTTCCGAGAGGTCGTTGGATGCTCCTTCCCTCTCGGGTTTGGTTGGTTATTGGGTCCGCGTGTTGTTCGCTTTATCACCAGGAGTCGCTTATGACGGTTCAAGCTCTCGGTAACGCATCCTCCCAGACGTTTGTTTCGCAGACGAGCAGTTCTCGGGCGAGTTTCCGCCAGAACTTCAGGGGCCTGGAAAACGCCCTGCTGAACGGCGATCTCAGCGGCGCACAATCGGCCTTCGCATCGCTCCAGCAATTGGTGAGCGGCGCACAGGGTTCCGCTAATCCGAAGTCAATCCTGTCTCAACTAGGGCAATCCAACTCCCTGCTCGCACAGGACATGCAGGCGTTATCGAGCGCGTTGAGCGCCAATGACCTCAGCGGAGCGCAAAAAGCGTTCGCGAAGCTTCAGCAGGACATGGAAAGTGTTGGCCAGGCCAATGGTGCATCGCGTGCACATCACGGGCATCACGCGAAGGGCAACGATGGTGACGCCGACGATGGCGTTGCAAATTCGACGCAAGCTTCTTTTGCGGACGCGCTGAGTACCCTGCTTCAGTCCGTGTCCAGCTCGCAGTCGACCGGTTCCTCGGCAAAAGATCTGCTGGACGCGCTGCAGTCTTTGGCCAATTCAAACCCCAAAGTGGCAGGTGATCTGGTCACGCTCATGACCGACTTGAACACTGTCGGCAACGTCGTGAATACCACCGGCTAGACCTCCCGAACCGCAAAGCGGTCCCGTCCCGCAGCTCGTGGCCGCTTCCGTTTGGATCCGGACGCGGCACTTGCTCATCACCGCGTGGTTCGCGGGGGCGGCTCGCACGCGACTTTCGTCGAACCACGCCTAGCGCAGTCTCCTGCGCCAAACAAGTCTCGACATAGTCCTCCTGGCGCTGGAGGCTGGCTGCAGGGGCACCCTGACAAAATTCGGGAAGCCCAGCCCGCCCCAGGATCGATAAGGCGACAAGGTCCCCGGTCAATTCGTAGACTCGTCAAGGGGCGTAGCTCCCGGCGGTGGGATACCCCCGCCTTCGCGGACGTACTGTGTTCGACTGTGCGCGTAGGCGTTGGCCGTCGGCAACTCCAGGTTCTGCCGGTCGTCCGCGGCCTGCTCGAACAGTTGTCGCAGGAACCGGCGACACCAGCCGCAGCCAGTGCCAGCGCCGTAACACTCGCTGAGCTGTCCGGCACGCCGCGGCTTTTCGAGGCGGATGTAATTCAATACCTTCCGCTTGGTCACGTGGAAGCACAGGCACAGTTCGTCGTCCAATTCCATAACTCGGCACCTTATACCAGCCTCGTCCTCCCGATGGTTCCTACCACTTCGCCTCGAGCTCCACCCACTGGTGCGCGGCCAGTTGGACCTGAATCCGCCCGTCCTGAAGCGAACAGTCGCCTTCGGACTGGCCCAGATGGTTAATTTTGCGGGCGGAGGCGACCGGACGGAAGGTGCTCAGCGTGGCCTTGGCTGGACGCCCGAAGATTTCCAGCAATCGCACCCGGAAGCCAGCCAAGGAAGTCTCGTCACCGAGCGGTTCCCAATGCGTGGCGAGAATATTCCTGGCATCCAGGTGGAATAGCCAGCCGCTTTCACTCGGGGTGGGGGGCGGTGCCGCTTGAAAGACCCGTGGCAGCGGCGCGAGCAGATTGAGCGATTCCTGCAGGGGCTGTTTGACATCGAAGCCGATACCGAACTGAAAATCCCGACAGCGTTCCCCACGGACAATCAACAGACTGTCGAGCATCCGTAAGCCTTGACGACGATGGAAAGGAATCCCGCCGTTCAGAATCGTCGTGCGCGTCTCGCCGTCGACAATATCGAAGTACAGCGGCGCCTCGAACCGTTTGGCCGTCGTGGGCTGACGAGTTTCGTTGACGCTCCGGTACAATTCGGCCGCTTCGTTGGCCCACGCAAACCGCGCAGCAAAATAGCTTTCCCACGGATCGGCCTCGCATTCGACCTGGGGCTCAAACTCGACCCGCAGTTGCAGCACACGGCTGCCGCGCCAAAGGCGATAGGTCTGCCGAAAGCCCGCGAGCGGCTTTCCTTGGCGATCCACCAAGCGTCCATGAGACACGATTTCGCCCAGCACGGGCGTCGCCACCGTGGTTTGCACCCCGTCGCAGACCATGACGGAATTGTTTCCCCCGCGATCACCACCCTGCCGCCCGCTGCCAGACTGCACCGGCGCGGAACCGGGCCAGTGGAAGACGAGTTGCTGAGACAGACGATTGGTGCGTGAATTGTACTGCCGCAGCACGCGCAAGCCGCCTGTCTTGGGATCGATCAGGGCTTCAAAGAATTCGTTGCGCAGCAGACATTCATCCGCCAGCAGCGGTTCTGTCTGGGCCGCTGACGCGGAAGTTCCAGCTGGGGCGACCCATGCGTATCCCATCGGCGGCACGTCGACCACCACGTACTTCGTCCCCCGCTTCTCGGCGGCTGCGTAGACGGGTCTCGTGACCGCGGGCAGAGCCGCCAAATCGGGCAGTTCCAGTCCCACGCGGCGCACGAAGGTGTGCGGATTCACCAGCAGATATCCGCCCTTCGCCGGTGTTTGCGCGCGAGGTAAAGCATTGGCGAACTGCTGCGTGGCGATCTGCAGTGCCGAGTCCAAACGTGAGTCAAGGTCGTCCTGTCCGCCGCCTTCCTCAGCCTGGTCGACTGCGGATAACCATTGCTCCAATTCCGCGGAGTCGCCGCTGCGAGGTGCTCTTCCGGTGAGGAAGCCAACCAGGGCTTGGGCCGACTGGGCGGCCTCCCCAACGGCCCGCCGGCGCCAATAGCGTACGAGATTGGAAATCGGATCGGACTGCCCGCTGACCACCGCCTGCCGGAGGTACGGCGAACGATACTGATCCGCTTGGAATCGCTGCTGCTGCGTGGACAAGGCCGTACAGCGAAAGTATTCCTCGAAGGTGACAAACTTGCCAAGTGCCGGGCAGTACTTGGCGACGCGCCGAAGATCCTCGTACCACGGACTCGTTTTCCCGGGCCAGTGGGCCAAGCCCATCGTCGCCACATGATCCATGTCCATCGACTCGCCCATACGGAGCGAGAAACGCAGAAACGTGGCGGGTTTAGTGGCATCGGCCGGTGGCCTCGCGATCGCGTCCAGCGCAGTACCGTCACAGCCTTCCCAGCGGATCTTAATCTGCGAGCCTTCCGGAAACGCTCCCTCCTCGAAAGTTGCGTGCAGGGCCGCTTGGAAACCGAGTCGCTGAAGGACTTGAGGCAACATCGGCACCAGCCCAAATCGCCGACGGGCGAAAACCGCGGGACGAGATCCGAGGAGCGCCTCATAACTCGCGAGGCCACGCCGCAATTCCGCCAGCCACGACTCACAGGACAACAGGGGCGTCCGCCGTTCGGTGTGCTCTCCGCCGAGAATCCCCAGCCGATTTTCCTCCAGGGCCTGCCGCAAGACCTGCACGGTTTCAGGCTCGTTCTGCGCCATCAATTCCGACAAGGCGGCGGACAACAGGAGGTTGGTATCCGTGCTCTGCGACACCTCCGTCCGCAGCGACGCGCCGAGGGTGGTCGGGGCCACCATCGTCACGTCCAGCAGGAAGGCCTCGGCTGGGTAGTAATGCGTCCGCTCTTCGGCCAATTGATCGAAACACGCCCCCAGCTTCTCGCGCGCGGTCTGGGCGTCCCCTGCCAGCGCGGCGGTAGCGGCAGCCACGACCTGTTTCTCGAAGTGGAATTGATCCAGGTTGCTGGTGTATCGCATCTGGCGAGTCAGTAGCTCAACCTGCAAGAAGCAGTAGCCCAACGCCAGGAAATCGGCCGCCACGGACGGATCGACACCACCGGCTCCGCCATCCAGTTGCGACAAAGCTGCCGCGAGGATCGCCTCGCGGTCGAGTTGGTTGCGAATCAGCACCGCCCCTTGTTCTCGGGCTCGCTCAGCAAAATCCGTCGGTAACTCCGTTTCGCTCAGGCCAGGCACGACAATTAGCCTGTTCGCTATCGACTCAGGAGGGTTTGACGCCCGATACCAAGTTGGCATGGCCTGGGCCGACGCCAACAGCGCCGGGTGCCACATCGCGGACCACGTGGCCAACAGCCCGAGAGCATCGTCACCCTCGTGATGTGTGGGAAAATCGTCGAGTCCGTGACACGGCCACAGCAGAATCAATTGCTCGTATTTCATCAGTTTTCATCGGTGTGTACTTGGCAGGCGATTGGGAACGAATCGAGTGCAGGGGTGGTCGTCGCGGAAGCGGATCACACGCAAGATCCCCGGCTCCCTGGTCCCCGTGCGACAGGACGAACTGCTATCACGATAGCCTGCCGAGGGTTGCCAGTCGACCGCCCGGCTGGGAAGTTATCCAGGATTTGCGGGCGACAGGACCTGGCGCGGGGTTGCCGAAGAATCATTGACACGATTCCCGAGGGAGCTGTAAACTGAAATAGCAGTAAGACAAAACAACGGACTAGGTTACGGATGCGAGAGCGGCTATAACATGTGCCAGGAGAGCCGTCCGTCAGCCGAGGACACGGGCCGCTGGAAGCCACGCTAAGTGGCCGCGCAGAAATAAGTTGGTCAAATCCTTGTAGGACGGATTGGCGATCCGGCCGGTATTTCCCGGCCGGATCGCCAATCCGTCCCACGGCCAATCGTTCAAGTTATTCTTACGCGGGCACTAAGGCCAATTTTTCTTGAGGATCCATCATGGCGGTCACAAATGGTGTGTGGGGCATCGATATTGGCCACTGCGCACTGAAAGCGCTCCGTTGCGAATACGACGTCGAGAACCAGGTGCTCGTGGCCACGGCCTTCGACTACGTCGAGTACCCTAAGATTCTGAGTCAGCCGGATGCGAATCCGAAGGAGTTGATCGCGGAGGCTCTGAAGCAATTTCTCGAGCGTAATAAGGTCCGCGGCGACAAGGTCGCCATCTCCGTGCCCGGTCAGAACGGACTCGCCCGCTTCTTCCAGCCACCCCCGGTCGACGCCAAGAAACTTCCGGATATCGTCCGTTTTGAAGCCCGCCAGCAGATCCCCTTTCCCCTGGACGAGGTGATCTGGGACTACCAGCAGATGGGCGGCGGCAGCGAAGTGGATGGATTCGTCATGGAGACGGAGATTGGCCTCTTCGCGATGAAACGGGATCAGGTCTACGAGGCCATTGAGCCGTTTCTAAAGTCAGACGTGGAATTGGAAATCATCCAACTGGCACCGCTGTGCGTCTACAACTACGTGTCGCACAACCTCTTGACCGATTCGCTCAAGAAAGGGGAATTCGACCCTGAGCATCCGCCCGAATCATTTGTCATCCTGAGCGTCGGGACGGATACGACCGACTTGGTTATCACCAACGGCTTTCGCGTGTGGCAGCGCAATATCCCGCTGGGTGGCAATCACTTTACCAAGCAACTGACGAAGGAACTGAAGCTCACCTTCGCCAAAGCCGAGCACTTGAAGAGGAACGTGCGGGAAGCCGAAGACGCCAAGGCCGTGGTGCAGGCCATGCGCCCGGTGTTTAACGACCTGTTGCTGGAAGTGCAGCGTTCGATCGGTTTCTTCCAGAACATCGATCGTAAGGCGGAAATCGCCGGTCTGATCATGCTGGGCAACGCCATGAAACTGCCCGGCCTGCAGCAATATCTGTCGAAGAACCTGGGATACGAATTGGTCAATGTCGACCACGAACGCTGGGCCGCTCGTGTCGCGGGCCAAGCCGTGCTGACGTCACCCCAGTTCAAGGACAACATGCTCGCTTTCGGTGTCTGCTACGGACTGTGCTTACAGGGTCTGGGCCAGTCCAAACTTGGCACGAATCTGTTGCCTCGCGAGCTGCTACGGGAACGCATGATTCGGGCCAAGAAGCCGTGGGCGGTCGCGATCGCCGCATCGCTGATGCTCGCCTTCGCCACCAATTTCTTCTTCGAATATCGCGAGTGGTACAAGGTCCACGACGACAACGAGACGGCGGGCGTCTCTTGGAAATCCGTTTCAAAATTGGTCGAGGATGTCCAAAAGAAGAGCAGCGACAGTGACAGGGAGCATAAAGCTCGATTAGATCAGATGGGTAAGCTGACTGAATTGGGCAAGGAACTTTCCCGCAATTCGGATCGGCGGATTCTCTGGCTAGAGTTCATGAAGGCCGTCAACCAGGCGTTGCCAGTCGACGATGATGTCAAGGCTGGTGAGACCCCTGACCCCAAGATGAAGCCGATCTCAAAACGCAAATTCCTGCATATCGAATACATCGAGACGCAGTACTTTCCAGACCTGAAATTCTGGTTCACGGAGGATGTCAAGCGGAAGTATCTGGAAGAATTGGCCCGAGTGAGCGGTACGCCCATCGCAGCCACGAATCCCGGAGAGGCTGCCGTGGCATCGGTTCCGGCGGGGGCTACACCTGCCACCCCACCGGCTCCGGCAGCCCCAGGTGCTGCGGGGACACCCGCCACGCCGGCTGCACCTGGTGCCACTCCCAATCCGACGGCGGGAGCTACGGCTGCGGTGCCGGCCGCCACTGGTGCTCCGGCCGCCGCTGGTGCTCCGGCCGCCACTGGTGCTCCGGCCGCCACTTCGGGCACTCCTGGAACCGGGGCGGCAGCTACCGCAGGCGGGGAGGTTCGAGGCCCCGAAGGTCCCGGCTGGGTCATCGAAATCAAAGGCTACCACTTCTTCAACGATGATCTTGCGACATGGGGCGGCACCCACGTGCGAAATACGCTCTTAAAGAATCTGCGAGAAAAGACGATCGAGTTGCCCGCTGGTCCCGGCAAGCCACCCGAGAAATTCACCATGGAAGAGTTGGGCATTGGGTTCGCGATCCTTGCCGTGGAGACCCGCATCCAGGATGTTCGGATCCAAAATCCCAACTATGAGGGACCTCAAGGCGGAACTCCCGGCTACGGGATGCCGGGCATGAGTGGTCCGTCGGCGGCGATGGATACTGCTCTCGCGCCGCCCGCGTCGGAGCCGGGGCGTACGATCGGTTCCGGGGCCGCGGAAGGCACCACCAAGAAGTCGGCAGAAGATCCGAGCAATCCGCGCGAATTCCTGGTTCCAAAATATTCCTTTGTCGTGCAATTCAGCTGGCGTGAAGTGACCTTGAGCGAGCGGTTGCAGAAACGTCGGCCAGCGACTCAAGATGCAACAGTGCCAGCGAACAGCGTGGTTACTGCGCCCACCGGAGGTTGACCGTCATGGATCAGTTGAAAGCTTTTCTCAGCGCCACCGTGAAACACATATTCTGGGTGATCTGCGGAACCGTCGTCGCCCTGAGCATTGGCAGTTGGTACATGGCTTGCGGAAACCTGGACAAGGAGTTCCAGACGCACGTGAGTACCATCGAGAAGAACTACACCACGGTTAAGACCATTAAGGACAAGACGATCCACCCTAACGAGTTCTCCCAAAAGGGAATGGATCAATTGAACAAGGGCCTGCTCGACAGCGTGCTCAACGCATGGCAAGCGCAGTATTCCCAGCAGACCAGCATTCTCCGGTGGTCCGGTGACTTGGGCGACGATTTTGTCGCTTCCGTCCGTTTACTCATTCCCATCGAATTGAAGGTGGAATTCGACGCCACCAAGAACCCGCCCACACCGCTCAGTCAGGAGCTGAAGGTGGATTTCCGTCAGCGCTACGCCAACTATGTGGAGAAACTGTTGCCGGAGCTGGCCGAAATGATTGGCGCGAAATGGGCAGCCAAGGCGGGAGTAACTGGTATGGGCTCCGGAATGTCCGAAATGTCGATGTCGGAAATGCCCACCAGTCCGACAGCGGGGGCCAATCGTCCGAAGCGGGATGAGAAACCTCCGATCGTGCTGTGGAGCCCCGCCGATCAGGGGCAGCTGTTGGGCGACCATTTCAATTGGTCCAAGCAACCGGACAGTGTTCCGACCACGCTGCAACTGCTGTACGCTCAGGAAGATCTGTGGGTGCTGAAGGCGCTGATGAGTATCGTCAAGGAGGTGAATAAAGATGCCGACTCGCGGCATGAGGCCGTGGTGAAGACCATCGAGTCCGTGCTGATCGGTCGTCAAGCCTCCGGTCGGGCCGGCCAGGTAACACGGATGCGGGGCGGCACGGGTGGTTCGGGTACGGAGGGCGGCTACGCGGGGTCGGAATCGGGTGGGCCAGCGGGCTCGATGGGCTCCGGCGCCGGTGGATCAGCGCCAGGCGGTGGCGGACCAGCACCAGGCGGTGGTGGAGCAGCGCCAGGCGGCTATCCAGGGCCAGGCGGATCCGGGTCGATGAGCCCGGGCATGGAGGGCATGCCGGGCATGCCGGGTATGCCCGGCATGGCTCGCGGCGCGACGGATCCCGCGGATTACCGCTATGTGGGAATGGAGTATTCGGCTATGCCGGCGGAGAAGGTTCGTTCGGCCATGAAGTCGGAAAAGCCGGAAGATGCCTTCTATGTGGTTGCCAAACGCATGCCCATCCGGTTGCGGTTGGTGGTAGATCAGCGAAGATTGTACCGTCTGCTCACAGAATGTGGCAATTGCTCGCTGCCCGTGGAGATCCGTCAAGTCCGTATCAATCGGAAGGGCGGATCGAGCGGCGGCGGGATGGATTTAGGCGGAGGCTCTAATTACGCCATGCCCGGTTCCGGCGGTGAGATGTCGGGCGGACCGGGACAGTCGGACTTCGGCATGTCGCCTGGCACCTCCCCGTCTGGCTATGAGGCAGGTTCGGCGGGCATGGGGATGGGGATGGGCAGCGGGCCAGGTATGGGAACGGCGGATATGACCAAGCGCAGTCAAGTCAGCAGCGCCTCCGATTACGACGTCACCGTCGAACTACAGGGCATCATCTACATCTACAATCCCGTGGATAAATCGCGGTTAGGACTCCAGGACGTTCCCGTAACGACCAGTATCCCACCGCTGACGACGAAGACGCAGGGATGAGTCAAATCGGCGTCTTGAGACCGGTGGCGACGGGATCTGGTCACGGCTCGAAAGGAAACGGTGCTGCGGGGCGTCGAGAGTCGGACTGAGGTGGCGAGGCTTGTCAATTCAGGGGCGCTAGGCACGACTCAAGGGAGAACGAGTCATGAAGCTGAAGTTGGAATTCGGTGAAGGCGGCGTGAAGGGGGCTTTGGCTCGTCACGGAGAGAAGGTCGCGTTTGGCGTGGTTCTTGCCGTGGTGGTAGGATTCCTGTACGTCAGCGCCGCCAAGCAAGGATTCTCGGCAGCCAAGTCTCCACTCAATCTGAGCGATTCAGTGGACGCCGCGAAACAGAATATGGCACGTAACACCTGGCGCGACATGGCGCCGGACTGTGTGAAGCTGATTGCCGCCGATGTCCCGGTAGCGAGAGTGTTGGACGATCCACAGTGGCTCACCGGCCTCTACCAAAGGAATGTGGAAGAGGGACGCATGAAGATCCGCGATGAGTCGTATGCCTCGTCGACCGTCTTGAGTCCGCGGCTGTTCTCCAGCCAAGCCAAGCGGCGGGACCCAAAGTTGTTGCCAGCAACCAAAGTCGAAGCGTACGGCGGATACTACGCCGTCGCCATGCGGCTGACGAAACCGGACAGTGCCTGGGCCGGAGACAAGGATGCTGTGGAAAAGGCCTCGGATCGCCCCAACGAAAAGACAAAGTCCAAGACCGAATCGAAGAAGCCGGGCCGCGGAAAACCGGGGGCGGCTTCGGCCGAAGACTACATGTCGGTATACGGAAAGGGTGGCGGTCGCGGTGGCTCTTCCGCCGGAAGCTCGCCACCGGGCATGGGTTCCCAGGCTGGAATGGGTCCTGGGTATCCGATGCCAGCGGACGGTTACGGCATGTCAGACGACCCCTATTCCAGTCCCGGAATGGGGACCGCTGGAGCCGGGAAGCGACGTCTCAGCAAGCTCTACCTCGATCACTATTACCCAGGCCTCCAGGGCCCCGGAGGTATGGGCGTGGGTCTGGGAACCAACTCCAGGCAGGGCGCGCGGTCGTTCGGCCTGGTGGCGGTGAAAGCGTTGGCGCCCTACGAAAAACAGTTTGCCGAATACGAAACATCACTCGCCGATGCGATCGGTTACAGCGCTGCCCAGGATGCACCCCACTACCTCTATTTCTTCGCGGAGCGAGCCGAAGTCCCCGACGATCCCAACGCCGAATTGGACTGGAAACCGATTACGAATTCGGGCCAAAGCATGAGAGCAGCGATGACCGAATATGCGAGTCTGCCGAAGGAAATCGCCGACGAAGCTTACCTGCTTCCGGGGGCTCTCACGATGCCGATCCCGCCTGTCTTGTTGAGTTCCCGCGATCCACTCGCTCTGCACAGCGACATCCCCCGCCGACAATTGCGATCGGCCGTGACGGCGAAACCGAAGGAGGAAGTCGACGACGCGAAGGCTGATGAAGGTGGTGACGCAGAAGGTATTCCCGATCTGACCAAAACCACCCCCGGCGCCGGCCCGGGTGGCACGACGGGTTACCCCATGCCCGGTGGCATGGGGGGCTACCCGATGCCTGGCGGCATGTCGGGTTCCCCCATGCCCGGTGGCATGGGGGGCTACCCGATGCCTGGCGGATCGGCTGGTTACCCGATGCCCGGCGGAGAAGGCATGCCGGGCTACGGCAGCGGTAATGAGCAGGTGCCCAGAGTCAAGTACAAACTGGTGCGGTTCTATGACCTCACCGCGGAACCGGGAAAATCTTATCGCTACCGGGTCCGATTGCTCCTCGAAGATCCAAATCGTCCGCTCAATCGTCTAGCGGACCCGAATAAGCGCATCTTGGACAAGACCGTGCTGGAACGCCTCACCAAAGAAGAATCCGAGGACCAAGACTACTTGAAAAAGACCGGCAAGGAACGCCCCCGCTTCGTCAAGACGGATTGGAGCGAACCCAGCAACGTGGTCCGCGTCGACGATCCCGAAAAGGTTGTCGCGGGCGCGGCTAATCCAGGGAAAACGATTCTGCTCAGTGCCGATGGTCCTTCCGTGCAACAGACCGAACCTTCCGGCAAGGTCGTAGCTGTCGTGTGGAACAAGCCACGGGCGGTTGAGGTGCCAGTCGAGCGTGATGTGTACCTTGGCTCCGTGTTGAATTGCAAACAGAACGCGGATGTCTTGCATCCCCTTACCGTTCAGATCAAAACGTTGGAGGAGTACAACTTCATTAGCGAGACATTCCTGGTGGATCTCCGCGGCGGAGAGGATCTTTCCAAGAAAGGCAAAGACCAACAGAAGGGCTTGACGGCACCCGCTGAATACTTGGTCGTCGACCGGAACGGCAACTTGGTCGCCTGCAACGAAGTTGATGACGCGGAGGAATACCGGCGTCTGCTATTGATCGATGACAAATCAGGAGCTGACCGGTCGACTACGACGACGATGCCAACCATGGAGTATCCGTCGGAAATGATGCCCGGGGGCGCGGGTGACTACTTTGGCCCGGGGAGCACCCAGTGACGTCGCCGGGTGCACGCCGGCAACGTTCGTAATCGGTCCGCCAGGATCTCTGCGGCGGCCTTGATCGGGACGTTGCGCAATATTTTGATCAAAGCCTTCACGTCAGACGCGTGTGGCCGGAAGGCGGGACTCACAAATCCGGCGGAAACTGGTGGCCTAACTTGTCTCGCTTGGTCGCCAGATAGAACGCGTTGTGTTCGTTGACGGGCGGCATGATCGGCACCTGATCAACGACTTCCAGACCGAAGCCGCCATAGATAAAGGCATCGGTCTTCTTGGGGTTGTTGGTCAGCAGTCGCACACGAGCAAGACCGAGATCTTTCAAGATCTGCATGCCGACGCCATAGTCCCGCATATCGGCCTTGAATCCCAGGGCCACGTTCGCCTCCACGGTATCCAAGCCCTGTTCCTGCAGGGCGTAGGCTTTGATCTTCTCTGCCAGTCCAATACCGCGACCTTCCTGAGGCAAATAGACGAGCACACCCGCCCCCTCGCGGCCGATCATGTCCAGCGCCATGTGGAATTGGTCACCACAGTCGCACCGTAACGAGTGCACCAGATCGCCGGTGAAACAACTGGAATGGATTCGCACGAGCGGTGCCGCCAACCTCTCGACGGGACCCATCACCAAGGCTACCGGCTGTTGCGATTCGTATCGCACGTCGTACACGACGATACGGAACTGACCGTACTGCGTGGGGAGATTGGCCTCGGCGCAGCGGCTGACCAGCTTCTCATTCACGCGGCGGTGGGCGATCAACTGCTCGATCGAGATGATGGGCAAGTGGTGCTTGCGGGCCAGCACCCCTAGGTCTTCGCGTGAGGCGCGATCACCTTGCTCATTCAGGATTTCACTCAACACGCCCGCTGGCGTGAGCCCCGCCATGCGTGCCAAATCCACAGCCGCTTCTGTATGGCCCGCCCGTCGCAGTACGCCACCGGCTTTAGCCAGCAATGGGTGCACGTGTCCGGGGCGGACAAAGTCTCGCTCGGTACTCTTCGGATCCACCATCGCCTGCACCGTTCGCGAGCGTTCTTGGGCGGTGATCCCCGTCCGGACCGAAACGTGGTCGATGGGTGTCATGAATCCCGTATTCGTCGGCGTCGTGTTGGCTTCGACAACGGGCTTTAGATCCAATCGCTGGCAGACATCCGGCAGTACGGGCACGCAGAATTCACCTCGCCCCTGCAAGATGAAATTGACCGTTTCGGGCGTGGCCTTTTCGGCCGCGCAGATGAAATCGCCTTCGTTTTCGCGATCCTCCGCGTCCACGACGATGATCACTCCGCCCCGGGCTATCGCCTCAACCGCCGTTTGTACCGTAGAAAACTCACTCGACACGGTTCCTCACTCCTCTCGTCAGTAATTCAGCCTCTGCCGACGCACCCGGTTTCCTGCGCCGGAATTCCCGCAGATTCGCAGCCTACGTCGGCTTTCTTCACGGGCCGCCAACGCAGTATTATAGGGACTTACCCATTTCCCACCAGAATCCTATGCTCGATCACGAAGAATACGTCGAACAAGCCTATTTTTTCCAGGTGCTCAGTGAGCGTCTGCCGGAAGACTTTCCCCTGCAGGAACTCCTGCAGCAGATCCGCCATGAGTTGCTGGCGACCACCAAACTACCGCTGGCGCTCGACTTCATGTCGGCCGAGTTGCGTCACAGCGGCATGGTGTCCCCATCAATGAAGCGATTGCCCCACTACTTCACGCCCTATCAGACCTACATCATGTCGGCCGCGGAAGATGAGCGCGGCCGTTTCGACGTGCGGGTCGGGATCGAAATCCTCCACCTCGAAGCGAAATATCGGGCTGGGAATCCCGTCCCCGAAGGTCTCTTCCTGTATCAGTTCGAGACGATCTGCCGCAATCGACTGCGTTACGACCGTGGGTTAGACGCAATCGCCGCCGATCCCTTCTACAATTCGGACTGGAAAGCTTGGATCGCGATCGTGCAGCGGCAGGTCGGCACGGTCGAGTTGGCCGACATGATTTACGTGCGGAGCCGCGAGTATCTGCGGCGCAAGGCGCAGCCGGGACAGGCGCCGGACCCGCCGGAAGCGCCGGTGCTGTTCGGTGAGAAGGAAGGCCGAATTGCCTGGGCGAATCGGCAGAAAGACCCCATGTACCTGTTTGCGGCCCTGCAACGGCATCTGGGCTATCCGCCGGCGCCGCGTCCCAAGCGTCCGGACGAAACCCGGGAGTTGCTACCCCAACTGCTGCGACGCGTGGAACGGCTGGAGCAGCGAATCAAGCTCCTGGAAGACGAATCCAGAGAAGGTATCGACATTACGAAGTTCTACAGCAAGCCAGGGCCTACCTGAGGCCAAACCCTGGTCCCCTCGCCCAGGACAGTGGCAGCTCGGCAGCCCAGGCAGCAGGGTAGCGGGGTAGCAGGGTAGCAGGGTCCAGACGAGGAAGGTATACTACCCACCAGTTCATTGAAGGCGTCGCGCGTCGCGCGAGCTGGAACTGACGAACGCATGGTTTACGCCATGCCCTACCGGGTTTTCTCGAGTGCACTCCGTAATGAGAGGCTGTCGCCATGGGGCTAGTTATTCTGCGCTGCATTTTCCTGATGGTAGCCGCTGGTCTGGCGACGTTCTTCGTCGTCGACCAACGGTTTTATACGGGCCACACATGGCTGGTTTTTGTGAGCGTGCTGGCGGTCGCCGGGGTGGCGATTGGTGTCGACGTGCTGGTGCCGAGAAAACGCGTCGAGACCATTTCCGCAGTCTATTTCGGGATCCTCGTCGGGCTGGTCCTAACCACGATCGTGTGGATCGCGCTGACGCCTTTCCTGAAGGACACCACCTACGAAAATCACGTGCCCTTGGTGTTGGGAGCAGTACTGTGTTACACGTGCATCAGTCTGTTGATGCAGACCAAGGACGATTTTCGGTTCATCATTCCTTACATTGAATTCGCCAAGGAGGTCAAAGGGCTGAAGCCCTATATCCTCGACACCAGCGTCGTGATTGACGGGCGCATTGCCGACTTGGTCGAGACTGACATTCTCGACAACCAACTGATCATACCGCGTTTTGTACTAGCGGAGTTGCAGGCTATCGCGGATAGCACGGAGAAGATGCGCCGGGCTCGTGGTCGGCGAGGCCTGGATGTTTTGAACAGGTTGCGGAACAATAAAAGTGTCGAATTGAAAATCTACGACCGCGAACACCCGGACATGGAAGGTCAGTCGGTAGACATGAAGCTGGTCCTGCTAGCTAAACACATGGAGGGAAAAGTCGTTACTGGCGACTACAACCTGAACAAGGTTGCGAGGCTCCACAACGTGCCGGTGATCAATCTCAACGACATCGCGAATTCCCTGAAACCCGTCTTCCTGCCCGGAGAAAAAGTCGAGGTCCGGGTGGTCAAGGTGGGTGAAGAGGCCGGACAGGGCGTGGGATACCTGGATGACGGTACCATGATCGTCATCGAGAACGGTCGCGATCATATCGGGACGACCGTTGGGATTACGGTGACCAGCGTGCTGCAAACCAGCGCCGGACGCATGATTTTCGGCCGTTTCGAGACCGTGGTGCGGTCCGCTTGATATCGGACCGGCGCCTGCGGTCCCGTCCCCAGCCCGCCAGAACCCCGCACATTCGGTTGCGTCGCCCGATTCCCTGGTAGCGAACCTTTGCGCCGGGACCATCTACGTCTACAATACGCCACTTGGTAACACTTGGGGAGCCGATCGAGAGGCAGGGCGTCCGGGACCTTCTTTGGTGCCCCTGCCTCGCGACGGGCTTTTTTTCCCGACGCACATTTCACCTACAGGACTTGCTGCCTTGTTACGAACTCATACCTGCGGTCAGTTGCGTGCCACGCAAATCGATCAGATCGTCACCCTTTGCGGCTGGGTGGACAGCACCCGTGACCACAGTGGTGCCGTGTTCATCGACCTCCGGGATCGCTACGGGAAAACCCAGGTGGTGGCCAGCCTGGACAAGGGCCGCGAGTTGGTCGACTTGGCCAGTCGCCTGCGGTCGGAAGACGTCATCCGTGCGACGGGCCGCGTGGCCCGCCGGCCGGAAGGGACGGTGAACCAGAAACTTGAAACCGGCGAGATCGAATTGCGACTCACTCAGCTGGAAGTGCTGAATCGCAGCAAGACACCACCCTTCACTCCGGGCCAGCAGGACTTGCCCGCAGAAGACTTGCGGCTCAAGTACCGCTATCTGGATTTGCGGCGCAACACAATGCAACAGACGCTCCTGTTGCGAAGTCGCATCATCAAAGGCATGCGGGACTACTTTGCTGAGAACGATTTCATTGACGTCGAGACGCCGATTCTCGGTCGCAGCACGCCAGAAGGCGCTCGCGATTACCTCGTGCCAAGTCGTGTTTCCCGCGGCCGGTTCTACGCCTTGCCCCAATCGCCGCAGCTTTACAAGCAAATCCTGATGGTCGCTGGCTATGACCGTTACGTGCAGGTGGCACGCTGTTTCCGCGATGAAGACCTCCGGGCCGACCGGCAACCGGAGTTTACTCAGTTGGACCTGGAAATGTCTTTTGTCACAGCCGAGGATGTGATCGGCATGATCGATGGCTTAGTCGTCCGTTTGGCCCAGGAGATCCTGGGAATCAACCTTTCCCTGCCGCTACCGCGCATGACGTACGATGAAGCCATGCAGCGATTTGGCCACGATGCACCTGACCTGCGGTTTGGGATGGAGCTGATCGACTGCACCGATCTGGCCGGAGAATCGGAGTTCCGGGTCTTCCGCGCCGCGGCCGACGTCGGCGAGCGTGTGCGGGGCATCAACGCCAAAGGGGCTGCGGCCGAGTTCTCACGCAAGCGAATCGATGAACTCACGGAATACATCAAGCACGATTTTGGAGCGAAGGGGCTCGTATGGTTCCGGGTGGAAAGTGACGGAAAGCTCTGGTCGCCGGTCTCGAAGAACTTCAGCGAATCCCTGCTCGAAAAACTGTCACAACGCATGGGTGCCAAGCCAGGTGATCAGCTGTTTTTCGTGGCCGACAACTGGGCGGTTAGCTGCAAGGCCCTCGCTGGCTTGCGTAAGCGACTCGCCGCCGAACTCAAGCTTTACGATCCGCGCCAAATGCATTTCTCGTGGATCGTTGAATTCCCCATGTTCGAATGGGATCCGGAAGAAAACCGTTGGGGGGCGATGCACCATCCTTTCACGGCTCCGCGACCGCAAGACTTGGCCCTTCTGGAAACCGACCCCGGACGCTGCCGCGCTCAAGCCTATGACTTGGTCATCAACGGCTCGGAGGCGGGGGGCGGTACCATCCGGATCCATGACAGCCAGGATCAGCAGCGCGTCTTCAATCTGCTGGGCATCCACGCGGAGATGGCCAAAGAACGCTTCGGTTTTTTGTTGGAGGCATTGCAGTACGGGGCACCGCCGCACGGAGGCATTGCCTTGGGAATCGACCGCTTCGTGATGCTGTTCGGAGGTCTGGACAGCATTCGCGACTGTATCGCCTTCCCCAAGACCCAGCGAGCCACAGACTTGATGACGGAAGCGCCGGGAGATGTCGAGCGTAAACAACTGGAAGAACTCGGTCTGCGACTGGTTCCGCTCAGCGACAAATAGGCCCAGAACGGCGGGCCGACAATTCACCGCCGTTCGAAATTGGTGGGGCGGATTGAGTCGGAAACGTCCCCAAGAATCGACGAGGCCCTACGTTCCGGAATGACGTCGGAGTGGCGCATCGCCATTTGGAAGAGTGAACCTGATGGGTGTCGCGCGGCCGACTCGCTGAGGATGGTCGGCAGCGCCAGGCGAACCCGCCCTAGTGCTTTGTCAAGGCCAAGAATTAGGGTGCCACTGGCTCTGCCAGTGCCGTTGCTCCACCACTTCTTGGCCTTCGAACACTGGCGAAGCCAGTGGCACCCAGCCCTAAGACCAGGCCTTGAAGAAGCCCTAGAGGTAGGTGTCCGACGGGCTACTCCCAGTCCTCGTCGCCTTCGTCGTCTTCCTCCTCGTCCTCATCCTCGTAGTCCCAATCCGCGTCGTCCTCTTCCCAATCCTCATCCTCGACTTCGTCCTCTTCGTCCTCTTCTTCTTCCCCCTCCGCGTCTTCCTCGCCTACTTCTTCCCACTCCTCGGCCTCAAGATCCTCGTCGGCTTCCAAGTCCTCCTCCTCTTCGTCATCGAAGTCCTCGTCGATGTCTTCGCCCTCGTCCTCCTCGTCGTCCTCGTCCTCGTCGTCCTCGTCGTCCTCGTCCTCGTCGTCCTCGTCCTCGTCCTCGTAGTCCTCGTACTTCTCCTCATGGTCATCGTCAAACGCTTCGACGTTCTGAGGACTCAGGATGTCGTTCTCAGCAACAGTTCCCGTCGCTAGATCGAGTTTACGCCCGGACACGGACAAAATAGGCATTTTAGGTTCCTCCTCCAAAAAACCAGCTTCTTCACCAGCTTTGATTTCACCTGGGTCTCTCTGGTTCTGCAAGCTCTGGTGGCTTCCCGGCCCAGACGGGTCGCCCTCCTCGCACCACCTTAACACTTCCGCTCGCGGAAGTTGGTCCAGACTCTCCAAACCGAACAGGCAGAGGAATCGCTTCGTGGTCGTGTAGTAGTACGGCCGCCCCAGTTCCTCACTTCTTCCGCCGATGCGTACCAGTTCCCGTTCCATCAACTGCCGCAGGATCTCGCCACAATTCACTCCGCGAATTGCTTCAATATCGGCGCGCCAAACTGGCTGACGATAGGCGATAACCGCCAAGGTCTCCAGCGCCGGCGCGGACAACCGCGTTTCCTGCGGCACATGTTCCAAACGCCGCGCCCAGGCCGCAAATTGGGGACGAGTCAACAGTTGGTAGCCACCAGCGACACGCTCCACACGAAAGGCCCGGCCGCTACGATCATACAATTCGTTCAGGCGGCGGATCAAGGTGCGAGCTTCCGTCCCGTCGGCCAGATTAGCATATTGACCGAGCTTCCTGGTCGTCAACGGGTCTCGGGCCAAATATAACACCGCCTCCAATCGCTGCAAGCGGTGGTCGCGTCCATTCTCGGCACTGGCAGGCCGCGGGGCACGACTCCGACTCTGGCCCGGCGGCCAGTACGTACGCTGCCGGAGTGAGGCCGTAACGCGACCCTCCCGCGGCGACAGTTCCGAACGGTATCGAGAAGCCACGCTTTTCAGTTGGCGGGCGGGCCACGGCGAACGCTGCAGCATCTTGAAGAATCCAGAGCCGACCTAAAATACTCAACCACCGAGGACAACTCGTGCTGACTGTCATACAATACGAAAAAGCAGGTGTTGAAAACAATCCCGTTCTGGAGTATCCGGATGGAATCCCGTGGCAACGGACCGTCGCGTGGCGTTGAACGACGCTGGCTGCGGTGGCTGGTTTTCTCGGTCGCAGGCTCGCTGGGGCTGGCGATCGTCGTGGCCGTGGCCACGCTGATATTTGGCCATATCAGCGGCGAGGAGTTCTGCCCAGACACGTTTACGCGACGTTCGTTCGCCTACTTCGAGATTCCACTGCTCGGCTGGCAGGTGAGTCCCATCTCCCGCAAAGACATCACCAACGGCCTGGAGAGCCATCTCGTGACGAACAAGTCTGTCACGGTAACCAAGCAGCAGGATCCGCCGCCGCCCTGGCACCTAGTCATGAGCCTGCGATCCGGAATTGTCACGTTCTACGGTGATGCGGCGATTCTGTGCAGATACCTGGACGCCCAGGATGACAAAGGCTTCTACTGGCAGCAGTGGACGGAGAAGCATCCCGATCTGGCCAAGGCGTTGTGGCCCCTCGTGGCCCAAACCGCCTGCCAGCGGCTGTACTTATTTGTCCCTGATCTCTTCGAATTGGCGGGCCAAGCTGCGGATCCCGTGGCCCTGGACCGTGAGTTACGGGCTGCGCTGGCTCGCAACTACGCCCATCTGGCCGAGGTCCAGCAAGACCTCGGCCAGTATGAGGCGTCCATCGAGTTGTGGGACCAGGCGATAGTCCACGCCCCGGCTCGCGCCGATTTCCACCGCCGAAGGGGACAGTCTCTCACGGCTCTGGGCCGTCTGGATGCGGCGACTCAGGACTCCGCGAAGACTCCGAGCGGGCCTTGACACACGGATGCGAAGCCCCCCTGACGATCTGATCACGACGACAGCAGCGGCGTCATCGTCTCGGAAGACAGGTTCCTTGACCGGCTGGCTAGAGCCAGCCAAGGAAACGATCATGACCGCAGTGGATTTGTCTCTCTCGCAGTGGCACCAAAATCCCCGGATTCCGCTCTGGGTCAAAGTTGCCTACAGCCTTTTCGTAGGGGTCCTCGTACCACGGCCTGAGTGACACGGGGCCGCAAGCTTGGATGCCGCCGCTGGCCTACCTTCTACTGCTGCTGGTTGGTCTGCCAATGTGTGTCTTCCTACCGACACATCTCGTCCTGCGTCGTGTTCTTCCTGCCAGCGACGGTGGCCACGCTCGGTACTAGCACCAAACGGTTTCTTCAGGTGTAGGCATTAACTTTGGCATTTAACGAATGCCCCCGGCTTGCTTCTCGTCGTTATACACAACTCTTCCGCCCCAAAGGGGCATTAACAAATCAGCCCAGCGTCGCGGCGACAGCAGCAGAGCGGCGCCCTGGGTACGGGTTCGATTCAGCACGGTAGCCCTGAAAGGGCGCGTGAGCCGCAGTGGCTCGGACTAAGTTTACCAAAGAAGAAACGGAGAGGTGAGGAAAGGAGGCGAATATGTAGCACCGAAACCTACCTGTGCGAGTCCGCGCTCGTGCAGAACTCCTTGCTCGCACCCTGCAACTTCGCGGGGGTAAGCAGCCAGGGCGGTGTCACCGGGGATACCGGAGAAGATACCGTCTCGAAGGGGCCAGGCAGGGAGACTTCGGGAGACAGCAGTTTCGGCCGGCCTGGTACGCCAAGCACCGCCCTTAGTCAGAAGCGTTGGGGATCGTACCTGATGATCCTCTCGTTGCCGGCGAT
>JAPLNJ010001054.1 GCA_026692885.1 Planctomycetota bacterium | reverse complement strand
GCGTAACGACCTGACCGAGCCTGAAGCGGTTGAAATCGACACCTTCGAACGCATGGGCTGCTTGTTGGATATCCTGCACTCGCAGGCCCGGCGCGTGTTGCGTCGCCCTCGACAGACCGCGTGAGCGTCATGGATCGCGATTTGGAAATGCAAGTCCGCCGACGAGCGAACGGGTGTTGCGAGTACTGCGGCGCCCCCGAAGTCATTTCGTCCGCGCCGTTTCAAATCGACCACGTCGTCGCCGAGCAGCACGGGGGACCAACCATCGCGGCAAATCTCGCCTTGTCCTGCTTTGCGTGCAATCACCACAAGGGGCCGAATCTCGGCGGTGTCGACCCAAAGACCCGGCGCAAAACGTGGCTTTTCCATCCACGCCGGCACAAGTGGTCGCGACATTTCCACTGGGATGGTGCTGTACTCATCGGTCTTACGGCAATCGGGCGCACCACCGTTACCGTGCTGGCTATTAACGCGCCACACCGAGTTGCCCAACGCGCAGCGTGGATCGAGGAAGGGAATTTTCCGAAGTAGTGACTTGTCGCCGCACACCCACGGGAGGAGATGATGAAATCGCACTGGATCCAACTCTTAGGCGCAATGCTGGCGGCAACTTTCGCCGTCGTCGCACAAGCTGCTCCGGCACAGAAACCGAATATCGTCTTCTTGCTGGCCGACCAATGGCGCGCGAAGGCGACCGGATACCAGGGCGACCCCAACGTCCGGACGCCCAACTTGGACCGGCTCGCGCGCCAGAGCCTGGACTTCCGCAACACGGTCTCGGTCTGCCCCGTCTGCACGCCGTACCGCGCGGCGCTGATGACGGGCCGCTACCCGACCTCCACCGGGATGTTCCTGAACGATGCCTACCTGCCGGATGGCGAATTGTGCATGGCCGAGGTGCTGAAGCAAGCCGGCTACGCCACGGCCTACATCGGCAAGTGGCATCTGGACGGGCACGGACGCAGTGCGTATATCCCTCCAGAGCGGCGGCAGGGCTGGGACTACTGGAAGGTGGCCGAGTGCGATCACAACTACAACCATTCCCACTACTACACCGGCAGTTCGGACGAGAAACACTTCTGGGAAGGTTACGATGCCTTCGCTCAGACACGGGACGCCCAGGCGTATCTCCGCCAGCACGCTCAGAGCAGCCAGCCGTTCGTGCTGCTGGTCTCCTACGGCGTGCCGCATTTTCCCCATCAGACTGCGCCGCAAGAGTACCAGGATCTCTACCCGCCGGAGAAGATCCAACTGTCGCCGAATGTACCTGAGGCGCAGCAGCAGAAAGCCCGTCGCGAGGCGCAAGGCTACTACGCCCACTGCACGGCGCTGGACAAGTGCCTCGGCGATGTGCTGGCGACGCTGTCTGAAACGGGGCTCGACGAGCACACGATTCTGGTCTTCACTTCGGATCACGGCGAGATGCTGGGTTCGCACGACTGCCCGCCGCTGATGAAACAGGTCCCCTGGGACGAAGCCGCACGGGTACCATTTCTCCTGCGCTATCCGGCTGCGCACAAGACCGCGGGCCGCGTGCTCCAGACGCCACTGACGACACCGGACATCCTGCCGACGCTGCTGGGCCTGGCCGGCGTGGCGATTCCGAAGACCGTCGAGGGCGCGGACCTCTCGGCGTTGGTTCACGGCGGGTCGGAACCGGCCGATCGCGCGGCGCTTACCATGAATGTGGCGCCGTTCGCCGGCGCTGGATTCAACCGGGAATATCGCGCCCTCCGCACGAACCGTTACACCTACGTGCGTGGCCTCGCCGGCCCGTGGCTGTTGTTTGCTGACCAGCAGGATCCGTACCAGCTGGACAATCTGGTGGACAAGCCGGAACATGCCGCTCTGCGCCAGGAACTCGACCTTCGCCTGCAAGCCGAGCTCCAGAAGATCGGAGATGACTTCCGTCCCGCACAGGACTACCTCGACACATGGGGTTACGAGATCGCCAAACACGGCAGCATTTCGTACACGCCGAATGCCAAGGTGCAGTCGCCGCAGCGAAGGACAGGGTCTTGAGGCGGGTGCGTCTTCAAGGCTAAGATCGAGGGTTGTGAGCGGCACGGCGCGAGCCGGTTCCCAACGCCACCGGCGGCTAGCGCCTTGCCGCTCATGAGGGGACGGACAGCCTGTTCAGCCCAATTGATGGAGGAAACGTCTGATGCCGTCGCCATTTCCCGGTATGAACCCATTCCTGGAACAGAGTGGCGTGTTTCACGACTTTCACCAGAGCCTGATTCCCGTGCTGCGAGAGTTGCTGGAAGACCAGCTGACGTCGACCTATCTGGTGAAGCTCGAAGAACAGCTGTTCATTCACGAACTGTCAGCCGAGGAACGCCGCTACCTGGGGCGGGCGGATGTGGCGGTGGACCGTGTGCGGGGCGGTCCAGCGCCCGGGCTCTCGACCACTGTCCTGGAGGCCCCAACCTATGGATTGCTGTTTCCAGCCGTCGATGTGGAACGGCATTCCTACCTGGAAATCCGCCATGCCGCTGACGAACAACTCGTCACGGTCCTGGAGTTACTCAGTCCCACCGACAAGCGAACCGGCGGTGATCGCGATCAGTACTTGGCCAAACGCCGACAGATCTACAACAGCGACGTGCACCTGGTGGAACTCGATCTGCTGCGGGGCGGCCCGCGTCTGCCTGTGGATGGTCTCGCGACCTGTGACTACTGCGTCCTGGTCAGCCGTAGCGAGGAGCGACCGAAGGTGGGCCTGTGGCCGATCGGTTTGCGGGATCGTCTGCCGGTGATCCCGATCCCCTTGCGAGTGCCCGACCCCGACGTCCGGCTGGATCTGCAAGTGGCACTGCATCGCGTCTACGATGCCGCCAAGTATGCCAAACGCATCTACCGCGGCACCCCGCAGCCGCCGCTGTCGCCAGAGGACTAGGCGTGGGCGCGGGAGATCCTGGGGCAGTGAGCGGTTGCTCCGAAAATGGGACTGGCTCTGGGGGATGGATGCCCGGTGCCTGTCCCATTTTCGGAGAGGGCCCCATCGAGAACCAGCACCAAACAGTTATCGGGGTTGTCCGTGTTAAGAACAGGGTTTTACGGTTTCGCAGAGACGGACCGTCAGCTGGGGTCAGACGTACAGATTTCAGTTTTCGCGGGCAGAAGGCTTTCCCTATGCTTGGGCACACGACCGCGAAAACTGAAATCTGTACGTCTGACCCCTTGTCTCGCGCCCTGCCCCCGCTGAACCGTTAAGTCTCATTCTTCACGCGCAAGGGCCAAAATGCCGTTTGGCGCTGACTGAACGGGGCTGGGACGATTGACCGGCAGTTGGGCGGTTGGTACGCTCAACGCCATTCGGGGTCGAAAGACGAAAGATAAGGATCAAGCATGGCCGAACTCACCTCTGCTGAACGCGTTCTGCGGACCCTGCGCCGGGAAGAACCGGACCGCATCCCGCATTTTGAATGGATCATCGACCACCGGGTCCGCGAGGCGATTCTGCCGGGCTCGACGATGGAAGAATTCACGATCCGGATGGGACTCGACGCGATCCTGACCGGTCCGAACTTCAGTAAAGAAAAAATCGGCGACAAGAAGTATCGCAACGAATGGGGCGTGGTTCAGGAGGATTCCGGCGAAGAGCACATGGTGCCCATCGAAGGCCCGATCCAGACCCTGGACGACTTTCGCAACTACTCGCCGCCGGACCCGCATGCGCCAGGCCGGTACGCCAGCCTGGATCGCATGGTCGCCAAGTACAAGGGCCAACTGGCCGTCGGCGTCCATCTGAATGACGTGTTCTCCATTCCGCGCAACCTGATGGGCTACGAAGGCATCCTGATGGCCCTGGCCGCGGATCAGGAGTTGGTGGCGAAGTTGGTCGAGTTGTCGGTCGAAAGCAACTTGGAGATGGCCCAGGAAGTCGCTCGGCGCGGTGCGGACTTCGTCTTCACGGGCGACGATTTCGCCTCGACCCACGGGCCGCTGATGTCGCCGGACACGTTCGAGTCGTTGTTCGCCGAGCCGTTGAAACGGGTCGTGCAGGGCTTCAAGCAGCAGGGCCTGTACGTGATCAAACATACCGACGGGAACGTCATGTCGCTGCTGCCGTGGATTCTCGATTCCGGCATCGACTGCCTGGACCCGATCGATCCGGTCGCCGGCATGGACATCGCTCAACTAAAACGCGACTACGGCCACCGCATCGCCTTGAAGGGCAACGTCGATTGCGCCCACACGCTAACCTTTGGCAGCGTGGCAGACACGGTGCGGGAAACGCGGGAGGTGATTCGCCAGGCAGGACCTGGTGGCGGCTTGATCCTGTCGTCCAGCAACAGCATTCACTCGGCTGTGAAGCCCGGTAACTACTTGGCCATGTGGAACGCGGTGCGGGTGTATGGGAAGTATCCGCTGCAGCTGGATAACTGGGGCGACGAGGATACGGGGAATACGTTTGCGTAGCGCCGGAGGTAGGTCAGGCTTTCCAGCCTGACGATGTCAGCGTGATGACGTCAGCCTGGAAAGGCTGACCTACTTGGGAGCAACGACCATGAGTTATCTTGTCGGCATCGATCTCGGCTCTACGAACCTCAAGGCCATCGTCTACGACGCCACGGGCAAAGCTCTCGCCCGTGCCAGTCGGCCGACGCAACGGTTCAACCCAGATCCCGACCATCCGCAGTGGGCGATCTGGAAGCCGGAGCAGATTTGGGGCGGCGTAGCGGAGTCGCTGCGCGAGGCCATCTCTCAACTGGACGATCCGCGTCAAATTCGCGGCGTCGCCGTCACGGGGATGGGCATGGACGGGGTGCCGCTGGACAAGTCCGGCCGCTGGTTGTACCCGTTCATCTCGTGGCACTGCCCGCGGACGGAACCGCAGTACCAGTGGTGGCTGGAGCAGGTCGGCGCAGAACGACAGTTTGCCGTCGGCGGCAACCAGCTGTGGGTGTTCAATACGGCGCTGCGGCTGCTCTGGATGCGCGAGCACGAGCCGGCGATCCTGGCGCGCACCCACAAATGGGTGCTGATCGAGGACTTCGTCAACTTCCTGCTCTGCGGCACGTTGGCGACCGACTACAGCATGGCCTCGACCACCCTGTTGTTCGACCAACGGAAGCGGGGTTGGTCGGACGATTTGCTGAGCATTTCCGGGATCGACCGCGGACTGCTGTGCGACCCGCAGCCCAGCGGCACGGTGCTGGGCGAGGTGCATGCGGCGGCGGCCGAGGCCACGGGTTTGCCGGTCGGCACACCGGTGGTGCTGGGCGGTCACGACTATCTCTGCGGCGCCTTGCCGACGGGGGCGTTCCAGCCCGGCGTGGTTTGCGACGTCACCGGCACGTGGGAAATGGTGGTAGCGGCCGTGCCTGAGCCGGTACTTACGCCGGCCATTCGCGAGATGGGCATTCTGGTGGATTCGCATGTTGCGCGTGGCATGTGGGCCGTGATGGGCGCGACCGTCGCGGCGGACCACTTGGAATGGTTTCGCCGCGAGTACGGCGTCCCGGAGCGGGAGCGCGCCGAGCACGAGGGTGGTGTCGATTGGGACTACTTGATGCAGGCCGCGGCAGCCGCTCCGCCAGGTGCTCACGGCTGTCTGTTCCTGCCGCACATGTCCGGCAGTCACTGCCCGATCGTCGATCACCGCTCGCTGGGCGCGTTCGTCGGCTTAAGAAACATCTGTACCAAAGGCGACATGCTGCGTGCCGTGATCGAAGGGCTGGATTACCAGTTCCTGCAGGTGGTTCGCGGTATGGAGCAGGGACTCGGCGTGCGACCGGATCAAATCGTGGCGATTGGCGGAGCGATCCACAACGAATTCTGGCTCCAGAACAAGGCCGACGTGGTGGGCACGCCCATCCAGGTGCCCGACCTGGAAGAAGCCGTCGTCCTGGGCGCCGCGGTTCTGGCCGGTATCGGTGTGGGCGTGTATCGCGACGAACAGGACGCCTTCGCTCAAGTACACCGTCCCGGCCGGCTGTACGAACCGGACCCGGCAACGCATGCCCGCTATCGCGAGTGGTTTGCCGTGTTCGAAAATCTCTACCCGGCCTTGCAGCAGGTGCAGACGAAATTGCACTGACTTACGCAGGCCCGGTTCGGATTTCACAGCAAGGCCGGGAATTCCCGTCAGTGAGGTTGCCGGCTATAATCAGGGGCACGCCGGGATTCGAGACGCCATCGGGCTAGTCATTTGACAGGAACCACTCATGACCACCACACAACTTGCGGCCGATATGTCGGTCGGGACGCTGGTCGCCGCCGCGGAACAGCTGAGTGAACTCGAACTTCACGAGTTTGCGTCGGAGGTCTTGGCACTGCAAGCTCGACGTCACGCTCGACCCCTACCGAATCAGGAGGCCGAATTGCTGCTGATCATCAACCGGCGTCTGCCCCAGGAAGTGCAGGCCCGATACGATGAGCTTCGCGCCACTCGCGATGCTGAAACCCTAAGCCCGGATGAGCACGAGGCGTTGCTGCGGCTAACCAAGGAAGCCGAGTCGCTCGATGTGGCCCGAGTGCAAGCCTTGGCGACGTTGGCCGAACTCCGCGGGATGACCTTGGCGAAACTCCTGCGGGAGTTGCAGATCGATCCCGCTAGACGAGAGTAATCCCGTGGGTATGACGCTTCGGCAACATGTCGAACGACGAGCGCAGGGATGCTGCGAATACTGCCGGAGTCAATCGCGATTCTCGACGCAGTCGTTTTCTCTCGATCACATTTCCCCGCGTAGTGCCGGCGGCCCGACTGTTCTCGATAATCTCGCGTTAGCATGTCAGGGCTGCAACAGCCACAAGTACTGCCGGACGGCAGCGCTGGACCCCGTGAGCCAGAGGCTAACACCACTGTTCCATCCGCGGCAGCAACGTTGGGAAGAGCATTTTGCCTGGGACGGGAATTACGAGCTGGTCATCGGAATCACTGCTACCGGGCGAGCTACCGTCGACGCGCTACACCTGAACCGTGAGGAACTGGTCAACTTGCGGCGAGTGCTGTACGTAGCAGGTGAGCACCCACCCTCGCTTGCCTACGGGTGGGGAGACGTGCAAGAATGATAGCCACAACCCAATACAGCTTGAAGGAGACTTTCCCATGAACCCCCGCGAACGTGTCCTGGCGGCACTGAACCACCAGCAACCGGACCAGGTGCCAATCGATTTTTCGGGCCATCGCTCGTCGGGCATCGCTGCGATCGCTTATGCCAAGTTGCGCAAGTACTTGGACCTGGAGCCACGGCCGATTCGCGTGTATGACCCGGTCCAGCAGCTGGCCATCGTCGACCAGGATGTGCTGGAACGGTTCGGCGTGGACACGATCGAACTGGGCCGCGGTTTTTCCTTGTCGGACGACGATTGGGCGGACTGGGTGTTGCCGGACGGCACGCCGTGCCAGATGCCCATCTGGGTCAATCCCCAACGGGATGGCGCACGCTGGGTCATCCGATCGCCGAATACCGGGCGCGTCGTGGCCGAGATGCCGGATGGGGCGTTGTACTTCGAGCAGACCTATTACCCGTTCGCCGAGCAGGACGATCTGGATCACATTCCGGAGGCGTTTGTCGAGAGCATGTGGACCAGCGTCCGATCGCCGCCGGGCGGCGCGGTGGGAGCGGACGAATTGCGTGCAGGGGCCGCCCGGCTGCGGGCCAGTACCGAGCGGGCGATCATTGGCCTGTTCGGTGGCAATTTGCTGGAGGTCGGCCAGTTCCTGTACCGCAATGACAACTTTTTCATGTTGCTGGCCGGCGATCCGGACCGGGCACATGCCTTCCTGGATCGTTTGGTCGAGCTGCACCTGGCCAATTTGGAGCGGTTCCTGGCCGCCGTCGGTCCGTCGATCGACGTCATTCTGTTCGGCGACGACCTGGGCATGCAGAACGGGCCGCAGATCTCGCCCGTGATGTACCGCGAGTTCTTCAAGCCGCGGCACCAGCGGATGTGGATGCGCGCCAAGGAACTGGCCAACGTCAAGGTGATGTTGCACTGTTGCGGCGGCGTGTACGAGTTGCTGCCGGATCTGATCGAAGCCGGGCTGGACGCGATCAATCCGGTGCAGATCAGTTGTCGAGGCATGGACGCGGCGCAGCTCAAGGCCGAATTCGGCCAGCAGCTGACGTTCTGGGGCGGGGGCTGCGACACGCGGACCAGCCTGCCCAACGGCACGCCTCGGGAGGTGGCTGAACACGTGCAGCGGCAGGTGGAGATCCTGGCGCCCGGCGGCGGGTTCATTTTTCAGCAGGTGCACAACATCATGACCAACGTGCCGCCGGAGAATGTGGTGGCCATGTTGGACGCGGTACGCAAGGCGTAGGGTGCATCAAGCGCAGCGCCGATGTACCGGTTGATCGACGGTCTTGCTAATGAACGGTCCCCAAGCACGGCCGAAGAATGACTCCCTCGGCCCTTGTACTCCGGGGGGATGGCTGGGGTGAGGGGTGGAACGTCAAACGGCGACATTGTTTTTCGGCCATGCCAAGGTACATCGGCGCTCCGCTTGATGTACCCTACGGGAACGCGGCTCACTCCTCTTCGGAGGACGTCTCGGCTTGGTCGGTCTTCTCCGCCGGCCCGACCTTGAACGGCGTCTTCCAGAGCATGATGTGATGCTCGACCGCGTCTTCTTTCGAGGTCACGGTGAGGGACTGGTCCGGCTTCACGCGCCCTTCGAATCCGTAGTCGTGTGCCACGATGCGCGAGCCGGGCTTGAGCTTTTGCAGTTGCGGGATCAGTTTGACGTTCATGCTCGGCAACAGATACAACGCGACGACCGTCGCTTCGCTCAGATCCACTTCGTAGATATCCTGCTCCACGATCTTGACGAGTTTGTCGACGTTGTTGCGGCGGGCGTTGGCCACCGCCTCCTTCACGCGTTGGGAACTGATGTCGATGCCCACGCCACGGCAGCCGAACTTCTTGGCCGCGGTGACCACGATTCGGCCGTCGCCGCAACCGGGATCGTAGAGTACGTCGTCCTTGGTCACCCCGGCCAGCTGCAGCATCTTAGTCACGATGTCGTCCGGCGTCGGCACGAACACCACGTCCGGTCCCCGCTTCCCCCCGGCCGACTCGGCCTTGTCCGCGGCTGACGCCCGCGTCGTGGGCCAGCAGATGAGACATAGTGCCAGTGTGACAGACAGTTGCAGCTTGCGGACCATAGGAGGACTTCCTTTCAGAGGTTCAAGAGTGGTTCCGGTGTCGTGGCCGGAGGGGAGCATCGAAACAGTCAGCATCAGCCAGGTGCTACTCAGCAGCGAAGGCCCAGACCGCGCAGCAACTCGTCGGCCCAACGCGCGTCCGCGGCCGGCAGGGGCGGCTCCGGATCCAGCCGATAGTCGATCCGCGCATGATAGCGTCCACGGTCGTAGCACAGCTCGATCAGTTCCTGCAAGTCCACCACGGCGTCCGAGTCTTGTCGGCGCAACGGGAGGGGAATCCGGGGCAACGGTTGCGACCGGGGCAGCGGATAGGCAAAGCGGGCCTCCGGTTGAGCCACCCGCCAGATGCTGACCCAGTACGGCGTACGGAGGGACGGTTGGATCTGCTCCAGCGGTGCCAACACGATGTGCGCGCCGTCTCGTACCAAGTCGATTTCGACAAGATTGACGCCGCCTTCGAGATAGGCCCGTTGCTTGCGCCGATAGGCCCGTCGTCCGTCGTCCGCAAGCTTGTTCGTGCGGCTCAGGACTTCGACGGCGGTGACAACGCGTCCCCCCGCATCGACGATTTGCACGTAACGCTGCGGCTTCTCGCTCGGCTCGATCAGTACCAGGGGTTCCGCAACAGCCGTGCCGGATGACCGAAGTCCCTCGGCCACCAGCCAGTCTTCACCGATGTGCACATCCGGATGAAACGATCTGGCCCGCTCGTCGTCTTCAGCATCGACGGTCACCTGTTCCTCGACGCTGGCCCACAGGCCTGCGGGCAACTGTCCCTGCACTTGGTCGCACAAGTAAATCATCAGTCGGGTGTGGACATCCCGCCAATACTGCTCCAGGTAGGGATTCATGCCGGGAAACGGGTTCTTGTCGGCGATTTTGGTCATACGCTCAATTTAGAGCAGTCGGCAGAAAAAGTCGATATCATGGTGGCGGTATAGGTCCGGTGGATCAGTCGGCGGACGACGTTTGCCGAACGACTCGAGCAACGGCTGAAGCAACTCCGCGAGTCGAACACCGAACCTGTTCGCACACGAACTCGTCGGGAGGAGGAACCCTGCATGGCGCGACGTACCCGATTGGATGATGCCTGGGACGAGGATCACGGCGACGAGGATCGCGATAACCCGGACGGTGATAACTCGGACGACGATAACTCGGACGACGATGATACCACTCTGCCTTGCCCGTATTGCCAGCGACCGATCTATGCGGATGCGCCCCGCTGCCCCTACTGCGAGAACTACTTGTCGGACGAGGAAGCTGCGCCCCCGCGCAAGCCCTGGTGGATTGCGATTGGTGTCGGCCTGTGTCTGTATCTCGTCTATCGGTGGACCGTGGGACGATAAAAGCATGTACGAAACCTTCGCACAACACGGCCTACCTGGGGTTGCTTCTGGCTGTGACTTCGGGTCACGACGATCCGCTGCTAGCGTGCTGCGCAGAGTTCCGATCAAGGCCATCGCGGCGTAATCAAGGGTTGACGGAGTGTTGACGAATGTCGCCGCTCCGCTACCATGTTCCAGGCATGATGTTGCTTTCCCGGGGGTTGGCGAACCCCCGCCTGTCGCGTTCTTTACACCCGCGGCGGTCCAGTGATCTTGCCGGACGGATCAATTCCGTCTACGATCATTAACTCTTTCAAATTCGGCAACTTAGGAAGCCTCTACCTTCAGCGCGTCCTTCGAGGGATTGTAATGCGAGTTTTCAAGCTGGTTTCGACCCGTGTTTTTCGTCCGGTCTTCCTGCTCACGCTCGGCCTCGGCTTGGCGGTAACGGCGGGTCTGTGGTCCCTGGTTCCGGCGGAGCTGGTTGCGCCGCGGCCGAATGATCGGCATGTCACGACCGTA
The DNA here is from genome assembly GCA_026692885.1 of Planctomycetota bacterium. The sequence continues at coordinate 8,368 of JAPLNJ010001054.1, read as the reverse complement.
GTCACGGAGTTGCTGAAACGCGAGCATCTCAGCAAGCACCCGCTGGACGACGAAATCTCTCGGCGCGGCATGAAATCGTTCCTGAAGACGCTGGACCCGATGAAGATGTACTTCCTGAAGTCCGACATTGACGAGTTCATGCGGCGTCAGAACGATCTGGACGACATGCTCAAGAACAAAGACATCAGTTTCGCGTATGCCGTCTTCCAGCGTTTCCTGACGCGGGTCGACGAGCGAGTCAAAATGGTCGACGAGCTGCTGAAGAGCGACTTTGATTTTGCCACCGCAGATACGATGGTTACGGACCCGGAGCAAGTTCAGTACGCGCAGAACATCGAGCAAGCCCAGACTCGCTGGACCAAACGCATCAAGTACGACATGTTGGTCCTGAAGGGTGATAAGAAGGAGGGCCCGGAAGCACGCGAGAAATTGACCCGGCGTTATCACAGTTTCGACAAGCGGATGCATCAGACGGATCCCGATGAACTGCTGGAGATGTTCTTGTCGGCGATTACCACCAGTTACGATCCGCACACGACGTATATGTCGCCCAGTTCGTTGGAGAACTTTCGCATCTTGATGCGGCTGAATCTGGAAGGCATCGGCGCGGCGCTGCAGATGGTGGACGGTTACACGGTGATTTCCAAGATCATCCCCGGCGGTGCGGCCGACAAGAACGGCAAGCTGAAGCCGGAGGATCGCATCGTCAGCGTCGGCCAAGGCGCGGACGGCGAGATGGTGGACGTGGTCGACATGAAGTTGAACGACGTGGTGAAGCAGATCCGGGGCAAGACCGGCACGGTCGTGCGGCTGGGCGTGATACCCACCGCCGGCACGGAGACCAAGATCTACAACATCACACGCGCCACGATCGAATTGAAGGACAGCGAAGCGCGCGGCGAGATCGTCGAGGAAGGCAAGAAGAGCGACGGGTCACCCCTGAAAATCGGCGTGATCGACTTGCCCAGCTTCTATATGGACATGGAAGGCGCACGCAAAGGCAACGAGGAGTACAAGAGCACGACTCGGGACGTGGCCAAGATCCTGGAAGGTTTCAATCAGAAAGGTGTCGACGCCGTGGTGCTGGATCTGAGCCGAAACGGCGGTGGCAGTCTGACCGAAGCCATCAGTCTGACCGGCCTGTTCATCGATCGCGGGTCGGTGGTCCAGGTGAAGGACGCCGAGGGTCGCGTGCAGCAGTACGACGACACGGAGCCGGGCATGGCTTGGAGCGGTCCGCTGGTGGTCGTGACCAGCAAGTTCAGCGCCAGCGCCAGTGAGATTCTGGCCGGCGCGATCCAGGATTATCACCGCGGCTTGATCGTGGGCGATGAATCCACGCACGGCAAGGGCACGGTGCAGAGCCTGCTGGATCTGGGTTCGCAATTGTTCAAGATCCCCAATCCGCCGAATTTGGGCGCCCTGAAGATCACCATGCAGGAATTCTATCGGCCCGATGGCGACAGCACTCAGAAACGCGGGGTCTTGGCCGACGTCAAACTGCCGTCGATCAGCAATTACATGGAGGGCATCTCGGAAGCCGACTTGGATTATGCCATCGAGTTCGACCGGGTGCCCGCGGCCCGTTATGCCCGCTACAACATGGTGACTCCGGCGGTCATCCAGCCGTTGTCAGCGCAGTCCCAGTCGCGTATCGGCAAGTCCACGGAGTTCGCCAAGTTGATGCGCAACATCGACCGGTACAAGACGCAGAAAGCGAAGAAGATGGTCTCGCTGAACGAGAAGGAATTCTTCGCCGAACGGGCGGACCTGGACGCGGATAAAGAGGAAGAGAAGCAGTTGAAGGAGCAGGAGGAACAAAACAAGAGTGTGATCAGGCGGGATTATTACTTCAACGAGATCCTGGCCATCACGCGTGACTACGTACAACTGCTGGGGGCCAACAAAATCGCCAAAGCCCGTTGAGCCAGGCACGGCCTTGATCGGAATGTTGCACATCGTAAGCGCGAAGCGTCAGCGATGGGTGAGCGGAACGGCGCTAGCACCAAACGGTTTTCGGGGTTGTCGGTGTCAAGAATGGGGTTTTACGGTTTCGCATAGACGGACCGCCGGCTGGGGTCAGACGTACAGATTTCAGTTTTCGCGGTCGTGTGCCCAAGCCCATGAGAAGCCTCTGCCCGCGAAAACTGAAATCTGTACGTCTGACCCCTTGTCTCGCGCCCCGTCCCTGCTGAGCCGTTAAGTCTCATTCTTTACGCGCAAGGGCCAAAATAGCGTTTGGCGCTAGCCGCTGGCGGCGTTCGGAACCGGCGGCTAGCGTCGTTCACAACCCACGATCTTAGGGTTGGGTGCCACTGGCTTCGCCAGTGTTCGAAGGCCAAGAGGTGGAGCAACGGCACTGGCGGCCTTGACAAAGTACTAGCGTTCTGCGCAACCTTACGATCCAGGCCCACCCAGCTCCCCATTCCCCGTACCCAACATTCCCCTGCCCCCTCTCCCCGCCGGCACTTGGCAGACGCCATCCTTTTCCTATGCCTCCTGCAACCTCTTCCGCAAGGCCGCGTATCTTTGGGCCGTATCCTGCCGCTGCACCGCCATCCCCAAGGCCTTCTTCGTTCCGACCAACACGACCAGCTTCTTGCCCCTGGTGACTGCCGTGTAAAGCAGGTTTCGCTGGAGCATCATATAGTGCTGCGTGTGGACCGGGATCACCACACAGGGGAACTCCGATCCTTGCGATTTATGGATCGACAGCACGTAGGCCAGAGCCAACTCGTCCAAGTCACCGAAGTCGTACTCGACTTGCCGTCCCTCGAAGTTGACCACCAACTCCTGCTCGATCCGGTTGATCTTCTCGATCAGCCCCAGATCGCCGTTGAACACGTCTTTGTCGTAGTCGTTTTCTGTCTGGATCACCCGGTCCCCGATCCGAAACGTCCAGCCGAACCGCTCAACCTCCGGGCCACCGTCGCCGGGATTCAATGCTCCTTGCAGCACCTGGTTCAGGTTGCGTGCGCCCAACAAGGAACGGTTCATGGGCGTGAGCACTTGGATGTCGGTCTTGGGATCAAACCCAAATCGCTGCGGAATCCGCTCCTTGACCAACCGCACGATCAAGTCCTGGATGGATTCCGGTTCCTGGGCTTCGATGAAGTAGAAGTCGCCCAGCCCTGCGGGTGTGGCCAAGTTGGGCGTCCGGCCTGCGTTGATGGCACCGGCGGCCGTGACGATCTGGCTTTCGGCGGCTTGCCGGAAGATTTCGGTCAGGCGGACCACCGGCACCACGCCGGAAGAAATCAGATCGGCCAACACGGAACCAGGGCCAACCGAGGGAAGTTGGTCCACGTCACCGACCAGGATCACGCAGGCCTTGGCGGGCACGGCCCGCAAGAACTGATGTCCCAGGACGACATCCACCATCGACGTTTCATCCACTACAAACAAATCGCCTTTCAGCGGATTCTGCTGGTTGCGTTTGAAGTCCCCGGTAGTCGGATCAAACTCCAGCAGCCGATGGATGGTCTTAGCCGTTCGCTCCGCCGTTTCTGCCAGCCGTTTTGCGGCCCGACCGGTGGGCGCTGCCAACACGCACGTCAGCTTCTTGGCGCTGAAGATTTCCAGAATGCTGCGGACCAGGGTCGTCTTACCGACGCCCGGCCCGCCTGTGATGACCAGCAATTTCTGCTGGCACGCCTGCCGGATCGCTTCGTGTTGGCTCACCGCCAAGTGAATGTCCAGGCGTTTCTCAACCCAGCTGAGGGCTTTCTCCATGTCGATGCTGGGCAACGGATGCGGTGTGGCCGAAGCGATGCGATGGACGGAGTGGGCCAGTCCAACTTCGGCCCGGTACAGGCCAGTCAGATACAACCAGGGTTCGCCAGCCACAGTGTCCCGGATGACTGAGTTGTCGCCCACGGCAGCCTGTACCGCATCCTCAACAATCTTCTGGTCGATCTCGACCAGCTTGGTGGTGTGCTCCACGACACCCGGTTCCGGGTGTCCAACGTGCCCCTGCCCGGCGAGTTCCTGAAGCGTGTACTGAACCGCAGCCCGTGCCCGATAGGGACTGTTGCGGTCGATTCCTAGCTTGGCCGCCAACTCATCGGCCGTCTTGAACCCGATCCCCCGAATGTCGTCGGCCAGCCGGTAGGGATTCTCCTTGATCTTCGCGACGGCTTCCTGGCCGTAAGTCCGGTAGATCCTGACAGCCCGGCCCGAAGTGATGCCGTGCTCCGTCATGAACAACATGATCTTCCGAACGCCCTTCTGTTCCTGCCAGCTTTGGCGAATTCGCTTTAGCCGCTCCTGCCCGATCCCCTTGATGTGGAGCAGGAAATCGGGGGCCGTCTCGAAGATTTCGAGCGTTCGTTCCTGGTAGATCCCGACGATCTTGGCGGACAGCTTGGGACCGATGCTGCGGATCGCCCCCGACGCCAAGTACTTTTCGATGCCCTCGGCCGACGCCGGGTGTGTCGTCTTCAGTTCGTCGGCTTTGAACTGCGGACCGTGTTCCCGATCAACGACCCAGCGGCCGGTCGCTTCCAGGTGCTCGCCCGCCGAAACCGAAGTCGTGCTGCCCACGACGGTCACTAAATCCGGGCGGCCCTTGACCTGCACCTTGAGCACGGCGAACCCGTTTTCCGGGTTGTGGTACGTGACACGTTCGATCAGTCCGGTGAGGGTTTCGGGCATAAATGGTGACGGGTCGGTAATCAGTCAGGAGCAGTGCCACCAGCGCCCTGGCGAGACGGGGCCTGCTCGAGACTTCGGTCGGCGCTGGTCGTTGCCTGCCTAACACCATCTACTTTCGTCCCTGGGATACCTCTGCCAGCTGACCACGCCCCAGGTCTTTCCGGGCGGACAGGGCATGGAGACCGATTAGACAACTTCGTTAAGGCGTCCTACTTCAGCAACTCGTAGAAGACGACCCCGCCGCCCTTAGCCGTTTTGTCCTTGAGCTTGCCGCCAAGGGCCTTCATGTGGGGCGTTTTTCCGTGGGCATCGATCGCTTCTTTGCTGGCCCACTGCTCGTAGAACATAAATTCTGTCGGATCGGATTTCGACTGGTGGAGATTGTAGCACAGGCAACCGGGTTCCTGCCGAGTCAGCTCGACCAGGGCCACCAGGACTTCCTGTAGCGCCGCTTCCTGTCCCGGCTTGGCCTTCACTGTCGCGGTCAGAATGATTCCGTCCTTTGGCATTTCGGAATTGGCAACAGCTGCTGCTCGCAACTCGCCACCCACATACGACAAGCCTGCCAAAGCTGCTCCACTTGCCAACAACGTGCGTCGGTTAATCGCCATGATCGTTTGCTCCCAGGGCTATGATGTAAAATGTGGAAGTCGTCCGTTTTTTGGACGGGGTAAGCATAATCCTGACCACCACAGGCTGCAAGCATCTCGCCACGTTCCACCCGCTGGCCTTGATGGGAACGTTGTGGTGCTTTAGGACCGGCGCAACAACAACGCATGTCGGGTCCCCATCCGGGCTCGCCCCGGTGGAAGTGGGTTTCGTACACTACATTGGCAGACTCTAGCCGTGCTATCTTCCGCCGCCTGCCGCCTCCGGCGGCGGAAGAAGTGAGGCGGTTGCGGACCCGTGGCGTATAGTCCAGAAACCTCGCTCCACCGGGGCAAGCCCGGATGGGGGCGGAACGAAAACAGGACCATCCGTTTGACGCCCGAGTCCCCGGTTTTGCGCGGGCCAGCCAAGGGGTGACTTGTTCCGCTTCGCTCCTGCCTGCCCTCATGGGGTGGGGTGGTTATTGTAGGTATCTGCCCAACGCCGTTCCTACACCAATTCCTTCAGCCCCTTCAAGGCGACGACCTTGACGACGTTCTTGGCGGGCTTCGCCTTGAAAACCATCTCCTCTTTGGTGAACGGGTTGATCCCCTTGCGTGCTTCCGTCGCGGGCTTGCGGGCGACCTTGATTTGCAGCAGGCCAGGGATGGCAAAGATACCAGGGCCAGCATCGCCCAGATTCTTGCCGATCAACTTGGCAAGTTCATCGAACAGGCCCGCGACTTGCTGTTTCGTGAGGCCCGTCGTCTCGCTCAGGGCAGCGAGGATTTCCGTTCTGTTCATAGGTTTCTTGACGACTTGATTCTCTTCCATAGCTTCTCCTGTAACGAAAATGGCCCCGCCGATGTGTGAGTCATCGGCGGGGCTGGTTCTTGAGGCAGCGCACGTCCTGTGAACTGCACCAATGGGTCGGCGCTGGCAGACTCCATTCTGCCAAGGCGGGAATCCTACAGCAAATCGCTGCGGTGATAAAGATGCAATTCTTGCAGGTGTGCTAGCAGTGCTAGATTGCCGGAGACCCCTTGATGGGTAATCGAAGTTCATCTTGGGCGAGCGGCAGGAAATAACTTACCCGACTTAATGTAGGATGGTCTTCCAAGACCGTCCCGATCGGCCTGGAAAGGCCGACCTACGGGTAAGTTATTTCCTGCCGCTCGCCTTGCTGACGAACTCGGGCTGAAACGGACGTGCCTTGAGATCGCTGACGATGGACGACGCTCGGCAGGCTCGCACCGCAGCTTTGTCCCTGGATACCTGGATACGAACGAGTTCAGTCGCAGTTTCGCAGTTCTACGGTCTGAGCTATAATTCATCGCTGACGTCTACCACAATCGATCACCACCATTGAGCAGCCCCATCCGATTCCATGCAAAAAACACTCGACCAAAAGCTGGCCCGCATTCACGCCGATCCCTCCTGCCGGGACTTCATCCTAGCCGATGCCAAGGATGGCGACATGGCCTACGGCTTGTCGACACCCGGTCGGAGTCCCGAATATCACGGTCACGAGGCCCGCTTCCGCACGCTACAGGAATACCGCCAGCAGATGCGCGACATCGTCCACCAAGGACTCGTCGACATTATGCTCATGAGCTGCAGCACCAGCGAGATACTCACCCTCCAGGAACGCCTGTTCGAGAACAGCCCCATCACGCCCGCCATCCGCGCTAACGACACAAGCGAGATCTGGCTGGCTGGCGGGTTGGGGCGTTATGGGTCGCAGCCGTCCCGGACCTTCCGGAGCGCCACGCTCGACCATGCCCAATGCGGCAAGGCCGAGTGCGAACCGCAGGAGCGGAAACTGGGCGTCGACTTGGGCTTGTACTCGGTCACATTCAACAACGACGTCGAGCTGGATCGGCAGGTCCTGGAAGCCTACAAGGAGTTCCGAGTGGAGGCGGAGCAGAAGGGTTTTCGACATTTTCTGGAAGTTTTTGATCCCAATGCCTGCGGCGAACATTGCCCGCAGGATATCGGCCGGTTCAACAGCGACCACATCGCCCGCACGCTGGCTGGTGTGACCGGCCGGGGTCGGCCGGTGTTCCTGAAGATCGCCTACCATGGCCCTGCCGCAATGGAGGCCCTGGCGGCCTACGATCGTTCAGTGGTGGTCGGCATCCTCGGCGGCTCGGCTGGCACCACACGGGACGCCTTCCACATGCTCTGGGAGGCCAAGAAGTACGGCGCCCACGCGGCGTTGTATGGCCGGAAGATCAACAACGCCGAGCATCAACTGACCTTTGTCCAGTTCCTCCGGGCCATCGCCGACGACCAGATCGGGCCGGAAGAAGCTGTGCGGGCGTATCACGGCGAGCTGCAGAAGCTGGGCGTACGGCCGCACCGAGCGCTGGAAGACGACCTCCAAGGTACGGATACGGCCACCAGTTACAGTGGCACTTCCAAGCCGCAGCCCGCGTCTCCGACCACCGGGCGCAAGTCCATCGTTCCCCCCACGGAACCGGACTTCAGCAAGATGACCACCGCCGAGAAGGTCCAGTGGAACCTGGACCGGTGGAAGCGGATCATCGGCTGAACCCTGCGTTTCAGCTGGTCGACGGGCGCGGCACTCCCGAGCTTGTCTTCTCGCGCCCCGGTATTCCACCGAGAGGACTTGGGGATGAGTCGCACGCGACCCATTCGCTGGTGCCTCGCTCACGGCGGCAACTAGACGAACCCCCGTCTTTTCGCATATCATGCTCAGCGTTGCCAGCGAGATTACGGATGTCGTACGGCGTCCTGGCCGTCCGCTTGGGCGGGCCGAAGCCCGCACTTGGAACCTACTAGACTTTCATCACAAAGGAGCGCTCTCATGGCGGCCGAATATCGCTTTTCTTTTGGTCCCTGGAACATTCACGAGGGCGCGGACCCGTTCGGCCCGCCGGTGCGTCCGTCGGTGAAATTCGCCAAGAAGCTGAAGCTGTACAAGGAACTCGGGTTTGCCGGCGTGCAGTTCCACGACGACGACGCGGTGCCGGACCTGGAAGCGAAGCCGGCGGCCAAGATCAAGAAAGAAGCCGCCGCCATGAAGAAGACGCTCGACGGCGAAGGCTTGATCGCCGAGTTCGTCGCGCCGCGACTCTGGGAGCATCCCAAGGGCGTCGATGGC